>CAMCSM010000036.1 GCA_945877805.1 Methylacidiphilum caldifontis | reverse complement strand
CATTTCGAATCCTAAAGGATTCGATGCGCTCCCCTATGCATTCAATCCATCCCTCTAGGGATGGGGACTTCCGAAAACTTTAGTTTTCGGAATTGCTGCTGAGCTAACTTCTTGCTTTTCAAACAAAGAAAGAGCCGATAGAGTATTCCTTCCATTCTCGGACAGATGGCAGAGTGGTTGAATGCGGTAGTCTTGAAAACTACTTTAGCGAAAGCTAACGGGGGTTCGAATCCCTCTCTGTCCAGTATTTCGTCGCGACAGCGACAATTAATCATAGGATTCGAACGCCGTTCGATCACCCGTCCGAAGGACATCCCCCCCCTCACAAAGTCAAATCAGTCAAGACGTAGTCAATCCCTCTCTGAAAGAGCTACACCTCCTCGTGCGGAGCACCACTCCAGGACGACATAGGGTAACAGGGCGTCAATCCCTCTCTGTCCAGACCCTTCACTTCAAACGACTTACGAATATAATAGATAAATGCATAACACTGGTGCATAACAAGTTCAATTTCGTTTGCCTTCATTCATGATCGTTCACTAAAGCTAGTTTTAGCTCGGACATCCTCTTTTTAATTTACTTTAAGTGAAGGAATATCTCCCCTTCCACAGAAACAACGTGATTGCAAAAAAGGGTACCCTTGCCCAGAGGGGGGTGGGGTTAATAGTTATGATTAGTCGAGGGATGGTTTTTTGGAACATAATAAATATGTTGTATTCTTGATATGAAGTTAAATCTTAACGCAGATTCGAATGCAATTTCATTGTTCTCTGTAAAAACTGCCTTACATTGAATCCTCTCTGTATGGATTCACCACGACTCAATCCTCGATTTAATCAATGGGACTCCCTCGCCTTTGCAGTCGTTTTTTTGCTCTCGCTTTTTATTTACGTTTATACCCTCGCTCCAAGCGTCACTTTAGAGGACTCGGGAGAGTTCATTACCGCTGCCGTTCACTTTGGGGTCCCGCACCCTCCAGGCTATCCGCTCTGGACAATCGGGACTTGGCTCCTCTCCAATTTTTTTCCCTACGGAAATGTTGCTTGGCGGGTAAATCTTTTTTCAGCGATTTGTGGGGCTCTTGCCAATGGACTCCTGACCCTCTTAGTCTCTCACTCCTCACGTTGGATCGGAGCACGAATCCATACTTCGATTCCTCTGATTCAACGGGCCTCGTTTTGGTGTTCGATCGCATCCGGAATGATCATCGCTTTGAGTGATGTCATGTGGAGTCAAGCGGTGATCGCCGAGGTCTACACCCTCAATGCCCTCTGTCTGATGTCGACACTTGTTTGCTTCTACCGATGGACGCGAACCCCTGAAGAGAAATCTTGGATCTATGCCTCTGTCTTTCTTTTCTCAATCGGACTGACCAATCATCAAACATTACTTTTTTTAGCCCCGATTTTTTTAATCGGCATCTGGATGGTTGAATCGGACTTTTTTGTCGACTTCTTCCTTGCGGTTATCTCTCTCGCCCTCTCTTCAATGACGGTGATGGTCTGGTTCTCCGACAACCCCGACCTGCAAACGATCACTCAACGCTTAGCTCTCTTACTTTTTCTTTTATGCGGGCTGATGATTTTCTGGAAAACGAAAAGAGTCGAATGGAGACCGCTATTGAAAGGGAGCTTAGGAGCTTTAATGGCTCTACTTCTCTTGACCTTCTGGATGAAAGATTGGTTTACGATCGAGTCCTTTACGGGAGCCTTTTTTATTTTCCTCACGAGTTTTTTAATTGGCTTAATCGCAACCTCGACCGTTCGATGGAAATCGATTGTCGCTATTCTCATTCTCGGTTGGCTTGCTTTAAGTCTCTACGGTTATATGCGATTTGCCTCTTCGACAAATCCGCCGATGAATTGGGGTTATGCCAGTGAAAAAGGGGGATTTTACCATGCCATCTCAAGAGGGCAATATGGGGATAGTTTAACGACTTTAATTAAAAACACTCTAGGTCCGTTAGTTAAATATACTCCTCCGAACGAGCAGCCCTCCATCGACTCTGCTGAAGATCAATTTCAATATTTTAAAAAAATAGGACAAGGGATTTGGATCTACTATCATAGCCTAGAGGATAATTTTTCACTTCCGCTGGTTCTCGCTCTTTTTCCATTATTCATCTATCTGCATCGTTTTTCAAAAAGGCAAAAGGCTTGGCTTTACTCATTAACTCTCAGTTACTTCTTTCTCGCTATTCTCATGACCTTCATCTCCCCTCCCCCAACGATTGATCTCCTCTCGCAATGGTCGATGAAAGTCTTTCATCTTCAATCTCATTGCATTCTCGTTGTGGGCATCGGGTACGGACTCCTCTCCGGAATCCTCTATCTTCAAAATAATAACGATTTTAATTTTTCGCCGTGGATTCCTGCGGTGGCTCTCTTATGCCTCATCCCTCTCCAAGATAATATCGGAACCTCCAATCAAAGAGACCGCTGGTTTGGATGGCATTTTGGAGTCGATATGCTTCGTGATCTTGAACCGGGAGCGATTATCTTTGGGGGAACGGATCCTGGTCGTTTTATTCCGACCTACACCATTTTTTGTGAAAGCACCCAAGATCCGCAATGGAAGCGAGATCCCTCCTTTGATCGATCGGATCTCTACATCATCACTCAGAATGCCTTAGCCGATCACTATTATTTGGACTATATTCGTCATCACTACGACGATCTTCATCGTCCTCAATCATTTACGGCCTTTGAAAAATGGCTCGGACGCCCCAATCAATATCCGAAGGGAAGTCTCTCGATGCCTACGGATGAGGAGTTTAGTCAATGCTTCAATCTCGCCGCGCAACAAAAGATGACCCCTGGTTCCAATGGAAAAGTCGAGCTCAGTGGATTTGAAGATGTCTTCTTAATTAATGGAGTGATTGCCAAAAACATCTTTGAAAAAAATAAAAAAGAACATGCCTTTTATCTCGAAGAAAGTTTTCCGATTCCTTGGATGTACGACTACGCCACACCACATGGTCTATTACTCAAAATCAACTCTGAACCCGTCGCTAAGATCAGCGTTGAAATCGTGAAAAAAGACCGTGAATTCTGGGATCGCTACAGCTCATTTTTAATCTCGGAACCGGGCTATTTTCAAGACCCCCCTGCCACACGATCGTTCTCAAAGTTACGGTGTTCGATCGGAAACCTCTATTTCCATCATAAAATGTTTGATGAGGCGGAATACGCCTACCGACAGGCCTTACAGCTCGCCCCCGATCACGCCGAAGTGGTCATGCGACTCAGTGAAGTCCTTCTACGAAAACGAAATTTTTCTGAATCAAAATCACTCCTCGAGGGGGCTCTTAAAAAAGATCCTTATCAAAGCCAATATCAGAGTATACTCAAAATCATCAAGGAACAGGTCCAGTTGGATGAATCAGAAAAGCAGATCCGAACAAATCTTCTCAGTACGACCAACGATCCTGACCTCTATCTCCAATTGATCCAAAACTTGATCGCCCAAAAGAAAATTGAAGAGATCGATCCCCCCGCCTTAACACTGCTTCAACTCCCCGATCTCCCGACCGAGGTCTTCCAAAATATCTTTGGGCTTCTTGCCCAATTTGGCCGCTTTGAAGTCACTCAAAAAGCGGTTGAGTTTCAGTTGAAGAAAAACCCGAAAAACCCCTCTTGGATCTACGCTCAAGCGACCCTCCTCCTCGTTCAAAATCAAAAGGAAAAGGCCTATAAAATGTTAATGAAGGCCTATCAGATTAGCCCCCAATCGATCAAAGGAAGCCTCCAATCAGACCCGATCTGGAAAGAGGAGCTTTCCACTCCCCGAATTCAAAAGTTAATTCACTCCCCTTAGAATAAAATTCAGATTCGTCATGAAAAAACAAAGAAATACTATTTTAAATGCAGGGGAGTGGGGGCACAACCGCGGAGAAAGAGGGGCTAATCGGCTAATCGGCTGATGGACTGTTGGGCTGATGGGGGGGAGGTGAAATACGGGATAGACGGAGAACGAATGAAAGAGATTCAATACCTGGCTCCCGCAGCCCCGATACAAAACTCGGGGCAGGCGACGCAGCGGCGCGGCGTTTAAAATTTTCAATCCAAAAAACAGTGTAAATTCCGATGAAGATCGGAATTCAAACAATGAAATAAACGACTCTCTCAAACGCGTTTGAAGAGATCGTTTTTCTCATTTATTTGGATTCGTTCGGCTGCCGGAACGAATCTCCTCTGTTTTTAATGCCTTTATATCTGTGTGATCCGCGATATCCGTGGTTAAAGATGGTTTTAAATTCCTTCTTTTCAAAACTCCTTCAAAGCATAATGATAGTACATTCTGTGAAAATACCCTCTATTCAAACTCTTTCGAAAACAGCCATTCTTCGTAGTCAGCTTTCCTTGAATCGATTTGCCGAACCGAATGTCGAAATCGCAGCAACGGTTTCCGAGATATTAAAGGCCATTCGCCATGATGGGGATAAAGCCCTCCTCCGTTATACCAAAAAATTTGATCGGGCCGCTTTTACCGCCAAAACGATCCGCCTCCGATCGAAGGCACCTCAACCAGATAAGGCGATCATTCAATTACTCGACGGGGCACTGAAAAATATCCGTCAATTTTCGAAAAGAAACATTCCAAAAAAATGGAGTCAAAAAAACCAGGACGGGGCTTGGGTCGGCGAAATGTATCATCCCCTTCAACGCGTCGGACTTTATGTCCCCGGTGGAACTGCCCCTCTGGTCTCCACGGCTCTCATGACCGTTGGTCTCGCTCAACTGGCTGGAGTTCCGGAAATCGTCGTGGCGACTCCTCCATCCATCAATCCCTTTCTTCACTATGCCCTCGAACGTTGTGGGGCGACTGAAATCTATCAAATGGGAGGAGCTCAAGCGATCGGCGCTCTTGCTTACGGAACCGAAACGATCAAACGCGTGCAAAAGATCTTCGGCCCTGGAAATCCTTTCGTCGTTGAGGCAAAACGTCAGGTCTGCGGCGCGGTCTCGATTGATCTGCTTCCAGGACCGAGCGAAATCGCGGTCATTGCCGATGAGAGCGCAAACCCGGCCTTTATTGCCGCCGATCTCCTCGCTCAAGGGGAACATGGACATGGAAGCCAAGCGATTCTCCTCTCCCCCTCACTCTCCCTTTTAAAAGCGGTTCAAGAGGAGCTCCTCCTTCAAGCGCAACAATGTGCTCGCAAAGAATTTATCCTCGAGGTACTGCAAAACGGCTGTCATCTGCTCCTCGTTCCGACCTTAGATCTCGCCTTCACTCTTGTGGATCAATACGCTCCCGAACATCTTTCCTTGATTGTAAAAAACCCGAAGAGAGCGATCTCGAAGATCAAAAATGCAGGGGCCATCTTCATCGGAAACTACAGTCCTGTCGCCGTCGGCGACTATTGGGCCGGTCCGAGCCACACCCTCCCCACAGGGGGAGCTGGTAAATCGTTCGCAGGACTGACGATCGAACAGTTTTATAAACGGACAAGCATGGTTCAATACGATGCCCAATCGATCCGTAAGGCAGCCCCCAAAGTGGCCGGTCTTGCCGAACTGGAAAAGCTCGATGCCCACGCCCTTTCAGCGATGATTCGACTGACCTCAATCAACGAATAAAGGGGTAGTGAAAGGGATAGGAATAGGCCAATCCTCGACCGGCTCGAATTGCGGCAATGATTGAAAAGAGAATCGAAACGAACTCAATGATCACAAGCATCGGAAATCCAATCAGCGCCACGGTCAAGACATAGCTCGGAATTCGCATTAAAAGCAAAGTCATTTGAAAGTTAAAGGCCTTCTTGCCATGACTATCGATAAAATCTGATTCCCCTTTAAAAGTCTGCCAAATGATAAAAGGAACCGCCACCCCAGCGAGCGGAATCATGGAGAAAATAGCGCCAATATGACAGGCGGTCGAAGCGATTTTCTCCTTCGTAGTCATCAGGGGAATGGCAAGAGGTAAAGGAGGCTGATTTTCTGAATTCATAAAAATAGTGTAAGCCTTTAAACAGAGATCTTGCAATAGGAATAGATTTTTAAAACCTTTTGCCTTTTATTTTGTGTTTTTTGCGTTCTTTTGCGGCTCAAACTAGCTCCTTGTATTTCCTTTAACCGCTTTAAAGGCCTCTTCTAAAATCATTGCATTCTTCTGACTCATAAAATTCTCTTCGACCCATCGACGACCGGATTTACCAAGTTTTTCTCGAAGGGAATGATTTTTTGCCAACGCCTGAATGGCTTGTGAGCCCTCCTCGACCTGACGAGGGTCGAGGACCCAGCCCGTCTCCCCGTGAATCACCGCCTCATCAGCTCCAGCGGTAGGACTACTCACCACACAAAGCCCCCAAGAAAAGGCCTCCGGAATTACATTCGGAAGTCCATCTCGATCCCCCTCTGCATCGACAAGTCCGGTGTGCCAAAAAAGATCGGACTTTGCATAATAGCGTTGTACCTCGCTCTGCGAAAGAGCCCCCAAAAGTTGAATCTCTTTCTCTAATCCCGCTTCACGAATCTGCCTTTGGAGCTCCTCTCGAAGAATCCCCTCCCCAATGATTCGATGAATAAAAACAAAACCGTTTCTCTTAAGCTCCTGACAGATCTTTATCTGATAGTCCAATCCCTTTTTCGGAACCAGTCGAGCCACCGAGAGCAGACCAAAAATGTCCCTCCCCTCTTTCTGTGCGAGATCAGGAAGTGACTCTAATCCTCTGCGCGAAAGGATCACATGGGCGCGAGGCACGAGGGATTGAAGATAACGAACATTCGCCAGAGTCGTCGTATGAACAAAGGAGGCACGAGCGATTTTCTCTTTTAAAAAGGAATCTCCCCCGTTGCGATAGACATCAAAGGCGTGTGCTCCCATACTAAATCGCTTCCCCGTCATCTTTGCCAACAAAGCCGCCGCCGTCGTCATTCCGGTGGCCCAAACTCCATGATAATGATCGATATCCGACTTTCTAAATTGCTCTACGGTCGAAAACGCAAATCCGACTCCTAAAAGATTAATCAGAAAATCATCAGCCCCACGCCACTTTTTCCCTTGGAGAAATCGGATTCCACTCCCGACCAACGAAGGGTCTCGAACCAATTCTCTCGGAATTTTAAAAATCAGAAGCCACAATCGCCAAAGAAAAAAAGGGTGAATCGTCACTCTTAAAGGGAGCGAGTCATTCAATGGAGCTTTCACCCCTCGCATCGCATGGACCTCAATCTCAATCCCTAAAGCGGCAACGCTCTTAATCTCTCTTTGAATAAAAGTCTGCGTCAGCGTTGGATATTGATAGGCTATATAAGCGATTTTCATACACGGGTCTGAATGAACTTTTCGACTCGTTTCACCAACAGATCAGTCCCTTCATGAAACTCGACACAGATCCGCTGTCTCGCCGCCTCCACCTTCGCCTCGAACTCTAAGAATAACTCTGCCTTCGGCTGTCGTGTCGTTGAAAAATCACCGTAGCCCAATGCTCTTACATGCCATGCATTAATATATTGCTCGAAGAGCATCTTAATCGGAAAACAGAAAACCGGTTTTCCATAAAACAAAGCCTCTGAGATTAAATTATGGCCCCCATTCACCACCGCATAATAACATCCCGCAAGATCTTCTAAAATATCCCGCGGATCATAAGGCTTATACGTAATATTTCCCTCCACGACATGTTCATTGCGAAACCCATAGACCACCACTCGTCGGGGCAGTTGTTTCATCACCTCTAATAATGCGCCAAAGGTATTACTCGTCTGATAAAGAAGAATATAATCTCCATTTCTCGGCTGAACCAACGGAACCTCGGGACGGACGATTGCCGGAAAGAGTTCATCCTGATTCCCTTTCTTATGCGGCGGATGAAAAAAGGAGACGACTAGATTTTTACGAGTGAAATCAAACAACAAATAGTCATTCAACATCGCAAGGCTCCATGAAAGCCATTGATCGGAAGGAACGGGATAATCGCAAGCCTTCATCACATGCGAGTGATCAATTCCCAAAACCGGTATCTTCTGACCCAAAAGCGCGATCGGCGTAAAAAACTCTCGATCGACGATCACCACATCCGGCTTCCACTCCTGAACGAGATCCAAAATCTGACGCCGCACTTTCGGAATCGATTTTAAACAAAGAAAAATTTGTTGAATGACCCCCCAAACCGAAACCGTTTGATTCTTATGAACCGTTCTTAAAACAGGAACCTCCAGGATCGGATATTGTTTACCAAAAGCAGCAGGAACCCGTCCTCCGCCTACAAAATAAAACTCATGCTCGGGGAGTCGCCCGACGATCGACTGAGTTCGCATGATGTGACCATGCGTATTTCCCATCACTGCGTAAAGAACCCGTGCCATAGCAACCAGTTTAACTCGATACAGGACTCAGGGGCGAGAAGATTAAATATGACGAATCATCTCAGACTTCGGATAACGAACTTTCGCTAATGAAGCATATTTATCCGTCGAAGATCGATACCCTGCTGCACAGGCAACAACGGTTTGATACTCACTCCCCGAAAGCCCAAGAATCTCATCGTATTTGAGCGCATCGATACCCTCCATCGGACAGGTATCAACCCCAATCACCGCAGCAGCGGTCATAAAATTTCCAAGGGCAATATAAGATTGAAACGTCGCCCACTCATTGATGATCGAATGACGTGGACCTTTAACCAAATTACCGACCATCATTCCACGATATCCGTCCAAACTCGCACGAGCAACTCCACGAGTCGCTGCTGTTGAATCCAAAAAGCGATCGATTTGTGCCTCTCCAAGATTCTTCTGAATCGTAAAGACCACATGATGAGAACAATCGACAACCTGAGGCTGATTCCAAGAATGAGCCATCAACTGCTGGCGAATCGCAAGATCGGTCACCACTAAAAATTTCCAAGGCTGTAATCCAAACGAAGAGGGAGTTAACACCAAGGCCTCTTCGAGCGTATTCCAAACCGCTTCAGAAATCTTTTTTGTCGCATCAAACTGTTTTACGGCATAACGCCATTGAAGAGATTGCAGGAGCTGTTCAGGAGTGAAGTGATTCATCGGAGATCCTTGATTCAACTTAACGGTTTAGAGTAAAGACTTGGCGGTTTGATAAACGTTATCGACCGTCAATCCGTATGCCTCAGCCAATTTCTTAGCAGGGGCACTGGCTCCGAATTTATTGACCCCGATAAACTTTCCTTTATCGCCAATGTAGCGCTCCCAACCCATGGTAATACCGGCTTCAACCGCTAATCGTTTCGTCACCGAAGGAGGTAAAATTTGATCGCGATAATCTTGAGATTGAGCTTCAAAAATATCCCATGAAGGCAAGGAGACCACTCGGACTGATTTTCCTTCAGCCGCAATTTTTTGTCCGGCCTCATACGCAAGATGGAGCTCCGAGCCGGTTCCAATCAAAATCAGCTCAGGAAGCGATCCGGCATTCGAGTCCCAAAGGGTATATCCCCCTTTTAGGAGCCCTTCAACGGAACCGGTCTTGGTACGATCAAAGGTTGGAAGATCTTGGCGTGTCATCAACAAAATCGTTGGCTTATTTTTATTTTCTAAAGCAACCAACCAAGCATAAGCCGATTCATTCGCATCCCCTGGGCGGAGAACACAACAATTTGGAATCGCACGGATCGTTGCAAGCTGCTCAACCGGCTCATGAGTCGGTCCATCTTCACCCACGAAGATCGAGTCATGGGTCATCACATAAATTCCTTGGAGTCCGCTCAAGGCAGAGATCCGAATCGGAGGACGCATGTAATCGGTGAAAACAAAGAAAGTTGATCCAAACGGAATGAGCCCGCCATAATATCCCATTCCCGCAACGATCGCTCCCATTCCATGCTCACGAATTCCAAAGTGGAGATTACGACCTGCATAATTTGTTTTTTGATAAGAGCCGTACTCTTTGACCATCGTTTTTGTCGACGGGGCTAAATCGGCAGATCCCCCTAAGAAATTCGGAACATTGGCGAAAATCGCCTTCATCACCTCACCGCCAGAATTTCGAGTCGCATAGGCCTTTTCCGGTCCAAACTTCGGCAAAAGATCTTTTAAATTTGAAGGAAGCTTCTTCGCTAAGAAATCGTTAAAGAGTTTTGCTTTATCGGCATGAGTTGCGGCATAGCGATCAAAAAGCTGATTCCAGGCACTCTCATTCTGCGCCTGAGTCTTACGCCAATCGGCAAAAAAGTCGTAAACTCGTTGAGGAACGAGAAAACTTTGATCTTCAGGCCATCCCAAATTCTTCTTCGTTGCGGCGACCTCTTCCGGCCCAAAAGCATCGGAGTGAGCGCGTGAGGTTCCTTGATATTTTGGAGATCCTTTTCCAATCTGAGTCTTTCCAATGATAATCGTCGGACGACCCTTCGTTTCGTTCGCCTCTTTAAGCGCCGCTTCGATTTGTTTGTAATCATGTCCATCGATCGAAATCACATGCCAATGATACCCCTTAAAGCGACTCGGAACATCATCACTATAAGAGATGCTCGTATCTCCTTCGATACTCACATGATTATCGTCATAAAACCAAATCAAATTATCGAGAGCCAAGTGACCGGCTAAAGCGGCAGCTTCATGAGAAATCCCCTCTTGAAGATCACCATCCGATACAATCGCATAGGTCTTGTGCTCAGAAATCGGAAAACCGTCGACATTGAAGGTCGCTCCATAAAATTTTTGTGACATCGCCAGCCCAACCGAATTCCCAGTTCCTTGTCCGAGCGGTCCTGTCGTCACTTCCACGCCAGGGGTTTCATGTGCCTCAGGATGACCAGGGGTCAACGAGTGCCATTGTCGAAAATTTTTCAACTGATCCAAAGTCACTTCTTTAATCCCAATCAGATGAAGAACCGAATAAACCAACATCGAGCCGTGACCGGCAGAGAGAACAAAACGATCCCGATTATGCCACTTCGGATTCTCCGGATTGTACCTCATGAACTTCGTCCACAAAACCGCGGCAAAATCAGCACATCCCATCGGAAGACCGGGATGCCCTGAATGAGCTTTTTCCACCGCATCCAAACTTAAGGTGCGAATTGTGTTAGCAATGAGTTGATCAATCGGAGTGGTATCGAAGTTTGTTGACATAGTGAGCTCTTGGATAGCAGTCTCCTTCTTTTTGTCGAGAGGGATTGATAAAAAAGGCTCACGATTGTCGCCACAAACGCCATCTTAACTCCATCTTACGGATGACTGGAAACCATTGACTCCACTGAAACGGAAGTCTGAGCACATTCTGAAATCCAAGGGCGATGATCCGGTCTCGTTCCTCTTTCGTCTCCACAACCCAGATGATGCGACTGACCATTTGCGGTTTCTTCAATTCAACCTGTCTCATCCATTCGAAGATCTCGACTTCAATTAAACGTCGATCCACTAAAAAAAGGGCGCATTCCTCAGGGGAATGGTCCCAAAAATCTTTTTCACTCGCAAAATGAACCATTTCATTCTCGATCATGGAGAGCCCCCAAAAGGAGTCGAATAAGGAGCGAATCCGGGGATGACTCTCCAAGAAAAGAATCGGTTTAAAACGGGAGATCATAAATCCCTGATTCTAATTTCAAATAAAACTCCAAAGCCACAGGCACTGCCGGTGCCTCAGCGAATCCGGCAATCATTTTAAGCATAGTAACTCCCCCCTTTTTTTGAAACTCCTCCGGATCTCTCTTTGCGAGCTCGATCAAGATCCCATAAGCCCGCTCCCAATTCCCTAAAACCGCGGTAAGCCGTGCTATTTTACACCCTACCCGCATCCGATCCACGGCTAAAGCGCAATGCAAATATCCTTTTTCATAATAAGGAAGAGCTGAGGCCTTCTGCCCTTTTTGAGCCATCAAAAGATCTCCAGCCTCCTCTAAAACCCAAGGATTGCTTTCAATCGGTGAAAGATCGGAGAGTAAGTCTAAGGAAAAACTCTCTGGTTTCTCAAAGAGCTTCAGATTTCTCCGTTGCATCTCCAACCACGGAACTCGATCGGTTTTACGCTCCTTCGCCTCCTCTATCGCCTCCACTAACGGCTTTCGAAATGGGGTGTAAAGAGGATCTCCCACCACGGTGGTCATCCAAGATAAATATTTTTGGGAGGCATAAGCCGCCTCTCCAAATGAATATCCCTCTAATAATTTTTTAGCAAAAACATCAAGATGAGGAGTCATATCCAAATACGGCTCATAGACACATCCCATCGTTGCCGTCGCCCCTTGTGTAAGCAAAGGGCCGACCCAATTCTCTTTATTCGACCGTAGGGTCGATGCGCTCGTTGAATGGATATGATACGCAATCGCTCCCGGAGCAAAACAAGAGGTCTTCATAAACGGTCCCATCGCATTTCCCTCATACCATCCTAAATAGATCCCCACCTGATTCCACGGAAGCCAATCGGGAAAAAGAGCAGGCATGGTATCTTGATCGATTGTAAAGCCGTGCTTTCGAAAAGAAATCACCGCTGCTTTCAACCAGGTATCTCCTTGAGAATAGGGATCTTTAGGGTTATTGATTCCTCGAAGATCCAGGCAAACCCGACCGACAAGACGTTTCTCCTCCGTCTCGACGGCCTCCCGCATCATTCTTCTTACAATTTCAGGATTGGGACCATCTAATCGCCCGACAAGAATCATCTGATCAGAATCAAAAACACTGTAACGACTCCCCCCTTCTGGCTGATAAAAAGCGTTCGGAATTAAAGCGGTCTTGGGAAGACCATAAACCGGAAAAAGGGCAAGCTCCGAGTCGATCGCCGCCCCATTGGTATTGAGTGCTGGCAGAACTCCTTCAAGATCTTGAGCGAGAGGATCATTCGCAATTTTCAAAGGAATCCCATGAATCAAAATCATCATCCAAATCTCATTTCGAACTGATTTCTTAAGCTCAACGACTTTTGCTCCACAGCGCTCAAGCCCCTTAAACCGTTGAATCCAATTCTTCTGTAAAAACTGTCGCTCGAGCGGTTTTAAAATCGTCTCATCAAATTCACTACGTGATATCTCCTCATTCTGAGAACAGTCCAAACCGAATAAACGTTCTGAGGGAATTCCTCGAAGTTTTGCATACTCCTGAGCAATCGCCTCGCTCTCAGGATAATTTAAATTATAAACCACCAGAGCGTGATCTCGTAACGCTTCTGACGATAAAAGCTCTCCCCAACAAAACAGTCCCAACAAAAAGATCCTCAAAAAAGGAACTCCTAGAGTCCCCCGTAAATAATCCAATCTCAACGAGAGTTTCATAACTCGATCTCTAACCCATCGTAAGCAATCGCAATCGAAAGCCCTTCAGGAATCATCCCCTCCCGCTCTCGATGGGTATGATGATGAGTCAGATGCGTGAAATAGGTCTGCTTCGCCGCTATTTTTAGAGCAACCTCAATCGCCTCCTCATTCGAAAGATGAGTCGGATGCGGTTTCTGCCTCAGTCCATCGATGATTAAAAAATCGACCCCTTGGACTCTCTCGATGACCTCCTCTGAAAGCTGTTTACAATCCGAAATATAAACAAAACGCTTTCCCTCCTTTCGATCAAAAAGAAACCCATAGGTCTGAATCGATCCATGCTCTACCTTCAACGGAGTAATCTTCCACCCTCCCAACTCAAAAGTCGATTGCACAGAAATCGGATCGACTTGCACATAAGTACTCACGCGGACCTTTGGAAAAAAAGCATAAGGAAAAATTCCTTGAATTTGCGTCAAGGTCTCAGGATGGGAGTAAATCGGCATCGAGCGGTTTTCTCTCTCACAAAAACACCGTAAATCGTCGAGTCCTAAGACATGATCGGCATGCGCATGCGTATAGAGAACTGCATCCAAACTTTGAATCCGGGCACGAAGTGCCTGAGTTCTAAAATCCGGCGAGGTATCAATCAAGAGAGAGGATTCAGGTGTTTGAATCCAGACACTACAGCGGAGTCGTTGATCTCGAGGATCCTCCGATCGACAAACCGCACAGGAACAACCGATCATCGGAACCCCTTGGGAGGTCCCTGTGCCTAAGAATTGAAGTCGACCCAGACTCATTTATGATTCCTGACACCCACAGTCCCCTACGCCACACACACTCGAAGGCTGCGACGGATCCGGAATACAAACCGCAAAAGTAAAGCCCTCGGGAAGAGCTGCCTTGACCTGATCTAAAAATGCAAAGGCAGTGGAATCGGGAGAGAAAAAACAGTTCAACTGCAATCGAACCCTCTTCCCCTGATAGTGCGGATAAGATTCCGCCATCTCTCCATCCAAAGCAAAAGAGAGATAGGTATTGAATTTCTCCTGAAGTTCGAAAAGCCTCTCCTCAGAGCCATCCCATTCTCTCTCTTCATACATCCCCAGAACAACTTCATCAGAGGAGGGATCATGAGCAACCAAATCAATCACGGCGGGATTTTGAACCCCATTCTTAAGCGAATCCATTTCAAAATAATGGAAGAAAAATTCACAATTTGCAATGAATACTCAGCGAACTTATAAAAATGATCTCTGATGCTGATCCTCCCCTTTGCCCAGCTTGGAAAAGTGAGGCTGATGGACTGATAGGCTGTTTGGCTGATCGGTTTTCAAACGCAGAACCCCTCAGCCATTTCTTTAACCACGGATGGACCCGGATCGACACGGATTGAAATTCAAGGAAATTTTTCACGCAAAGGCACAAAGATCGCTAAGTTTTCAGTGCATTTAACCCATCAGCGTTAATCAGTGTGAATCAGCGGTTAAAAATTGCCTTTCCTTGGCGTTACTACGAAGCCCCTTCTCACCCCCGCTTCTGGTTGCCTACCCTCGGCTCTCCAAATGGTTGCCAATTATTAATGCGTTATCACGCAGGGAGTGGCGGTTAATCCTGCTTTTTCCACTCAGGAGCTATCCAGCTATCGAGCTAACCTCTTGCCTTCTCAATAAATTTAAAACAGACTCTCACACCGATATGTACCATACACGATCACTGCTTGGGTTCCTGCTCCTTACCCTGACGTTGAGCTACGCCGAATTTGATCTCAAGGCCTTGGCAAAACGTAAGGATCTCTGGCCTAAAGAGATTACCCTTCTCAATACCCTAAACTATAAATCGGGAAAAACATTCCTACTGGGCTCTAAACACCCACTCCTTGAGATCTCCGCCGATGAAATCGTTTTTGGAGAGGGCAAAGATCGCTACCGACTCGAACACCACTACACAAACCTTTCCTTACTCATTGACGAAACCGCTTTACTCCAAGCCCCCCCCTCTACTCAGGCTTCAAGTAATCACTCCGTCAACCCTACTTCATTGGAGGGACCTGATTTCTCCTTTTTATTGAATACAAAAATGGAACTGACTGAAGCCGATCAAACGAAGGCGATCGACCTGCTTCTCGCTCAAGGAGGGTATCTCAAAGCCGCCGCACAACTTCGCCAAACCCTTTTAGACTCCTATCTCTCTGGAGAGGCGAATACCAAGGAATGGACCGATCGTCTCAACTTCGCTCGGATCTGCTCAATCCTTGGAGAAAATGAATCTCTCCTCAAAAAAGAGGACTCCTTGTTTGGCAATAACGGGGAGGTTGCTTTTTATAAACGATTCAAACCAGAAACCTTGAAATTTTTTCTCTCCTCTCCCCCGGCATTAACCAAAACGCTCTTAATCCTCAAATCGGAAGATGATCTGATTGGAGTCTTCAGCGTTCTCGATAGCCTCTTTCAAACCTACTCCAATCAGATCAACGACTACTCCTCACTCGCAGGAGCTTTTGCCATCGTCTACGATCAACCCCTTCCCGAGCAGTGGCCCCATCACCAAGTGAACAAAAAACTTCTCCCATTGATCAACGAAAAACAGTGGCTCCCGCTGTTCGATTATTTTCAAAAAAAGGATCAAGAAAATGCCCTCGCCTCAAAAATCAAAGAGATGTCGGTCTCTGAACTCAAATTCGTCGTCGATTGTCCGATTGAAATCACCGAACTTGAATGGGCGTTAAAAGAGCAAAGAAGTGCAAGAGGGTCTTTTGATAAAACCTATTTCGATGTCGAATATGATGAATCAAGAATCAAAGGAGATAAGTTCATTGCAAACTGGCCCTTTGAAGCGCGCTATAGTCTTGCCAATATTAAAAAAAATAAAGGGATCTGCGTCGATCAATCCTATTTCGCAACCCAATCGGCAAAGGCATTTGCCATCCCCAGTATCTCAATCTCTGGCGAAGGATCCAACTGTCGTCACGCTTGGTTTGGATTCATGCCCTCAGGGGATAAATGGAATATGAAAGGGGGACGCTACGAGGCAAACAACTACGTCGTCGGGTTTGCTTGGGATCCTCAGACATGGAATCGAATCAACGATCATGAACTCGAATATATCAGTCAACGTTACTCCGACTCCCCAGAATATGAACAAAGCCAACGATTTTTGATTTTTGCGGCTCTTGGCTCCCCCACTTTTTCACCAGAACAACTCTTGAAAATCGTTAACGAATCCAAAACAACTTGTCTCAAAAATCCGGAGCCGTGGTTTAAATTGGAGAAACTGTATAAAGTAAATGGTCAAAAAGAGGAGCTCAAAACGCTTTACTTAGAAATGGTACAACAATTTTCATCACAAAAAGATTGGAAAACTCTCGCACAAGAGGGACTCGCTAAAATCGATTCCGATTCAGGGGGATCTCAATCCTCAGAATCGACGACTAAAATCATGAATGAAAACAAAGGAAAAAGAGCAGATCTTGCGATCCAAATCGCCTCCCGAGAGTCGCTCCAAAAAATGCAGAACGAAAACTACGAGGACTCTTTTTCTCTCTATCAAACGGTCATCAAAAAATTTGGTAAAGAGAACGGTCTGATGATTTTAACAGAACTCGTCGAGCCCTACCTCGCTCTCTGCATCAGCAAAGAACAGTCTGAGCTTGCTATTAAAGCGCTCAAAGCGGCAGAAAAACTGATTGATAACACCGAACGACAAGCAAGCCTGAACCAATCCAAACAGGCAATCGACAGTCTCAAAAAAGAGGTCGAAGCGGCCTTGAAGACTCCCCCTACCTCTTAAAGAATTATCATCCCAACTTCTCTTATGCTCCCCTCCACTCTCACAGAAAACTGGAAAATCGATCACACCCATCAACTCTGCGAAAGCTATTTACACTTTTTTAAAACCCCCCTTCTCCCCTCATTCAATCCGACCTTCGAAGAGCTCTTCCAATCCCCATTGATCCTCCTCTCTCATGGAACCCAATCCGATCCAATTCTCAACTTTGGCAATCAAGCTGCACTCACGCTCTGGGAACTTTCATGGGAGGAACTGACTCAAATGCCCTCACGTCTCACCGCAGAGCCGATGGAGCGAGAGACCCGTGCCGCATTTATGAATGAGGTTCGTACCCATGGATTCCTCTCCAATTACTCAGGGATTCGAGTCAGTAAATCGGGGAGACGATTCAAAATCGAAAATGCAAAAGTCTGGAATCTGATCGATCGACAAAACCAGCTCACAGGTCAAGCGGCCTGCTTTTCGCAATGGAGTTATTTATAAAATAAAGTTAGAAAAAGCAGTTGAAACCACGGATATCACGGATCACACGGATTTTCAATGGTTTAGGAAAAATAGATTAAACGGCGACAGGGGCTTTAATCGCAGGATGAGGATCGTACCCCTCTAAGGTAAAATCCTCATACTTAAAATCGTGAATATTCTGAATCGCAGGATTTAACTTCATTGTCGGCCACGCTCGTGGCTCACGACTCAACTGCAATTGAGTCTGCTCTAAATGATTCTTATAAAGATGGAGATCTCCAAAAGTGTGAACAAAATCTCCCGGCTTTAATCCTGTCACTTGAGCCACCATCAAGGTCAATAATGCATACGAAGCAATATTAAAGGGGACTCCTAAAAACAGATCGGCACTCCGTTGGTAAAGCTGACAGCTCAACTCTCCGTCATGAACATAAAACTGAAATAAGACATGGCAGGGTGGAAGCTTCATCCCCTCAATCTCTCCCGGATTCCACGCCGAAACAATCAAACGACGACTATCGGGACTCTTGCGAATCATCTCCACCACTTGGTTGACTTGATGAATCGTCCTCCCCTCAGCGGTTTTCCAATCGCACCATTGAGCTCCATAAACTCGACCTAAATCGCCATTGGAGTCGGCCCATTCATCCCATATTGAAACCCCATTCTCTTGGAGATACTTAATATTTGTATCTCCTTTTAAAAACCAAAGAAGCTCATGAATAATCGAGCGTAAATGGAGCTTTTTAGTCGTCACCACCGGAAAACCGTCCCGAAGGGAAAACCGAGCCTGCGCCCCAAAAAGAGAGAGAGTTCCCGTTCCGGTACGATCCGACTTCTCTTTTCCTTGCTCCAAAACAAGTTTCAATAAACGATGATATTCCTGCATTTGAGGTATTCAAGAGTCCAACTCTCTCGAATCAAGCGAAACCTTTGACTGCACCCGCGTTATTAACGATCGCTTGGAGGATTTGGGCTGATGGACTGTTGGGCTGATTGGCTAATGGTGGAGAGACTGATCGGGCGAGCCATTGGTCGATGTGGTCGCTTTGGGAGGAGCCTAATAGCCTGATAGCTGCGGAGAGGAAAGTGAATGAACTATTGCCTCCACATTCCCCATGAAGAGGATCGCATAAATTAATAATCCAAAAAGTTGCAACACGATTCAAATGATAGCCGCAAAATGGGAATATTGACGAGCTTAAAAAGTCCGGTTTTTGAATTTCAAAACCGATCAGCCCATTAGTCCATCAGCCAATCAGCCCTTTCATAGTCCACCTACCCTCAACGGAAACGATTTCACGATTTGGTCTTAGAGGGTAGGGAGCTATTTTTTTAAAATCTAAAAAACGACTCCGCAACCTTCGAAGTCGAACGAGCAATTTCATCGAGAGAAACCGAACGTAGCTCCGCGAGCTTCTCTGCGACCAAACGAGTATGAAACGGCTCACAGCGTTTTCCCCGGTGCGGAACGGGGGCTAAATAGGGACAATCGGTCTCCACCATAAAATGATCCGCAGAGATCCTTTGGGCCGTTTCTTGAACCTGTTTTGCATTTTTGAAGGTGATGATTCCCGTAAATGAAATCAGATTGCCCATCGCAATCACCTCCATCGCCTGCTCATAACTTCCGCCAAAACAGTGATACACACCGCGAACTTTCCCTTGGTACTCTCGCATCACTCGAAGTGTATCTTCCCAAGCCTCTCTCTGATGAATTACCACATTGAATTGATGCTCAGCGGCGAGGTCTAGCTGCTTGCGAAACCAATACTCCTGCCGAACCTTATTTTGAGCAATCAACGGAGCGGCCTCATCAGGAGTAAGCTCCTTTCCTGGAAGATGATGATAATCAAAACCGATCTCTCCCACTCCCGCGACCTTTCGTTCGCCTACCAATTTCCGAAGGATCTCATAATCGGATTCCAAAGCCTCATCGACCTCAGTCGGATGAATTCCAACGGTCGCCCAAACAGAGGGATGCTCTTGGGCAAGCTTGACCGCATTTGAAGAGGTCACCGCATTCGTTCCAATCGAGATGATGCGAGTCACTCCCGCCTCCTCTGCTCGCTTTAAAATCTCTAAGCGATCCAAATCAAAATCGGAATAATCGAGGTGAGCATGGGTATCAATGATCATTTCACTTCTCAACTTCGCCGTCATCTGTGACGGTCGTGTAAAATTCATTCAAAAAGAGAGCGCTCTGTCTCTTCCAACTGTAATCCCCTTGAGTTTGACGCGGATTCCGCAACCAATGCTCGATCGCTTGGCTCCAGCTCTCTGGGGAGTCCCACGATAAAATCGCTCCATTTTCTCCGCTGATAATTAAGTCCTGAGCCCCCACACGATCGCTCACCAAACAAGGGGTTCCACAAGAAAGAGCCTGGACCACCACTAACCCAAAACTCTCCTCCACAGATGGGAGAATTAACAGCTGAGCCTTTCTCATTTTTTCAGCCAACCGCTCCGAGGAAAGGGGCCCCAAGAATTTCACCCGAGGATCTCGACTCCATTTTCTCACCCATTCCCGACTCTCTTCTAAAAATGGTCCCGCAAACTCAATCTCAACCTCCGGAGACAATAACGGAATCACCTGATCTAAAAGTCGCAATCCCTTACGCCACGTTAACTGTCCGGCAAAGAGGATTTGTTTCGATCGCTTTACTCCCTCCCCTTGATGATAGATTGTCGGATTGGCGCCAAATGCAATCACTCGAATCCGCTCCTCTGCGATTCCTCCTTGAATGAGTTGAGCTTTGACGATCTGAGAGGGGACCCAGTGAAAATCGGCAACTTCGTACTCCTCTTGATGTCGACTGAGAGTCTCTGAATCGACAGGAGAGAAACGGTCAAAAGAGGAGCCGACTCGCTGGAACTCCTCCTTCACCAAATGGATCCATGTTTGCAAAGGGCCTGTGGCATGACTTAAAATCGTTTTTGCCCCGAGTCTCTTGGCGATGCGAAAGGTCTCGAGGGCTTGCCCTGGAATCGCGACAACGGGAGAGTCATCGGATAAGCTCAAGGCGACCGCACGATCAAAGGCCTCATCTTGCCAACGAAAAAGGGAGCAATTCGAAAATCGATACCGTTCAGGAACGAACTTTAAAAGTCCATAAACGAGCAGAGTACGAGCCGAATAGCACTGAATCGGCATCCGTTCCGAGCCTTTCAGCTTCCATATCGGATAACCGGAGTAATAGCGACCGAGTCGATTGAGCGAATGGAGCTCTCTTGCCATTTCATAGAGATGACAAGGATTCGTGGCCGAGATGATAAACTTTTGCGCCATTCACCTCTCACCCTATCGAAGGATCGATCCTCGCGAAACGACAAAATGATCGAGTTCCTCCCCCTTTTCATTAGAGGCCAATAGATCGATATTGGAATCGGTGAGAGTCACTTTCCAAACATTCATGGAAGACTCACGCTTTAAGAGTCCATCGCTCGCATCCTGAGCCCGTATCGGGCGTGCTGGTCGTCCCCAGGCCCCATCTCCGACATAGGTCACTCCTACGGGGCTTTCCTGACCATTGATCAACTTTTTTGATCGTTTAAAAGCGTGGTCATGATGTTCAAAAACAATTTTAATCCCTGCCGTTTCTAAAATAGGAACCCATTGCTTTCGAATCGCTACAGAAATCGGCTCATCAAACTTCCGTACTGAGGGATAGGCCGGAACATGGTAAGCAACAAAGCGATGGGTGACTTGGGCTCTTTTCGCTAAAGTCGCACGAAGCCATTCAGTCTGGAGTTCGACTTCACAGGTATGTCGACTATCCAAAAGAATGATCGAGAGATAGGTGCCAAAATCCAATGTTCCATAGGCACCGCTCCCTTTGAAAAGGCCCTCAAAAAGAGCGTAAAAAAAAGGGGCCTCGGCCCGTGTCTTTTGATATCCCCCCTGGACCTCATGATTCCCAATCCCCGCAACCATCGGAATCAAACGATTTCCACTTCCCCTCATTTGGGCGCTCCAGAGCTTATAAAAACGAAGCTCAGTATAAACATCGAGTCCATTTGAATAGGAGAGATCTCCCACCACTAAGCCAAACAACGGCTCCCATGAGGCCGCCATTTGATGCAGAGGAATAACGGTTAACGGATCAGTCCCGATATCCCCGCCCTCAGCAAAGCAAAGGGGTTGCTCCAATTTCTCAGGGGCCGTTTTAAATTGAAAGACTTCTGGTTGATTCGCCACTCGAAATCGATAATCGGTTCCAGGGGTGAGTGAGGAGAGATCAACTCGATTCACCCAATGTTCAATCGATCCAAAAGGATGTGAGCTCGAGGAGATTTTAATCCAAGTCGATTCATTTTTCTTTTGATAAAATAAGTCGATCGGATTCGGTTTTTGTAAAGCGGCAGAAATCCACTGAATTCGCATTGTCCGCAGTGGATCATTCGCCCAGGTTAAAAATAAAGTCTCTAATCCTAAAGGGGAAAGCGGCTCAATGACCGTCGGACGCTTCGCCTCATCGGCAAAAATAGCGGTTCCGAAGGCTAACGGGGTCAAGACCGTTAAAAACTCACGCCTGGTCTTCATCAACAGGGGGAAGAGGTGAAATCACCTCAAGCTCGTTTAAGATTTGCATCACTCGATCTCCACGCTCTAAAGAGGAATCGAACTTAAAAAACAGTTTCGGAGTAAACTTTAATAAAAGCCGATGAGCGACGGTACATTGCCAGACATGACGTCTTTTATTGAGTAACGAGAGGATTGTCTCTTGTGGTAGCTCTTGGTTTAAAATACTTAAAAAGACATGCGCCTGTTTTAAATCAGGGGTGACATCAACGGAAGAAATCGTGAGAATAATCCCTTCCAAAGTTCGCTCTCTTTGAATTAAGTTGGCCAGTTCCATTCGGACAGCCTCGTTCACGCGGACAGTTCGGCGGGTGGACATATCACCGATAGTGTCCTTTCCATTACAAAATTCCAATCAAAATTCTTGTAAATAAAATGTTACACAATCGGGACTTGGCAAAAAAGTTCTTTCACTTACGATCTCGCCGCATGAAAATAGTTGTCGCTTACTCAGGTGGTCTCGATACCTCAATCATCCTCAAATGGCTCAAGGAGCGCTACGATGCCGAAATCATCGCCTTCTGCGCTGATATCGGTCAAGAAGAGGAGCTCAAAGGACTCGACAAAAAAGCAGTCCGCACAGGGGCCTCGAAATGTTATATTGATGATCTCACAGAGGAATTCGCTAAAGATTTTATTTTTCCGATGATTCGCGCCAATGCTCTTTATGAGAATCAGTACTTCCTCGGAACCAGTATCGCCCGTCCCCTTATCGCCAAGAGACAAGCAGAGATTGCCCTTCTTGAGGGAGCGGATGCCGTCGCCCACGGGGCAACAGGAAAAGGGAATGATCAAGTCCGCTTTGAGCTGACCTATGCCGCACTTGCTCCTCATTTAAAAATAATTGCCCCTTGGCGTGAATGGGAATTTAAAGGACGTGCCGACCTTATTGCCTATGCAAAAAAGAGTGGCATCCCCGTTCCCGTGACTGCGAAAAAACCGTACTCGATGGATCGCAACCTCCTCCATATCAGTTTTGAAAGCGGCATCCTCGAAGATCCTTGGGTTGAGCCTCCTCGTGACATGTACAAACTCAGTGTCGATCCTCAAGATGCTCCGAACAAACCGGAATATGTTGAGCTCGATTTCGAACAAGGAAACTGCGTTTCGATCAATGGCAAGAAACTCTCACCGGCCAATGTCCTGAGAACCCTCAACAAACTCGGCGGAAAACATGGCATCGGTCGTGTTGATCTCGTCGAAAACCGTTTTGTCGGAATGAAATCACGGGGGGTCTATGAGACTCCAGGGGGAACGATCCTTCATTTTGCCCATAAACAAATCGAGACCCTCACCCTCGATCGCGAGGTCATGCATCTACGGGACACCTTCATCCCTCGTTACTCAGAGATGATCTATTATGGGTTTTGGTTTGCCCCAGAACGGGAGTTCCTCCAAGCCGCAATCGATCAAAGCCAAGAAAACGTCACCGGAACCGTTCGAATTAAACTTTATAAAGGCAATCTCATCACCGCTGGACGGAAAAGCCCGCTCTCGCTCTACAATCCCCATATCGCAACGATGGAGGCCGATGGAGGTGCTTACAATCAAGCGGATGCGGGAGGATTTATTCGCCTCAACGCCCTTCGTCTTCGGACCCGAGCGGCGGTTCTTAGCAAAAAGAAAAAAAAGAAATAATTTTGTTTTATAACAACCTTTTCCTCTTTCCCTAATTTTTCAACACGAATCTACGGGGCTTTGATGACGGGGATATTTTTCAAGCTCTTCTCCACTCCTTGAGGACGGTCACTCGAATCTTTTGAATTCTTAGAAGAAGCGGAGGGCTCTGCCTTCATTGAAGGGATCGGGGCACGTTCATTTGAATAAATGAGAAAAGGCTTTCGTTCCTCACTCCAACGAACGAGTCCGGCCGCCCATGTCTGTTCAATCTCTTGTGCCGATTTTCCATTCAAAAACATCACTCGAGGAACCGTAGAGCCGTTCAGTTTATCAAAGAGTCCTCGCTTCTCGCTATTGGCGCGGGCTAATCCTTTCCATTCCGGGTTTTCTTTTCGGATCACCTCCAAGAGATGAAAGCCATAAGAGGCCAATATCCCGCTTGCTTGAGGGTCAATTTGTAGTTTTACCCCCGAATACAAAGTTCCGGCCCATCGTCCCTTTTTCGCTCGATAGCTAAACGGCTCTGCCCTTACCCCCTCAATTGCTTTGGCATTCAATCGCTTCGCCATCGCCGCCCCATTCCATCCCTCATGCATCGCCACCTGAAACGGAAATTTCTCTCCGACTCCTGTATCCACCCCGACATCACCCAAAATACTCGTCGCAATATATCCCCGTGCCGATTGAATATCCGGAATGTTAGGAGAACTCGAAACCCACTTTAATCCCGTCTGCTCCCAGACCATTCCTCGATGCCAGCCGTTCATCGGAATCACGGTCAATTGACAAGGCTTCGATAAATATCGGGCATTGATCCATTGAGCCAACTCTCCGACGGTCAACCCGTAGACGTAAGGAATCGCATATTGTCCGATAAAAGATTTATAGGCAGGGACCAACCCCGGCCCTTCGATTCGATTTCCTCCCATCGGATTCGGTCGATCTAATACCATCACCTCAATCCCCTGCTTTTGCGCCTCCTGCATGACAAGCCCCAAGGTACTAATATAGGTATAGGAACGGCAGCCAATGTCTTGCATATCATAGACAATCACATCAAGTCCTTTCATCATCGAGGGACTCGGGGCTCGAGTCTCACCATAAAGGGAATGAACCCAAATACCGGTATTCGACTCTCGAAAACTAGAAATATATTTCCCTGCCGGAACGGTCCCATAAACCCCATGCTCAGGACCAAAAAGAGCCTTTAAATGAATTCGTTTCTCTTGAAAAAGAATCTGTAAAGTCGACTTCCCATTTCGACTCACCGCTGAAGGATTGGTAACCAACCCTACATTTTTATGCAGGAGCCCTGGAAACTCCTTTTCCACTAAAACATCAATCCCAGGAGTGACTCCCTCTCCATAACACGGCAAATAAACAATCAAGAGGATGAGAAAACAAAAACGCATCAGGCTGACGGTATTCATTAAACTCATTGGTGTCCAAAACAAAATGACCATGTTAAAGTAATTGTTGCTCTGCAATGGGTTTTCCTGATTTCCCTATGGAAAATGGATTTTCCGACTTTATTCCAAATCCAGACTCCGTCTTTTCTGCCTATCGTCGCTCAAGCTCCTCTTGGTTTTCAGGTCGCGTCCTGCGACCTCAACGACATAGTCGTTGATCTTATTTTTCGTTCCGACGAAAAATAGAGGATTGATTCCAGCCAAATGACCTCTAGATCAGTTTCATGCAATGGCTCCCTCTCCTCGGATGGCTCCTGACCGGTTTTCTCTTTTCCGAG
>CAMCSM010000035.1 GCA_945877805.1 Methylacidiphilum caldifontis | reverse complement strand
CAATGGCATCATCCAACTCGCAAAACGGAACGCTAGAGGCTTTCGTAACTTCGAATACCTCAGAGCAATCTCGTATCTGCGATGTTCAAAACTCCAACTCAACCTTCCCACTCTATGACCCACTCAAAACGTCGAAGCTTCAAAAAAAGAGTATTAGTGACAGGAGCCGCTGGATTTATTGGATCGCATGTCGTGGATCATTGCTTGAATCTCGGATTTGAAGTGGTCGCGACCGATGATCTTTCCGGAGGATTCATCGAAAACGTTTCCAAAGAGGCGACGTGGATTCAAGGAGATTTAAAGGATCCCGATTTTGTTGAGTCGCTGTGGGAAGGAGTCGGTTACTCCTATGTTTATCATATGGCGGCCTATGCGGCAGAGGGGCTTTCTCATTTTATTCGGAGTTACAACTATCAGACCAATCTTGTTGCCTCGATGCATTTAATTAATCAGTCGGTGAAGCACTCTGTCGAATGTTTTATTTTTGCCTCTTCGATAGCGGTTTACGGTCGAAATCAAGTGCCGATGACTGAGGATTTAATTCCTCAGCCAGAAGATCCGTACGGAATTTCAAAGTATGCGGTAGAACTTGATCTTAAAGCCGCTCATGAAATGTTTGGACTGAATCACGTGATTTTTCGTCCTCACAATGTCTATGGAGAGCGACAGAATATTGCAGATAAATACCGAAATGTGATCGGAATCTTTATGAATCAGGTGTTGCAGGGGAAGCCGATGTCTGTTTTTGGGGATGGCTTGCAGACGAGAGCTTTTTCGCATGTTGATGATGTCGCCCCGCTGATTGCGCGCGCGCCTCTGACATTAGGGGCGATCAATGAAGTTTTTAATATTGGAGCGGATACTCCTTACACGATTCTCGATTTAGTGGAGGCAATTGCAAAAGCTTTCGCTGTTTCTCCAGAAGCGCGGCATATGCCCGAGAGAAATGAAGTGGTTCATGCATTTTCAAATCATGAAAAAGTGAGAAAAGTATTTAATCCGGCACCGACTGTTTCGCTTCATGAGGGAATTGCTCGAATGGCAAAATGGGTGGAGGCGCAAGGGCCAGCAGTTCCTGTAGAGTTTAAAAACATTGAAATACTCAAAAATCTTCCTCAAGGCTGGAGAGTTTAATCGATGGCTGTTTCTGTTATTATTTCCAATTTTAATGGATTTCAATATTTACCTCGGCTGATGGAGTCATTGAAGGGGCAGATCGGTTGCGAGCTTGAAATTATCGTAGTCGATCGAAAGAGCACGGATGAATCGGCCTCTTTCTTAAAATCGATTTCAGGGATTACTGTTATTTCTGAGCCGCCAGAAAGTGGGTTAGTCGCGGGGTATCATGTGGGGTCGCTTCGGGCAACGAAAGAGAACCTATTCTTTTGCAACGAAGATATGTGGTTTGAGGCGGATTGTCTCGAGCAATTAGAAAAAGCGATTGATTTAGAAAAGGGAATTGTGGCTGCCGATCCTTGGCAGTGGAGTTATGATGGAAAAGAGCGAATTCATGCCGGAACTCAATTTATAAGAACCGGTTTCTCATTAAATTCTCCGCATCCCTTTTATGCGATGAATTTCGACTGCGAGCTTCTTTTAGGATCTAAGATTCCCTTTCCCTGCGCCGGCGCATTCCTGATCAGCGCTAAACAGTATCGAGAGTGGGGGGGATGGGATTCCTCCTACTTTTTAAATCATGAAGATATCGATCTATTTATTCGAGGGTGGCAGCGGGGAGAGTCTTGCGTTGCTGTTCCAGAGGCAAAAGTATATCATGCCTGTGGGGCCTCAAATCAAAAAACAATCGCTAAAGGTAAAGTCTCTGTTGGCAAAAGACGTTATCTTTCTAATTTCTCCAGTTTAGTTATTTTTAATTTTAAATACTTTTCATTCCCTTATTTCTTCTATGGATTTCTCAGTATGGCTGTAAGAATGGCGGGGAATTTATTACGTTTACGACTTCGCTATTTTGCGTGGGATTTTCTGGTGATCGGAGAGGTGGTGCGGCGGTTTTCAAATGCCCTTAAATTTCGATATGAAAATAGGAAATGGAATCAGAGTCGTCCTGGAGAAAAGTTTTTTTGTTTTGATGAATTTATTATAAAATAAAGAGAAAGGAAAATACTGATGAATATAAAAGAAAGATATTTAGAGCTCGTTAAGAAGTCACTTATGGATACCCTCCAAACAGAGATTACGGGATTTTACCTTCAACCGGTCGAATTGCACGACTATCGGCCTTGGCATAAGAAAATTTATATGGAGCCGATGATTCGGTTTTTAACGAAGTGCCGCGTTGTCATTCATCGGATGATTCCCGTTGAGAGCTCAAACAGTCAAGCGATGTCAACATCGTCTCGGAGTTTAAGTCTCATTGGCAAAGCGGGGTTGACCAATATTGAAGAATGCGTGAAGGCAATTTGCGAAGAAAATATTTCTGGTGATTTAATTGAAACCGGTGTTTGGCGGGGGGGGGCCTCGATTTTTATGGCGGCGGCTCTTGAGGCTTACGACGATCGCGAGCGGCAATTATGGGTTGCGGATTCATTTTGTGGGCTTCCGAAACCTGATATTGAGAACTATTCTGTCGATGAGGGAGATATTGGGCATCTCCTTGGGTATTTGAAGGTCGATATAGATCGAGTTAAACATCACTTTAAATGTTTCGATCTTATGAGTGACCGTATCCACTTTTTAAAGGGGTGGTTTAAAGATACCTTGCCGAGTGCTCCCTTTGAAAAGCTGAGTCTCATGCGACTCGATGGAGATATGTATGAGTCGACGATGGATGCGCTTGTGAACCTTTATCCTAAGCTCTCATCAGGAGGATATGTCATTATTGATGATTATGAGCTTTCACGATGTAAAGCGGCGGTTGACGAGTATCGAGAGGCTCATCAGATAAACGAGCCACTGATTTGGGTAAACAATACGATTGTTTATTGGAAACGAAAGTAAGGATTATGATTTATGATTTTAACAGTCGCTAAAAAACTGAAGAGTTGGCTGACAGAAGGGCAATACCAGTCTCTCAAAAGAGGGTATTTAACCGTCAAGAATTTCATCGGTCGCTTCTGGTGCCCATGGGATCTTTATCGCCTGGCTCTTTATTATGGGAGCGACAAATGGGATCGAGATCAGTCTGGCCACGGGTATGCCCGCCATTATGTGCGTTATTTTCAACCGATCCGAAAAAAGAGACTTAAGATTTTAGAGATTGGGATTGGCGGATATGAGTGGCCGACTTTAGGAGGGGAAACGCTTCGCGTGTGGAAAGCTTATTTTCCAAAGAGTGAAATCTATGGGCTCGATTATTTTGATAAAAAATACCACGAAGAAAATCGGATCAAGATTTTTCAAGGGAGTCAGGCCGATCCCGTCATCTTGGATCGGATCTATGCGGAGATGGGATCGATGGATATTATTATTGACGACGGGAGTCATCAAAATGAACATGTGATCTTCACCTTTGAAAGATTATTTCCTTTGCTTAAATCTGGCGGGATCTACGTCGTGGAGGACACACTGACCTCCTATTCTCCTGCAAGCGGCGGAGATTTTAAAAATTTAAATAATCCGCAAACGAGTGTGGGATATTTTAAGAGGCTTGTTGATGGATTGAATTATAAAGAGTTTGAGAGTGAGGGAACAGTGGACCGCTATTTTTCAAGAAATATTACGAGCATTCATTTTTACCATAATATTATTTTTATTTTGAAGGGGGAGAACCGCTGAAGATTCTTTTTCTTCTCCCTTGTCTCGAGTTTGGCAAGGATGGCGTTGCTGATGTTACTTTGCAGCTTGTGAAGGGATTGAGGGCTCAAGGGCATTTCTGTGCGATGGCCTCTCTTTACGATCCCTTTCTGTTGGGGGAAGAGATAAAATCGATTCTCGATATCGATCGATCGCCCTCCTTACGTATCGGAAGAGGAGTCAGTGATGATTTACAGAAAGAGGCATTAAAGAGCCTGATTCAGAAATTCGCTCCGGATTGGATCAGTTTGCAATTTGTTTGTTACGGGTTTCATCCCAAGGGATTTGTTTATGGATGGGGAAATCGACTTTCGACGGTTGCTCCCAAAGTTCCTTGGCAGATCATGTTTCACGAAGTTTGGTTAGGGGAACGATCTGGCTCCAGTTTTAAGGAGAAGTGCGTTGGGAAAGTGCAGAAGTTTTTTGTTCGCGATCTTGTCAGAAAGATTTCGCCGAGAGTCATCCATACTAGTAATTCGACATATGCTCAGATACTTCTGGCTATTGGGATGAAGGCAAAAGTTTTGGATTTAATTGGTGGAGTGCCAATTCCTGAAATTATTGATAGTGAATACGGGAACGGGTACTTAAGCGAAAGATTGGGGTTCGATAAAAACATTGAGCGATCTGAGTGGTGGTGGACAGGAATTTACGGAGCGCTTCATTCGAGTTGGCCGGCGGAACCGCTTTTTTTTCAATTACAAAAAATAGCTCGGTCGTTGGGGAAAAAAGTCGCTTTCTTTCATTTAGGGCGATCTCGAGGAGGGGAGGGGCTTTTAAATCAATTGAAAGCGAAGTATCAGACAGAGGATTTTCGGATTGTTGCCTTAGGGGAAAAATTAGAGGAGGAAATTCCCTGCTTATTACGTCAATTTGATTTTGGAATTGCGGCAACCCCCTGGCAAATTATTGGGAAAAGCAGCACCGTGGCGACTTTATTAGAGCTTGGAATTGCGGTTATTGTCAATCGAGAGGAGCCCTATGAAGTCCGCGAGGAGACGATGCAGGATAATCTATTGATTCGACTCGATAATAACTTTGAGAAAGAATTTCTAAATCGGCTTGAAAAAAGAGATCCTAAGAGTCGTCAGGAACGGATCTCGCGGCAGATGATCGAAGATTTATCGAAATGAAGATCGTCCTTGTTTCGCACGCCTTTTCTCCTCAGGTTGGAGGGATTGAGTCGGTCTCTAAAATATTAGCGGAGGAGTGGGCAAAGAGTGGGCATGAGGTGGTGGTATTGACCTCAACTCTAGGAGAAAGTGAAATAGGAAGCTATCGTGTCGTTCGAGCTCCTTCCTTTTTCGAGTTATGGAGTTGGGTAAAATGGGGCGACCTATTGTTTCATAACAATATTTCGCTGCGCTATTTTTGGCCTCTGATTCTCTTACGTCGACCCTGGGGAATTGTTCATCATTTATGGATTCGACGTGTCGATGGCACTCTCGGGTGGCAAGATCAATTGAAACGGTATCTATTGAGGTTCGCCTTCAATGGGGCGAACAGTCTCGCGATCTCGCAATCGCTTCCCGGTTCTGTACGGGTGGTGGGGAATCCCTACGACTCAGAACTTTTTCAATTTAAGGGGGACCAGGAGCGGAAGCGGGATTTTTTATTTGTAGGACGTTTTGTTTCCGATAAAGGAATTCATCTTCTCCTTGAGGCTTTTGACACCCTGATTAAAAGGGGATATCAAAGTAATCTGACACTCATTGGAAAAGGGCCTGAGGAATCGGTGATTCGTCTCACGATTCAGCGACTTGGATTAGAAAAATATGTTTTTTTAAAGGGAGAGCTTCGAGGAAAAGAGTTAGTCGATGCCTTTCATGAACATCGCTATTTAGTAGTCCCTTCGATTTGGGAGGAGCCGTTTGGGCTGGTTGCCGTCGAGGGAATTGCCTGTGGGTGTTTCGTGATCGCGGCTGAAGGAGGGGGAATGCGAGAGGCGGCGGGTGAGGGGGCGTGGTATTTTTTGCGTGGCAACTGTCAAAGTCTTCGGGAGAGGATGGAGTCAGTTCTTAATGAAGAAGGGGATCGTGAGTGGAGACGAGAAAAAGGAGCGCTTCATATTAAACGATTTGAGCGAGAGCAAATTGCGTTAAGCTATTTGGAATTGATGAGATGATTTCTGTTATTCACCCAGGCTGTAATGCAAATCTTCGTGCGGTTGTTCAGGCGTATGAAAAAGAGGGAATCTTACAAGAATTATTAACTACGATGAGTTTTGGGAAGAGGCGAAATTTTTCAATTCCTGAAAATAAATTACGGCTCCACCCCGTTAAAGAGATCGGAAGATTGATTGCGGAGAGATTTAGATTTAAAAAATTAGTTCAGCATGAAGTCGGAATTTTTTCGGTCGATCGTGTTTGGCAAGATTTAGATCGATGGGCCTCGAAGAGAATCAGTTTAAACTCGAAAGTTGTTTATGCCTATGAGGATGCAGCATTAGATTCTTTTCGCTGCGCAAAACAGAGGGGAATAAAAACAATCTACGATCTGCCCATTGGGTATTGGAAAGCATCGCAAGAAATTTATCAGGAAGAGGCAGCGCGATTTCCAGAGTTTGCTTCGCTCATTGGAGGGCTCAACGACTCGCGAGAAAAAAAAGAGAGAAAAGAAAAAGAGTTGGAGAGTGCGGATCGAGTTCATGCTTGTAGCGATTTTGTGAAATCGACATTGACACGCTACGGCTATCCTGAAGAAAAGATTCGGGTCATGCAATTTGGGGCTCCCGCGGTTCCATGGCGATCAAGAGAGTGCCATCAAAGGAATCCGGCCCTTAAGATTTTATTTGTCGGGAGAATCGATCAAAGAAAGGGAATTGGCTATTTACTCAAAGCAATGGACTCTTTTGATCCGAAGAAGGTAGAGTTTCATATGGTAGGGGTCAAACCGAAGCATTTATCAGCGTTAAAACCGTATTGGAACCGTGTTGTGGATCACGGAATATTAGTGCAGCCGAAGGTTTGGGAGTTGATGCAAGGGTGTGATCTATTGATCTTACCGACCTTATTTGAAGGGCAGGCGTTGGTGATCTTGGAGGCAATGGCCTGTGGGCTTCCGGTTGTCGTCACTCCCCATGCCGGTGTTGAGCAAGTGGTTCGAGAGGGAGTAGAGGGATTTACAATACCGATTCGCTCAATCGAAGCGATCACGCAGAAGATTGAATGGGGGCTCAAGCATCCGGAAGAGAGAAAAAAGATGGGAGAGGCAGCGTTTAAAAGAGCACAGGAGTTTACTTGGGAAAAATATCAGCAGCAGATATTGTTGAGCACATCTGAGGTGATGGGATGATTCGTTTTACGACAAGAGATTTAATTTGGCTCTATTTTTGGCTTTTAATATTTGAGGGGGCACTGCGAAAATGGATTGTTCCGCAATTTTCTTCGATCTTACTCATTATCCGAGATCCGGTGGTAATTTTGATTTACCTCACCTCGTTTCGCTCCGGAATCTTTCCTTGGAATATTTGGACGCTTATCTTGATGGTTGTTGGAATCTTAATGTTTATGGTCTCCCTATTTTTGCCTGAAAGTAATTTAGTGGTCGTATGCTATGGCTTTAGAACGAATGTTCTCCATTTGCCCCTTATTTTTATTATTGGAAAACTAATGACAGGGGAGCATTTCCTTAAAATGGGAAAAACCATTATCAAGTTAATTCTTCCTATAGCGATTTTAATGGCGGCCCAATTTTTATCGGCCCCCGATTCATGGATTAATATTGCGGCGGGGGGAGAAGGAAGTCAAATTGAGGGGACGGCTGGAAATATTCGGCCTCCCGGAACTTTTTCTTATATTACGGGGGCTGCTGAATTTCTCGCTTTAGGAGGGGCATTTCTGATTGCCTATTTTCTTTCATCAGGAATCCTCAGTACAAGACAACTCGTTTATGGGGCAGTTGGAATTAGTATTGCGCTTTCAGTTTCGATTAGTCGACTGGCATTGAGCTATTCATTTCTCGTTGTCTTAATGATGTTTGTTTATGTGTTTTTTCGTCCTCATAATATCAATCGGATGGTAGGAATTGTCATGATTGGGGGGCTGTTTTTTGTGATCCTCCTCAATTTCGACTTTATGCAAAAAGGATTATCGGCTTTTTCCGATCGGATTGAGGGGGCGAGCCAGGTGGAAGGGGGGGCGAGCGGATTCTTTGATCGAGTTCTTTCCGACTATATTACGCCGATTCAGTTAATGACCGATATCCCTCTGAATGGATACGGGTTGGGGAATGGAACCTCGGCAGGAGCCCATTTAATTTCGGGGGAGAGCGTCTTCTTGCTTGCGGAAGGGGAATGGAATCGAGTTCTTTTAGAGTCTGGCCCTATTCTGGGAATCGCCTTTATTGGTTGGCGTGTGCTCTTTACGTTGTGGCTTGGCCTCATGTCGCTTCAGGCGGCAATTAGTGGCTATCCGTTTCCGATTCTTATTTTTGGGGCCTGTAATCAGTTGTTATTGATCGGCCAAATTAGTCGAGCCACAACACTTGGTTTTTTGGTATTTGGAGCCGGAATGTGCCTCGCTGCGATTAATCATTGTCATTTTGATTTACAAAAAAGAGCGCAGAACAGGAAATATCCTGTGAGTAATAAGATTGGTTAAAAACTATGAAATTCATAATTCGTTTTTTTATCGCAATGATGCCCTGGCTGATTCGTCGGCCGCTTTTGATCTATTTCTTTGGGTATGTCATTCATGAGAAAGCCTCTATGGGATGGGGATGGGTCTTCCCTAAAAAACTTCGAATGGAGGCCGGATCGCGGATTGATCACGGAACGGTTGTTAAAGGGCTAGAGGAGCTGACTATGGAGGAAAATGCTTACATCGGGCGGTTGAATTGGATCACAGGAGAGCCGATGGAATCGAACGCATTTTTATCAGAGCGTCAACGAAATCCAAAGTTGATTTTAGAAAAAGAGGCGGCGATTACGAACCGACATTTGATTGATTGTACCGACGAAGTTTTAATCGGCGCTTTTTCAACCGTCGCTGGATTTCGCAGCCAGATTTTGACGCATTCAATCAATCTTCATGAGAGCCGGCAAGAGTGTCACTCGATCTCGATTGGGTCCTATTGTTTTATCGGAACGGGAGTGATTATTCTTGGAGGGGCGAAATTACCGGACTATTCTGTCTTGGGTGCAGGGGCTGTTTTGAATAAAAAATTTGAGCAATCCTATCGTCTTTATGCAGGAGTTCCTGCTCGGGAGATCCAATTGCTTGAAGGGGATAAAAAATATTTTAGTCGTAAAATAGGGTATGTGGATTGATTTGGGGCCATGAAACTGCTTCATCTACTTCCGGGGTTTGATCCTGCGATGGGGGGAACGCTTGCTTTTGTAAAGGCATGGGTAAAGGCCTCAGAGGAAGAGGGGATTATTTCGCATATTTTGGCACTTCAGCCAGAGCAAGAGGAGTCGTTATCCGAGGGATACGAATTGATCCGAATCCCTTCACAGTCGGGGGTCTATCGCTATTCCTCAAAATTAGTTCCCTGGTTAAAAGAGCATCTCAACGAATACGATCGGGTGATTATTCATGGGGTATGGCAGTATCATACATTGGGAGCATGGAGAGTTTTAAGAAATCATTCCATTCCTTATTATCTTTTTCCGCATGGGATGTTGGACGATTGGTTCCGCAGGACTTACCCTTTAAAGCATCTCAAGAAATGTCTCTACTGGTGGCTCTTTGAATCAAAGGTTTTAAAAGGGGCGCGTGCTGTTATTTATACCAGTGAAGAGGAACAGAGATCGTCATCAAAAGTTTTTTACCCCTATGAAGCAAAGGATAAAATTGTCCCGTTAGGGATTCACGATCCACGGAAAGAAAAAAGTTCGGATCAGGAGTTATTTTTTAAGATCTATCCGAGTTGTATCGGAAAAAAAATAGTACTTTTTTTAGGGCGACTCCATCCCAAGAAAGGGTGCGATCTATTGATCCGCGCTTTTGCGACTGCTCTTCATCACGATCGTGATTGGGTTTTGGTGATCGCAGGGCCAGAGGGGGAGCAGGGATACGAAGAGAAGCTGAGCGCTTTAGCAAAAGAGCAGATTGAGGATGAAAGTAATCGGGTCATTTGGACGGGGGGAGTCGAAGGAGAAATGAAGTGGAGCCTTATTCGAAGTGCCCACTGTTTTTGTCTTCCTTCGCATCAAGAAAATTTTGGAATTGCCGTCGTCGAATCGCTTGCGTGTGGAACCCCTGTGCTTATTTCCGATCAAATTAATATTTGGAAAACGATTGAGAGAGGAAAGGGGGGAATGGTTTCATCAGATACCGTTGAGGGGATGGAAGGTTTATTGAAAAAATGGAGCCAGATTTCAGAGCAGGAACTCAATGGCTATCGGCTCAATGCGAGAAAGATATTTGAGGAAAACTTTCGGATCGAGGAAACGGTAAGTAAATTAAATCAGCTGATCGCTTATTCTTAAATGAAATACGGTGTCTGTCTTATCGGTAATTATCCTGCGGATCAGCAGGAAAGTATGATTCGTTACGCGAATCATTTAGAAGAGATTTTAAAAAAGAATAAGATTCCCTATCGGAGGTTAGATCCTGAGGTGAATTTGGGGACTAAGGGGTCGAGCCTCTCGATTGAAAAATATCTGAGGTACGTCGATAAATATGTATTTTTTAAAAAAACTTTAAAGTATTTATGTTTGAGTCTTCGAGAAGAAGGAATCCCTTGGATCATTCATATCGTCGATCACTCGAATGCGAACTATGTGAATGGAATTAAAGGAATCCCTGTTCTTGTGACGACGCATGATGTGGGGGCGATTCAGGGGGCTCGAGGAGAGCTCGCGGATTGCCAAGCAAGTTTTTTTGGAAAACTTCTGCAGAAAAGAATTTTATTAGGATTATCGAAAGCGGCGCAACGAGTGGCCGTTTCTGAATATACGAAAAGATCTTTTATTTCATTAGTGATGGAGGAGGACAAAGCTTCGTTAGAAAAGAATACGCGAGTTATTTTAAACCCCATTCGGCCAGAAATGAGTTGCGTTCGGGAGAGCGAGCTTCCGCAGAAGTCTGAAATTTTTGGAGAGCGTTTGGTTTTAAGATATTTATTGAATGTGAGTTCGAATTTAAGACGAAAGAATCGCTCCGTAGTTTTGAAAGTATTTTCAAGGTGGAGACAAAGTAAGGGAGATAAGCTTGTTTTTGTTGGAGAGCCTTTAAGTAAGGAGTTGCTTGAAGAAGCGAGTGACCTAGGAATTCGAGAGGAGATTATTGATCTTGGGAAGGTTTCGAACGCCACTTTAGTTGTATTGTATCGGGAGGCCTTTGCTTTTATCTTTCCGAGTCGTTTTGAGGGATTTGGGTGGCCGATTATTGAAGCGCAGCACCATGGGGCTCCTGTTCTTTCGGCAAGGAATTCCTCTATCCCTGAGATCGCAGGAGAAGGGGCTTTTCTTTGCGATTCAGAAGATGTGGGGGGCATGGTTGAGGAGCTTGTTCGTTTGGATTGCGCCTCATATCGGAAGCAAAGACAAGAGCTAGGGTTTCAAAATGTAAAAAGATTTTCAGCGGAACTATTTGAAACGGAGTATTTAAAGTTGTATCAGGAGATGGTCTCTTTGAGTTGAAAAAAGAGGCAAGAAAAAGAGAGTCCTGAGAAATAGACTCCATTCTAAAAAAAGAGAAGCGCGATTGATCGCGCTTTTTTTGTGCCCAAGGAAATCCCTTTCAACCTTTTTCGATCTATGTAAATTTTAGCGATGATTCGAATCGATCACTTACGCTTGCACGAATTTCGTTGTCATGCGGCATGGGAGCGAGATTTAGCTCCAGGGGTGACAGTATTTTTGGGGAAGAATGGAAAAGGGAAAACCTCGATTCTTGAGGCTGTCTATTTAATATCACGTTTACGCTCCTTTCGCACGCTTCATCTTGAGGAGATGTTGAAGTGGGGTGGGGAGGCCTTTCGAGTCGATGCGCAGATCATTTCTGGAGCGGAGGCATTCATGTCTTTTACTTGGAAAAAATCGGGCCGATCTTTAGAGAGAAATCGTGAGGGAGTGCGTGATCCAAAAGAGTTCTTTGGGGTTCTGCCGACCGTTTTGTTTACTCCGGAGGATCAGCAGCTTGTGACGGGGGGGGCGGCGGTTAGGCGGCATTGGATGGATCATTTATTAGGACAGCAGCACCCGGCTTATATTGAGTTATCACAGCGCTATCACCGAGTCTTAAAACAGCGCAATGCGTGGCTTAAAGAGGAGCGACCTAGCGAGGAGATCGGCAGAGCGCTTCAGCAACAATTTGAGCCTTTGGCAGAGAAGATTACCGGATATCGAGTCGTTGAATCGGCACGGATTCAAGGGAGTTTACAAAGTGCTGGGACCGATCTTGGATTTGGTTCGCTTGCGGTTGGAATCGAATATCGTCCCAAATGGAAAGGGGCGCCGGATTGGAAGGGGCTCTGGGAACGGGAGCGGCGTTTACAGCAGACCTTAGTCGGCCCTCATCGAGATGAGTGGGATCTTCAGTTGGGAGGAAAGTCGGCGGCCGATTTTGGATCGCAGGGGCAGCAGAGAGTATTTTCTTTGGCGTTGCGATTGATGGAGGCACGGCATTTATATGAGACGAAAGGGTCGTGGCCCGTTTTATTGATCGATGATGCGACGCACTCGTTAGATCAAGAGCGAAGAGAGCGATTTCACGCTTTTATGCCGAAGGAGGCACAACGGCTCATGACTCTTCCCGATGCAAGGCCTGGGGATTTGCCGGAGGGGGCGGAGATTGTGGAGATCGAATAAATCCCGCAGAATTTAGGCGGGTCGATATTTTTTCAAGGAGATCATCCCCCATGCAAAAGCGCTGATGAGATAAGCGACCGCGATTGTGTAGAGCGGAAGATTCCAGGCGTGACCTTTTTGGATGAGATATCCGAATACGAGGGGACTCGTGGCCCCTCCGAGATTTCCAAAGGTATTCATCGTTCCGCTGATAACGCCGGCCTGTTTTCCCCCAATCGTGACACAAACAGACCATGCTGAGGCGACCCCGAAAGCGCTGAGGGCGGCGGCGATTGCAATCATCATCGCAGCACTCCATCCCTGTTCGCAATGGGTAGCCATGAGAATCATCAGCGCCGCGCAAGGGAGGCCCAGTAATCCTGGAAGTCGACGGCCACGGTCTTCGCCCAAAATTTTGATCCAGCGATCACTGGTCCAGCCGCCGAGGGAGACCCCGAGTGCGATTCCAAAAAGGGGAAGTGAGGAGAGATAGCCTGTCCCCATGAGATCGAGATTAAAATTTCGCATGAGATAGGTCGGAAACCAGGTGAGATAAAAATACCAGCCGTAGATGACCCCAAAGTACATGAGGCAAAGCCAAGGGATATTGCGATTTTGAAAGATCGTTTTCCATGAGAAATCTGGCTCCGGTTCCGAGGGATCATTTCCGATGAGAGCGAGTTCGCTCTCATTCACTTGGGGGTGGTTTTGAGGCCAATCGCGAAAATAGAGAAGCCAGAGGAGTGCCCAGATAAATCCGAGCGAACCAAAGATAGTGAACACCAGATGCCAGTTTGAGATCTCAAGAAGTTTCGCAATCAACGGTTGAGAAAGACCTCCTGCAAGAGCTCCGGTCATAATCGCAAGTCCAAAGGCAGTGGCATGAAATGGCTTTGGAAGCCAATGGGAGTAGACTCGGGAGATGCCGGGAAAAGTTCCCGCCTCTGCGGCTCCAAAGAGAAGACGAATCAGAAGTAAGGAGAGGAACCCGACGCTCCATCCGGTGGCAATCGTGAGAATCGACCAACCGATGACGATCCGAGCGAGCATCAGTCGAGGGCCGAATCGATCGGCGAGCCAGCCACTCGGAATTTCAAAAAGGGCGTAGGTCAGAGTAAAAGCACTAAAAATTTTACTCATCTGCCAATCGGTTAATCCGAGGTCATGCTTGATTGCGGGAGCCGCCATGGAAATGCAAACCCGATCGAGATAGGAGATCGCGGCCAGAAATAAGGTAAAGAGAAGAACTTGATAACGAACCCGCGACGGGGGGGAATGAACTTGCATAAGAAGAGGAGTCAGCGGCGATCAAAAAGTAGTTTTATGCCATTGGAGCATTCGTTGGAGACCGTCGTCAAGGGAGATCATCCATTCGAAATCATCGCCGAGAGCGGCGATCAAAAGCTTGCTATCGGCACTTTTTATAAAGCGGCCTTCTGGTTTTGTGCGATCGCATTGAATCTCCGTTTTCATTCCCGAGAATTGGGCGAGACGTTTTACGAGATCTTTAACGGAGACCGTTTCCTCGCGACCGATATTGATCGGTCGCTCGAAATAACCGTTTTCGACGAGCCGAAGCATCACACGAGAGCAATCTAAACCGTGGACGTAGTTGCGACGTTGATTTCCGGAGCCCCAGATCACCATCGGATTTTCTCCCAACATCAGTCGATGAATCAACATCGGGATCGCTTGAGAGCTTTCGCCGACCCAATGATAATGTTCCCCATAGATATTGAAGGGACGGACGACTGTAATGGGAATACCGGTCTCCTTTTGATAGATCACCGCTTTTTGTTCTAAGATCCGTTTCGCCCAGCCATAGCCCCAGTTGACATGCTCTGGCTCTCCCGAGAAAGGATAGGAGTCACTCATTGGCGTTGGGCCATCATCCGGATAAATACAGGAGGAGCTGACAACGAGGGAGTGGATCGGTTTGATTGCCGCGATGGCATCGAGAGCATGGGTATTGACGAGATCGTTAAAGCGAAACATTTCGAAATTATTTTTCTGACTAAATCCGACCCCATAAGCGCGGGAGGCGAGGTGAAAAACATAGTCCGCCCCTTCCATGGATTGAATCGCAAACTTGGGATCTTCGAGGGTCCCTTTACGGTATTCGACCTTCGATTGAAGATCGGGGATATATTTCCAAGAGCCTTTGGACTCATCATCGATGACAATCACATGGGCTCCTTGATTCACGAGCTCTCGAGTGAGAAAGCTTCCGATGAGTCCGAGCCCGCCGGTGACCGCCACTTTTTTCTGGAAATAAAAAGGATTTGTCATGATCTCCAGCGTAGCGAAAGAGCCGAGGGAAAGCAAAGAAAAGCGAAGACCTTAAATAAGGAGTTTAGCCGCAAGAGAACGCAAAGAACACAAAATAAAATGAAGCCTCAATAAATCCCCTTTTCTGGAGTATATGTTAACCCAAATTATTTTTCATTTTTGAGTTCTTTGCGTTCTCTGTGGCTAAATTCATTGTTTTTAGGTTCAAATGGTATTGTGGTTTTGAGGGTTTATAGTCTTCACTCGTCCGTCAGCTGACGGATGAAGCTGCATGATGAAACGATCTCTCATTCCAAATCTGGGTTTAAACCTTTGCTTCGACTGCGACGGGGGCGGCTACGATCGGTTTTGGAGTGTGAGGAACCACTTTCCAGAATATCGGTTCGTACTTCGCCCAATTCGCAAGGATCTCTTTAGCGAATCCACTTTCAGTGACTTCAAGGTGACGGTAGATCAACTCTTTCAATTTGGTGATATCGGCGCTCTCTTTTAAGCGTTCGATTCCAACCATTCCCGGATTGAAGCGTTTTTCAAAGGTTCCTGCCTCATCGAGGACATAAGCAACCCCGCCAGACATTCCGGCCCCAAAGTTTTTTCCCGTTTCACCGAGGACGATGACGGTTCCATTGGTCATATATTCACAACCGTGGTCGCCGATCCCTTCGATGACCGTCGTGGCTCCCGAGTTACGAACCGCAAAACGTTCTCCTGCGCAGCCGTGAACGAAGAGATGGCCGCCCGTGGCTCCATAGAGACAGGTGTTTCCGCAGATGGAGTTATCCTTTGGATCAAACAACGATTTTGCAGGGGGAACAAGGATGATCTCTCCGCCGGACATGCTCTTTCCGACGTAATCGTTGGCCTCTCCTTGGAGCCACATGCGCACCCCTTTCACGAGGAAAGCCCCTAAACTTTGACCGGCAGTTCCGGTGAGCTTGAGTTCAATCGTGTTCTCGGGAAGACCTTCATCCCCGTATTGATAACCGATTTCACCTGCCAATTGAGCGCCGATACTCCGATGAATATTCTTCACTTTGTAAGCGAAGGTCGCTTTTTGTTTTGTCTTCAAAGCGCTCTTAGCATCTTGAACGATGATATCATCGAGCGATTGATCTTCGAGTCGATCATTACGTTCCCAAGTGTGATAACGAACGACCGTCTCATCGACCGCTGGAGAGGCGATTAAGCGGGAGAGATCAACGGTATTGGCTTTGGGATGATTGGGAATATGGCGTTGTTGGAGAAGATCGACGCGGCCGATCAACTCATTGAAAGTACGCACTCCCATCTCCGCCATGATTTCACGAACCTCTTGCGCGACCCCATTAAAGAAATGGATGATGCTTTCGGGAGATCCTTTAAATTTACCACGCAGACGTTCATCTTGTGTGGCGACCCCGACGGGACAGTTGTTCAAATGACATTGACGGACATAGACGCAACCGGCAGCGATCAAGGCCACGGTTCCGAAGTTAAATTCCTCAGCACCGAGGATCGCTCCCATGATGACATCCATTCCGGTTTTCATTCCCCCATCGGTACGCAAGGTGACCCGATTCCGAAGACCGTTGAGTAAAAGAACCTGTTGGGCTTCGGCGAGTCCTAATTCCCATGAGCTTCCGGCGAATTTGACAGAGGAGAGCGGTGAGGCTCCTGTTCCGCCGTTATCCCCGGAGATCAAAATAATATCGGCATGGGCTTTAGCGACCCCAGCAGCGATCGTTCCGACCCCTGCTTCTGAAACCAACTTCACGCAGATCTTAGCGCGCGGATTGACCTGTTTGAGATCGTAGATGAGCTGAGCTAAATCTTCGATGCTATAAATATCGTGATGCGGAGGGGGAGAGATTAAGGTCACTCCCTCAACACTTCGACGAAGCTTCGCAATAATTCCGGTGACTTTATGACCAGGGAGCTGACCCCCCTCTCCCGGTTTCGATCCTTGAGCCATTTTAATTTCGATCTCAGTGGCACTCGCAAGATATTCCGCAGTGACACCGAAACGTCCCGAAGCGACTTGCTTGATTCGACTGTTTTTTGAGTCGCCATTGGGCATCGTGGTGAAGCGAGCACGATCTTCGCCCCCTTCTCCGGAATTCGATTTTCCACCGATCCGATTCATCGCAATCGCAAGGGCTTCATGAGCCTCAGGGGAAAGAGCCCCGAGGGACATTCCGGCTGAGGTAAAACGACGACGAATCTCTTCGATCGGCTCCACATCATCGATTGAAATCGCAGTTGCTTTCTTAATCTCTAAACAATTACGGATTGCAAGGGGCTGACTATCGGTGACTGCTTTGACATATTTTTGATAATCTTCGATCTTACCGGCTTTATCCATTCCTTTGACGCCGACATAGGTGTGAAGATTTTGGATGACCGGCGGAGTTAAGGCATGCATTTCGCCATCGCGACGGAAACGGTAGTAGCCGATATCGAGAAGCTTGGCATCGGAGCCAAAGGCATCGTGATGGAAGCGTAAGGTCTCCTCGGCGATCTCCTTGAGCTTGAGTCCGCCGATACGACTGGAGGTGCCCGTGAAATATTGAGCGACGACCTCCGGATGAATCCCAATCGATTCAAAAATTTGAGCCCCGTTGTAACTTGCCAAAGTGGAGATCCCCATTTTGGACATGATTTTGAGAAGTCCTTTTTCGATCGATCCGCGGTACATTTTGACGATGCTCGCAGAATCGGCGGCTTTGAGTTCCCCTTTTGCGAGAAGATCAAGATAGGTTTGGAAGATAAGATAGGGGTTCACCGCCGTCACTCCATAACCGAAGAGACAGGCAAATTGATGAACATCGCGACATTCCCCGGTTTCAGCGATGAGGCTGGCCTTCGAGCGTTTATCGGCACGAATCAAATGATGGTGAACAGCACCAACAGCCAATAGCATCGGGATCGAGGCTTGATGCAAGGAGACTCCGCGATCACTGATGACGATGATGGAATTTCCGGCATCGACCGCTTTTTCAGCCTCGGCACAAAGACGGGTCAAGGCCTTCTCAAGTCCTTCAGGTCCCTCCTTCAATTCAAAAAGAGTCGAGATTGTTGCAGCGGGAAAATCTTTCATTCCCTTCAACGATTGGAGTTCCGCATTCGTTAAAAGGGGACTTTTAAAGCGAACTAATTTTGCATGAGCAGGAGTCTCCGCGAGCCAATTCAGGCGAGGGCCGCAGAGGAGTTCCACCGACATAACTAATTTTTCACGGATCGGATCGATCGGAGGATTGGTCACTTGTGCAAAAAGCTGTTTGAAATAGTGATACAACGGACGCGGCTTTGCGGAGAGAATTGCCAAGGGGGCATCATCGCCCATCGAGCCAATCGCCTCTTCCCCAGTTTCTGCCATCGGTTTCAGGATCAGCTTGATCTCCTCTTCCGAGTAACCGAATGCGAGTTGCTGTTGAAGAAGAGTGGAATCGGCAAAACTCTCCGGAGCAATCTCAGTTCCGGGAGTGATGACCGTTAAATTTGCTTTGACCCACTCCGCGTAGGGCTGGCGAACGGCGTATTGAGATTTAATCTCTTCATTGCGAAGGAGCTTTTTATTCACCGTATCGATCGCAAGGATTTCCCCCGGCCCGAGGCGACCTTTTTCAATGACGGTTTTATCATCGATATCACCGACACCGACTTCAGAACTTAAAAGAACGAGTCCATCACTCGTAATTTTATAACGAGCGGGCCGCAGGCCGTTTCGATCTAAGCAAGCGGCGACGGTCGATCCATCGCTCATCACCAAGGCCGCCGGTCCATCCCACGGCTCATTTAAGCAGGCGTGATAGTCGTAAAATCCACGGACCTCAGGAGAGAGAGTGGCATCGGTTTCGTAGGCAGCAGGAGCGATCATCATCATTCCGTGTAACAGATCGCGTCCCCCCATGATTAAAAGCTCAAGGGCATTATCGCAGCTGGCAGAGTCACTGCCGCCGGGCTGAATCACCGGACGAAGATTTTTAATTTTATCGCCGAAAAATTCATTTTGGAGTTCTGGCTCACGAGCCTTCGTCCAGGTTCGGTTTCCTTGAACCGTATTAATTTCACCGTTATGACCCATCATTCGGAACGGTTGGGCGAGAGGCCAAGTCGGGAAGGTGTTGGTGCTATAACGTTGGTGGAAGACCGCCAAGGTTGTTTTATAAAGGGGATTACGAAGATCGTCGTAGAACTTATCGAGCTGCAACGAGGTCAAAAGACCTTTATAGACGATCGTCCGGCTTGAGAAGGAGGGGATGTAAAAATGTTTTACGCCGGCGGCACTGACGCGGTCCTCGATCTCATTGCGACACAAGAAGAGGGTCTTCTCGTAATCGAGATCGGAAAGCGAAGAGTCAGGAGAGCGACCGATGAGAGCTTGCTCGAATTCCGGGCAAGTTTCGAGAGCTTTGTCGCCGAGAACATTCATTTTGATGGGGACCTTACGGAATCCAAAAAGGATGAGCCCTTTTTCTTGAAGGACCTCTTTGATTACTTTGTGACAGATCCCGATCTCATATTCCTCTTTACGGGGGAGAAAAAGAACGCCGACGGCAAGATCGCTATTGCGAAAAAGTTTATGCCCCATTTTCTCGACTTCTGGGCGGAATAAATCGTAGGGAATCTGAGTCAGAACCCCCGTGCCATCGCCAGTCTTTGCATCGGCATCCATCGCTCCGCGATGTTGAAGTCGGCAAACACAAGAAATGGCCCGTTTTAAAATCGCATGAGAACATTCTCCATGGATACTGGCGACGAATCCGACTCCGCACGCGTCGTGTTCAAAGGTAGGATCGTAAAGTCCGTTGAAATTTCCAACGCGATCTAAGATAGATTGATTCAGATTCATAGCAGGTCAAACGCTACTGTTTTTGCAATCAGTGGCAAGAGTTTTAACGGGGAGAAAAGCAATTTTAATGCCAGCGTCATGAGGATCGCCGAAAGGAGAGAAATTAAGGCGAGTAGAAACGCGATTTCATTGCTGAAGCAAATAGGGGGGTAAATAAGTTTTAGCGGGTAAACTGTTTTAAAAAAAAGTTCCTTCAGACTTTCAGAGGCATAAAAGGCATTTAATATGGGGAAATCAGGAAAGTAGGTTTTTAAAATACAAAATTCAGAATTCTTACTTCCTTTTTTCCTATCAAATTGTCTTTCCTGTTTCTTGTTTTTGATAAGACAACAGCTAACCTCATTTGTCCACAGTAAATAGCGTTTTTTTGGCTCATCTTGACTTAAGATCAATTTGTGCGAATATGTTTTTATGCGCACAACGATTGATATCCCGACACCGCTCTTTAAGCAGGTCAAAGCGAGAGCTGCTCTTCAAGGAAGATCGCTTAAAGATTACATGACAGACCTGTTGCAGGCGGAAATTTCAAATCCGGTAGGAGCCTATTCTGAAAGGTCAAAAAAATCAGTGAAGCTTCCTCTCATCCGGGGTAAATGTGGTCCGATGATCTCTGTTTTGACAAACGCTCAAATCGAAGCGCTAGAGGATGGGGATTATGTCCACAGCTAATGGATTGCTTTTAGATGCGAATGCTTGGCTCGCCTTAGTGGTTGAAGGACATCCTCATCATCCAGCAATGAATTTGTATTGGAAGAGACTTTCTCCGCATACCCAGCGCCTATTTTGTCGGGTCACGCAGATGAGTTTTTTGCGGCTTCTTTGCAATAAGCAAGTCATGGGTGAATCTCGTCTCACAATGATTCGTGCCTGGGGGGTTTTCGATGAGCTCATGAGTGCCGAGAATACCTTACTCATCGATGAAATCGACGGAGATCATCACGAAAGTGAGTGGAGAAAACTGACTCAAACCAAAGCCTCTTCCGGAAGCGCCTGGACCGATGCTTATTTAGCGGCTTTTGCCGCTACGGGTAATTTTTCAATTCTTACTTTTGATCAAGGATTTCGGAAATATTCCTCGATCAACACCATTATTTTAAACGGTTAATCCCATTTTTTACCACTAACGAACACGAATAAGCACGAATTTTATCCACCTTCGCCAAGGCCTTCCCCTGGATTTAAGCTATCTAGCTATCCAGCGATTAGGCCTTCTTTACCCTTCGTGGAGACCGCATTCGCGCTTGAGGCCAAAGAATCGAGTCTCCTCCTCCGTCATGCCCGCCTCGAGCTTACGGGTCGTATGGAGATCTCCGATCGAGACATAGCCTTGATCCCAGAGGGGGTGATACGGGAGATTGTTTTTCGTGAGGTAATCGAAAATATCTTTATCGGTCCAGTCGAGAATCGGGTGGATCTTCAGGCGATCTCCTTGAGTCCGAAGAAAAGTGAGATTTTTCCGTGTCGAGGACTGTTGCCGGCGGAGTCCGGCGATCCAGGCCCAGACCCCTAACTCCTCAAGGGCTCGATTCATCGGCTCGACTTTATTGATCTGATTATATTGGGTGATTCCCTCGACCCCTTTTTCCCAGAGCTTTCCGAATTGGGATTCCTGCTCCGAAGGAGAGAGAGGAGAGCGATAGGTTTTGAGGTTTAAGTTCAGCCGTTGAGTGAGTGATTCGATAAATTGATAGGTTTCCGGAAAAAGATAACCGGTATCGACTAAGATCACCGGAATCTCCGGTTTTTGTGCCGTGACCATATGGAGGAGCACCGCCGATTGAGCTCCGAAACTCGAGCTGAGAATAATTTTATCCGTAAAGGTTTCCAAAGCCCATCCGACCCGTTCTTGCGCTGTTTGGGTCGCCAGTTGAGACTCAAGCATTTCTAAATCAAGTTGAAGGGGATCGAATAACATGATCGGTTAAAAGTAGATCGACTCTCTTTTTCATGCAACAGGAAAGAGGGAGGCGAGCAGATTTAACCCATTTTTAACCACGGATATCACGGATCACACGGATTTAAAGGGATTTAAAACAGGGGAAAACCAATTTGAGCTTAGCGAAAAATAGTAAGAAAAACAGAGTCTCGAACGTTTGGCATAGGGGTCAACGGGGGTGCAAATTCGCCCGGCTGCCGGAACGAATCTTCACTGTTTTTGGATTAAGAATTTAAAACTCTCTGCGTCTCAGCGTCTCCGCGCGAGGCCCTTCCCTGTATTTCAAATGAATTTAAGCTATCCAGCTATTGAGCTATCCAGCGATTAGGCCTCCCTAGATGAGCGAGGATGAGTGATCCGTCAGTGGACGGACGGGGTGATCAGCGGTTTAAAATTCTCAGCGAATTTTACGGATTTATTTAAAATCGACTAAAGCAACGGCCATCGCCGCCATCCCCTCTTCACGGCCGATAAAACCGATCCGTTCATTCGTCGTCGCCTTGATCCCGATTTGATCCACGGCGATTCCAAGAGCCTTTGAGATCTTGAGCTTCATCTCAGTGAGATGTGGGGAGATCTTCGGTCTTTCTCCAATCAGCGTTGCGTCGATATTGAGAATATTCGCCCATTTCTTATCCGCAAGAGCCCGAATTTGCTCAAGAAAAATGAGACTCGAACAGCCCTTCCATTGCGGATCGGTATTCGGGAAAAAATGACCGATATCCGTCTCTCCCATCGCCCCTAAAAGGGCATCCGCAATCGCATGAATCAGAACATCGGCATCCGAATGGCCATCGAGCCCTTTTTCGAAAGGAATTTCAACCCCTCCTAAAACAAGCTTACGCCCAGTGACCAATTGGTGAACATCATATCCCATTCCTACGCGATTCATCTGACCATTGCTAAAATAATCGAGGAAAAAAGCGAGGGATTTCTTTTCGTTTTACGAATCGCTTCAAATTATTGTATTATCCTAAATTCGACAGTTAAAATGGAGAGGCAGCTCCGATCCGTCAGCAGACGGACGGAGGTGCCCCTCCAAATGGGACTCACCCTTTGGGTGAAGGGTGGTAGAGAGGTAAATACGGCTTCAACTGCCGAATTTAGGATTATTTTTTAAATTCCTGCGGGGAGAACCTTGGGAAGCTTTGCGGCTTTGCGTGGAAATGTTTTTTCTCCGCCGTTCCGGTACTGGGTTCGATCGCACGGGATACGGATCTTGCGATCATCTGTTCTTCATCTGTGGGAATGACTCGAATGATGACTTCGCTTGTTTGCGTTGAAATCACGGAGGCATTTTTGTCGTTTAACTGTTCATCCACTTGAATCCCAAGAAATTCCAACCCTCGACAAATTTTCGATCGGATCAAGGGACAGTTCTCTCCGATGCCCCCGGAAAACACCAGTGTATCGAGTCCTTGAAGAGCTGCGGTCAACGCCCCGATCGATTTTTTTGCTTGGTAACAAAAAAGTGAAATTGCCTCCTCAGCGTGCTCATCCGTTTTTTGCTGCTCGATCAATAGCCTCATATCGGAACTATTTTGAGAAATTCCCCGGAGGCCCGACTCGTGAGTAATCATCTCTTGAAACCTTTTAAGGCTCATCTGTTCTGTTTGGGGGTTCTGTTGCAAAAACAATAACTGTAACAAAGAGAAGGAGTTAGATAGGGTTTAACAATGAAGAATCCGTTCAAGTGGCGCCACTATTTGCCCGAAATAATTATTTTGTGCGTGAGATGGTATCTGCGCTATCCGTTGAGCTATCGCCAACTTGAAGAAATGATGAAGGAACGGGGTCTTGAACTGGATCATACGACCATATTCCGCTGGATTATTCGTTATTCCCCTGAATTGGAAAAACAATGTCGCAAGCATTTGAAACCCGCCAATCGTTCCTATCGAATTGATGAGACGTATATCAAAGTGAAAAAGCAATGGAAGTATCTTTACCGAGCCCCGATACAAACTCGGGGGAGCCAGTAGATAAGGAAGGTCAAACTATTGATTTTTTATTGTGCGCCAAGCGTGATTCCAGAGCGGTAAAACGCTTTTTTAAGAAGATTCTCTCAGAGCCAAAAAATCCGATTCCGCGTGTGATCAACGTCGATAAAAATCCGGCTTATCCGATGGCCGTTGAGGCCATGAAAGGTGAAGGACTATTGCCCAAAAGGGTGAAACTCAGACCAGTCAAATATCTCAATAACATCATTGAGCAGGACCATCGATTCATCAAAAGACAAGTTTCTCCGGGGCTCGGATTCTTTAACTTTGATACGGCCTGGGCAACCTTGCGCGGTTACGAAGCGATGCATATGATCCGAAAAGGCCGTGTTAAATATGTTTCAAAAGATGATGTTTTAGCCCAAAACAAATTCATTGAAAATCTCTTTGGATTAAATGCCTGATTTACCCTTTACACCTCACCGTGCTCTCATTTATGATTTTTGCAACAGAACCGAAAATAGCATACAAACAACGTTTTGAAAAACAGAATTTAAAAGCGCAGATTTTTTGAATTTAGGCTAATACCAATTTCATTACGCGATCAAGGGAGGAGGAGGGAACGGCGTCGGTCAAGTGAGCCTCCCCAATTTTTGGTGAGAGAATCCAACGATTCTTTCCTGCCTTTACTTTCTTATCGGTTCCCATGGCGTTGCGTATTGGCTCGAAGGAAAGTCCCTCGGCTTTTAACGGAAGATGATGGTGCGAAATCATCGCTTCAATTAGGGAGACCTCTTCGGAGGGCATTCCTGCGAGCTCCTGGGAAAGATGGGCCGCTGCCCGCATTCCGATCGCGATCGCCTCACCATGGAGTAAGACTCCGTAGCCAGCGACATTCTCGATCGCATGGCCGAGGGTATGACCAAAATTTAAAAGGGCTCGAAAACCCAAGGTCTCTTTTTCATCCTTGGCGACGATCTCCGCTTTGATCTCGATACAGCGTTGAATCATCTGCCCACGATTTTCTTCGGTGACAGAGTTCAAGGAATCAAAGAGCGCGCGGTCGGCGATCACGCCGTATTTGATCACCTCAGCCATTCCGGCTGCGTATTCACGAGTGGGAAGGGTCTTGAGAAAATCAAGATCGACGATGACCAGATCCGGTTGATAAAAGGCACCGACAAGATTTTTTCCTTCCGGAAGATTGACCCCAGTTTTTCCGCCGACCGAGGAATCGACCATCGCGAGCAGGCTGGTCGGAATTTGTACAAAGGGAACCCCTCGGAGATAAATCGAGGCGACAAATCCGGCGAGATCCCCGACGACCCCTCCGCCCAATGCAATCACCGCCGAGCGACGATCCAGCTTGGCCTGAGCCATTTGAGAAAGAATCGGCCCCAAGGAATCGATGCTTTTCGTGGTTTCTCCAGCGGGGACGGCAATCGTTAAAACCTTAAATCCAGCTTCCTGGAGGATCGATTCCACTGAGGCTCCATGCAAGGGGAATACGTTTTCGTCGACAATCAAAGCGACCGATCGTGACCAATCGGCCTGGGCCTTTAAAAACTCCGGAAATCCAGACAACGCCCCTGCGCCGATCCAGATCGGGTATTCAGATTGCGCGACACGGACGTGAACGATCGATTTCATATCAGTAATTAAGCCTCTATTTGGTTTCTTACGTTTGAAGGGAAATTGCCTTTCAACTCTCTAAGGAATGCATGAAAGCATGGAATAAGAATTTGACGAGTCAAGGGGTAACGACCTGCCCCAAATCCTTCCATAAGAAAATTTTGGTTCCCCTTTTCAAAAGAATTAAGAACTCTCTAAGGAGCCGACTCCAAAAGGGTTTGGAGGAGACGATCTGATCCCGCAGCAGCGGGAGAAGAGATTGCAGGACGCAATCCGAATGAGACGGGCGTCGAATGAGTCAACATGGAGTTAGAGATAGGCTCAAAGTGTCGG
>CAMCSM010000034.1 GCA_945877805.1 Methylacidiphilum caldifontis | reverse complement strand
TATCGGTGTTCCCCTGTCTTTTTCAAAGTTTTGCATAAAGAAGGGTTAATTGATTTAGGGCGTTGGTGAGCGAAGAGTTAATTTTCCAGTGGGATCTCAACCAACGGACGAGTTTGTAGCTTGTCTGTGAGAAGCGTCGTAAGAAGGAGTAGAGCCAAGGGCGGGACTCCTCTTGTTTTTCTAGTTCTTGAACAAGATCCTCTTCTCTTTTTTGCTTTCTTTGGATTTCTGCCTCATTACGGATGCCGTGTTCGATGTCCAGTCGTTGTTCCAGAAGCAACGTCAGGTTATGGGCCATGCAAACAAAGTGGGCTTGGGTTTTCTTGGCTGATTCCGAGGTCCCCCATGATTTTTGTTGGTTAAACTTGTTCTTGGTCTCATCAAAGATTTTCTCAATGCCCCAGCGAATGGTGTAGAGTAAAACGAGTAATCCGGGCTCCAAGGTCATCTCCGAGGTGATGTAAACATAATGCATTCCCTCACTGGGGTTATAAAACCCTATTTCCCGTATCTGAATGCCCCTTCGATCCACGACCACGTGATCCCATTGAACTCCTTCGTTGATTTTTTGTTCAAAATTAATCTCCCGTTCCTTCACCCGCTCAAGGCATTGATTCTCTTTTTTCATGCAAAGGAAGTAAACTCCCGATTGTTTGGATTTTTTCCAAAAATTCAAATCCACCGCTGCCTTGTCCCAGACCCAAAGGACTTTTCTTTTCACCGCTGCCCCCTGTCTCAGTTGCTCCCGATCAAAACGCTTGAGAGCCCTCATATCCTGTTCTTTTTTCCGTCCCTGACGATCTGCGACACAAAGAGACCGAAGCGTCTGGGTTTTAAGGTCCATCGCAAAAAAATGACCTGTTGGCCAATGGGTCTCGCCGGTTTTAGGATCATGGGTGGCGTTTTCCACGTAATGTCCATCCCCTGCATAAAGATCATACCCCTCGAGCTCAGGAAAAATCTTAAAGGGATTAGGAAGCCTTTGATCAGCAAGCTGACGTAAAAGCAGATCGACCTGCGCTACTTTCGCCTCCCGCCTGGAACTCTTCAAGGCCTTGAAGTAAGGACTCACCGCAATTCCGCTTGGAAGCCATTTAAAAAACCGCTGTAAAAAATCCCGACCACTCTGAACCGAAGAGAGTACTCGCTCCACGCCCGAGTAAATCCATTCCGGATCACTTAAGATCGGACACTTTCGAAATCCAATTCCAGATTCCAAAACTTCAGTTAGAGGTTGAAAGAAAAAATCACGCACTTCGCTGGAAGTGCCCGCTTGGGGGTCGATGAGTTGAGCCATTGGTGCAATTTTTGGCCCACCCCCCTCTGTCAAGACTATAGTTAAATATTTTCGGTCTTCCATGGCGTTTTCAGCTCTTTTTTAACTCCAAAGAACCCCCGCAAAGATGAACGCTACGCGCTCATCCTGCGAGATTTAAACGCCATTTTAAAAAGACTTTTTTAAAGACAGAGGGAACACCGATGATTTAAAACCATTCTTAACCGCGGATGGACACAGATGAACACGGATAGAGGAAGAGGCGGGGAAGAGAGGCTAATGGACTAATGGGCGGTACAGTCGCAAAGCGACTTTTGGCTGATCGGTTTAAACCCAACAGCCAATCAGTCTATTGGTCAATTAGCCTCAATCCGAGTGAGCTATTAGGCAATTAGGCTATTGGGCTATTGGGCCTGCCTCAATTCAAAGCATCTAATTTAGGCTTATTTATTTTCAGATAAATAATTCCTCAGGCTTGACCCATTTATGGTTTTGGAAGCATGATGGGGAGATGTGGGTTATGGCAAATGTCAGTGGGGCAGCAGAAAATATGTTTTTTCAAGATTTTGTCGTGATCATGGTGGTCGCTGGAATTGTCACGGTCTTATTTCATTTTTTGAAACAGCCGGCGATTCTTGGCTATTTGGTGGCTGGGGTCCTTGTCGGACCTCATGTTATTAATGGGGGATTGATTCAACAAAAAGAGACCCTTCAGTCTGTTGCCGATTTAGGGGTCATTTTTTTAATGTTTTCTTTGGGGCTCCATTTTAGTTTTCGAAAATTAACGAAGGTGGGAGGAAAAGCACTTACGATTGGGCTAATTGAGGCTCCTTTGGTTTTTGTGGCTGGATTTGGGGTGGCGAAGCTTTTGGGATGGAGTTCTTTGGATGCTATTTTTATCGGGGCCGCCCTTTGTATCTCCTCGACGATTCTCATGTTTAAAACTCTTTCAGAAATGGGAAAAATGAATGCTCCGTTTGCCCGATTGGTTTTTGGGGTTGCGATCGTCGAGGATCTCATTGCGATCTCTCTTTTAGCGATTCTTCCTTCGATCGTTGCGACGGGAGGATTTAGTATTGCGGGGGCCGCAGGGATTGGATTGAAGCTTGCCGCCTTCTTTGTCTCGGTGGTGGTTCTTGGATTATTAGTCGCCCCTCGGTTTGTCGATTATTTAGATCGTTTTCAACGCCAGGATGTTTTGATGATCGGAATTTTAGCGATTTGCTTTGGGGTCTCTTATTTTGCTTATGCGATGGGATATAGTGTCGCTTTAGGGGCCTTTTTAACCGGAACGGTGATTGCGGAGTCGAAGGCCTCTGAAAGAGTCAACTTTTTTACTAAACCGATTGCTGATTTATTTGGTAGTCTCTTTTTTGTGGCGATTGGAATGCTTTGGGAGCCCAAGGCACTTCTTTTGATTTGGGACAAGGCGTTGATTATTTTAGCTGTATTTTTAGTCGTTAAGATCGGGATGGTCTCACTCTCCTCGATGCTCTCTGGAGAGAACGGCCCTGCCGCTTTTCGGACGGGATTTAGTATGGGACAAATTGGAGAGTTTTCCTTTGTTATCGCCGCATTGGGATTGCAGTTGGGGGTTTTGAGAGCAGATGTTTACCCAATGATTATTGGAATTTCAGTGATTACGATGTTTATTTGTCCCTTTGTTTTGAAGCATGCCGATCTGATGATTGATCCTTTTTGGAATCACGTCCCAAAAAAATGGAAAGAACAGCTTGATCTGTATCATCAATGGTTGGATCAATTGGCAAAGGTTAAGAATCCGCAGCAGGCAGCTTTTCGTAATTTAACTCTTAAAATATTGGGGCAATTGACGATTAACTTTGCGATCATAACGACTTTATTTTTGATGGCCGCTTTTTTGATGCGAAATAGTCTCGAATGGCTGCCTTGGGTTGAGCGTCTAGGAGATTGGAAGCGCGCTTTTTTTTGGATGGTGACGATGATGATTGGACTGCCCATTTTTGTTGCCACTTATCGAAAGATGCAGGCTTTCAGTATGTTATTAGCGGAGATATCGATGCATAATGCATCTCCATTACTTCCCTTAGATGCGTTAAGAAACGGAATTTCAAGAGCGATCCTCATTACAGGGACCGTGATTCTGATCGCTTGGGTGCTTATTTTTAGCTCAACGCTTTTACCTCCGTTTCGAATTTTGATGGTTTCGGGAATTTCGCTTGCGGTGATCACGTTAATTTTTAGACAGCACTTTATTAAGATTTATGCCCGGGCGCAGATGGCTCTCGTCGAGACCTTGAGTGAGCCTCAGGATATCGATCCGGTCCCTGATCCGGAAGAGGTGATGCCCACGCTGTTGAAGGGAATGGATGTCGAGGTGATTACTTTAAAGGATGAGGATTGGGGATTGGGCAGACAATTGAGAGATCTCGATTTGAGGGTAAAAACCGGATCCAATATTATGGGTATTGAGCGATCGGAACAGAGCATTATTAATCCACGACCGACGGAGATTCTCCTGCCGAATGATCGCATTCTACTTGTTGGAACGAAGCATCAGTTGAGTCTTGCTCGTCAGTACATGGAGTCGGGAACGGTTTAACCCTATTTTTTTTCTAAGAGAGAATAAAATTTTAAGAAAGCGATCAGATCTTCATCGTTTAATTTGTTGCTTGGATCGCCGAAGCGTTTCGCAAAAATGGCATCCTCATCGCTGAGCGTTTTCCAGGATTCAATGAACGCTCGATAGTCGATTTTAACGGTTCCCTTGGTTTCATCAAAGAAGTCACGATCGACGCGGATATAAGTTTCGAGTAAATAGAAAAAATTTCGGACAATGGGGGCTTGGGTTGTAGAGTCTTTGGACTTTTCGAGTTTTTCCATAGTTTGAGTGAAATAACTGAAAGCTTCCGGAAAGTTGCCATTGGAGAAATAGAGTTTTCCGAGAAGCAAAGTCGGTTCAAGGTATTGTGGGGCTTGAGCGGCGACCGGGGTGAGAAATTTTAAGATTCGAAGATTAAACATCGGGTCAAAATATCTTGAGTTGCAAATCTCTTTTTTAATTCTCGGCAGTTCTGAAGCGACCATGAGAGAGATCTGTTCCTCCGACATTTTTTTGTCGACTTCAGTTTTCTTTTGTTGGTTTTTCTTGTATTCTTCTGCGAGGAGGTCTTTCTCTTCAAGTAATTTATCGTACTTTTCCTCTTGTTTTGCAATAATATTATTGGTTCGCTTCGCTTCCGATTCGGCTTTTTTAGCAAGTTCTTCCGCGGCTTTTTTTGCCACTTCAGCGGTCTCTTTTTCCTCAATCGCTTTGGTAAGGTCGGAAAGCCTTTGTTCGGCAATTGTTTTTGCATCTTCAGCTTCGCTTGTTTTTTGTTCAGCAATTTTTTTAGCTTCTTGGGCGGCAATTTTTTGTTCCTCGGCATTTTTTTTAGCTTCAAGAGCTTCAATCGTTTTCTCTTTTTCTTTTTGTTCGCTAATCGTTTTTGCGCTGAGGGCAGAAATAACTTGAACATAGGAGTAGATCCCACTTCCGAGAAGAGTGACGATGGCTGCAATGCTGACAATGGTGACCGGCTTATTCCGCCGATACATCCGACGAATCACATCAATAAAAGTGACCGGCTTTGCGGTGACGGCCTCTCCATGGAGATAGCGATCGATATCGGCACGAAGAGCGGCGGGGGTTCGATACCGACGATCAGGCTCTGGATGCAGTGCCTTTAAGACGACCATTTCGAGATCTTTTTCGATCGTATTGACGTAAGAAGAGAGACTCGGGGGCTGGTAGTCTTGAAGTTTCTGGGCATCTTGAAGAAGGCTCCCAGAGACAGCAAAGTGGTGTTTTCCGGTGAGCATTTCGTAGAGAATCGCTCCTAGAGAATAGACATCGGCTCGGCTGTCGACGGTGTGGCTTGACATCGCTTGTTCAGGGGACATGTATTGCATCGTCCCTAACATCGCCCCTTCCATGGTTAAGGAGAGGTCTTTCCCCTTTTCGTCGTTATCCAGTTTTCCTAAACCGAAATCCATGACGACCGGCTCGCCATCCTCACGGATCATAATATTTCCAGGTTTGAGATCGCGATGGAGAATATTGTGGTCGTGAGCAAATTGAATCGCATCACACATCTTTCCGATGATCGGTAAGGTCATTTCAACGGATAAAAAGCGGGTCGTTCCTTTCGGCTTTTCGCCCGCCTGTTTGAGTCGTGTTCGCTCTGATTGGATTTGACGTAGAAGCGAGGTCAGAGTTGCTGATGATTTTGAATCTTGTTCGGAGATCGGAAGATGAAGGATCTCGTGGAGAGTGAGACCCTCGACAAGTTCCATGGCAATATAGCTGACGCCTTTGTCCTCTCCGACTTCAAAAATCCGACAGATATTATGGTGAGGAAGTTTTGACATGATCTCCGCTTCACGTCGAAAACGTTCAATTTGCCCTTCTGCTGAGGCATTCCCTGGGAGCATCATCTTGAGGGCGGCGGGATTGCCAAAGGTATCGCGGGCTCGCCAAACTTGTCCCATCCCTCCAACCCCGAGGACCGTCTCTAGAGTGTAGCGGCCGAGGGTCACCGAATCGGATTTCTGAGAGGATTTTGATTCCTCTAAATTTTCTTCGACTGGAAGTGGTTTTTGGGAGTAAATCCGAAGAACGGGAAGATACGTCGATTCTAACGGGGAGGGAATCAATCCGATATAATAAAAGCAGGGGGAATCATTGGGGGAGATCGTGGGGGAGGAGAGCTGGTACGATTTTTTTTGTAATTCTTGAGGGAGGAGGAGCTCGGGAGATTTTTGATGGTAGAGAATTTGACTGGTTTCGGCGTAGTTTGTTTCCATTTCCTTGAGTGACCAAGGGTCAAGAAGATCCTCTTGGAGAGTGAGAAAAGAAAGATGATCGATTGCGATTTGATCTTTCAATGCGAAAAGAGAGAGATCGGAAGCGATTTGAAGAGCTCTTTGATGGTTTGTTTCAATCGAAAGAGTGGCCTCGGCTGAGGTGGCGATACCGAATCGGAGATTCCACTGAGGGAGCTCTAGAGAGTCGCGGGTTGATCTGAATTCCGCTAATCGATGAAGAAGATACAAAGAACTTTGGATGGCATTCAGGAGAGTGGAATTACTATTTTCTGTAAACTGAATGAAGATTGGGGATTGCTCTTCCGAGATCACGGTTCCTCCGTAGGAGCTGATCATTTGAGAGAGATCTCCACAGATCGCTTTGACGAGCGATCTTTGAAGGTCCGAGGAAAGAGTGCAATCGGGGGCGAAAAGATGAATGGACAAAAATGTGGAAGGGGACTCTTGATCCATGAAGGGAGATTAACTGAAGGATTGAGTTGAGGAAAGAAGGAAATGAATCGAATTAGTCTTCTATGAGTGACTTTAAAAAGGCGATATTTTCGATATCCTCTTTCATTTCCTCTTCCTTAGGGGTCTCAAGAACCATTGGAATCGTGGTCCATCGAGAATCATTCATGAGCCATCGAAAGCAATCTGGCCCTATTTTTCCTTTTCCCAGATGGTCATGGCGATCGACGCGAGATCCGAGGGGGGTCTTCGAGTCGTTGACATGGAAAGCTAAAAGCCATTCTAAACCGATGATCTTTTCAAATTGTTTAAAAGTGAGATCGTAACCGGTTTTTTCGTGAATTGGAAATCCGGCTTCAAAGAGGTGCGCGGTATCGAGGCAAACCCCCAGTCGTTCTGGCCTTTCAACATGATCGATGACCCATTTGAGATGTTCGAATTTTCCGCCAAGATGAAATCCAGAGGCCGCAGTATTTTCAAGCGCGAGGCGGGTTTTTACCTGGGGAGTTTTCTTCACGACTTCATTGATCCCTTCGACGATCCGTTGGAGGCCAATCTCCTCCCCATCATCTCCATGGCTGCCGGGGTGCATCACAAGAAAGGGGAGTTGAAGGGCGTTTGCGCGTAAAAGTTCATGTTCTAGGGAGTTGATCGATTTCTCAATATTCTCCGGTTTCGATCCGGCAAGATTAATTAAGTAGCCGGCATGACCAAAAACAAAAAGATCGGACTGATCTCGTGCTTTCAGGAACGATTGAATCTCCTCCGGTTTGAAAGGGGCGGCGCTCCACTGTTGATTGCTTTTAACAAAGATTTGAGCGGCCGTGAAACCGACCTGGAGCGCTCGAGGGATCGAGGCGGCAACGCCCCCCGCCGTGGAGGTGTGGGCGCCGATCAGTCGAGGGGAGGTTTTCATCGTGAATAAGGGGGGGGAGTTAAGGCTGCGGTTGCGCTTGCGGTTTTGGTGCCGTGGTGAGCCGTTCGAGGGAGAGGGATTCCCCTTGAAGGAGTTCGATGAGGTTTTCTTTTCCGATCAGATGTCCCGATCCGACGAGGATGAGGGTTGGTTTTTTCAGAAGAATTAATTTTTTAATCGTCGGAACCCATCGATAGTTACGATCGACAAGGAGAGCGACGAGAAGATCAGGAGAGGTGGCCTTGATCTCTTCGATCGTTAGTTTTTCAAGTGAGACGGTATCTCCGGATTTCCAGGCATTGATGATGAGTTGAAGTTGGTCGGTTGTTTTATTGAACTCTTTTGAAAATTGTTCCGTTGACTCAATCGCCAGACTATCAAAAGCATTCATCGCTTTGAGATGGTCTTTGAATATTTCAAGTCCTCCACGACTTTTTCGGTCTTGGAGAGCACGATCTAAGAAGTAATGCTCGACCCCTTTCTCCGGCTCAAAACCCTTTTTTTTGAGATCATGCATAAGGATCATGGTTGCTGCCATCCACGGTTTCATTTTTGAAATACTTTCCCAAGGGATTTTAGCGGCTACAGCTGCTTTTTTAAGATCCTCCACCGTTTTTTTAGAAAGGATAGTTTCTAAGTTTTGACCGTTCGGAAGCAGAGAGGATCGAGCGATCGCAGCAAGGGACTCCGGTTTTTTGAGGGTTTCGAGGTCGGTTTCAAAATAAATTTGTTGTGTGGCTTGATAGGCCTCTTCGTATTCAGGAGGAAGAGGGAAATCAGTTGATTTTAAGAGATGAAGAGTCCCTGCGATATAAATCGGGGCCTCCTTTATTTTCCAAACCATTCCTCCTGCCTCTAAAAAACAAGGAAAAAGAAGGGAAAAAACTAAATTTTTAAAATTCATAAATCGGAATTCAATGAGATTGAAATGGGGTAGAAATATTTTCATTGCGGAGATATCCTTGGTTTCTGCCTTTGACCGATTTATGGTTAAGTTAAGCCAAGTTTTTAGTAGAGCCATTCTAAAAGTTGAGAGCCATCGGGAGAGAAAGTCGCTCCCTGACGGCGAAAGGCCCAGCACATGTAGCTGATACTCACGAAATAAGAGGCGGGGAGTCGATTGGCGACAGCGATTTTAGTCCCGAGCAGGGTTGTTTTTCCCCCAAATCCCATCGGTCCAATGCCGAGCTTATTTGCCGTTGCCGTAATCTCTTTTTCGAGAGCCTCAATTTGAGGATCGGGGTGAGTGTCATCGAGTTTTCGGAGGAATTGCGTCTTAGAAAGGCTGTAGCCCGTTGCCCGGTCCCCGCCAATAGCGACCCCCAGCACTCCCGGTCCGCATCCCTTTCCTTGAGCCTGAAGCACGGCATCAAGAATCACCTTGCGACATCCGTCGAGGTCGCGATCGGCCTGGAGTCGTTCATCAGGAAGGGAATATTGAGCTCCCACATTTTCACATCCCCCCCCTTTGAGGGCCAGTTTCACTTCAAGTTTCTCCCCTTTATTCTGATGATAATAGAAATAAGGAGCCCCAGGTCCGACATTCGTCCCATCGTTTTTACCGGTGATCGAATCGACTGAATTTTGACGGAGATACCCTTTTTTGGTGGCTTCGCGAACCGCCTGTTGGGCGGTTTCGACAAAATCTCCTTCGTAGAGACTCATTGGGGCACTGACAAAAAAGAGGATCGATCCCGTATCTTGGCAAATCGGTTGGGATTTGTTTTTAGCCAAAGCGATGTTTTTCTCAATAATCTGAAGAGCCTGTTCGCCAATCGTATTTTTCTCCTCCTCCTCTAAATAATGAAGGAGAGTGCGATGGACGTCATCGGGAATTTCGACGGAGGTACGACGGATCAGTTCAATGAGATTTTCTTTAAGCGGTTCCAAGATCATAGCGGGGGGAATCTTGGTCGTTGAAAGGGAAAATCGAAAGCAAAATTTTTAAAGCTCGAAGATTCGCTTTAAAAAGTAGTTTTTTTTTGATGGATAACAGGTTGGGATTATGTTGGATACGGAGTTGGGGGAGGATCGGGGGTCTATTTAGGGAATGGATGGGTTTTAAGCGCTTTTCATGTCACTCCCTCCGATTTTCGTTTTGCCTCTGATCCACTGACTACTTATACCTATACAGGGCGGTCAGATCAGATCGGAACCACAGATCTTCGGATCTTTTCATCATTACCACAGGACTCCTCCTCTTATTTTTTATAAGGAAGCGAAAGTCGGCGTCTGTTCTTTAAAAAGCTGACGCATGATCTCTTCGATCGGAACCTCTTCAATGGCGGGGCTCATAAAAAAAGAATTGGCAGATTTTGAGATTAATCAATCGGTTTAAATTCTTGAGCGAGACGTTGACAGCGGTGATAGATAAACTGAGCAACCAACGAAGTAACGGAATGTTGAGGAGGATAGGTGTCGAGATGAAAAAGAAGTTTTTTCATCATCTCTACGACACGACGTTTTACCATTAGTTTTGAAAAACCGATTTCTTCAGCCAGTTTTTCAAAATGCAATAGCTTTATTCTTTCTGAAAGATATTCCCCTCCAATATTCATCGCCATTTTTTTCGAGAGTTCAGGGTAGTAGGCCGTACTGAGAATATCATAAAAGGGAGAAAGTCTTTTGCTGTTGCCTGTGAGAACGGTTCCCTGGTTATAAAGAAGTGAAAAATTTTTTCCATGTGCGTCGTTATTTCCAATAAGAAAATTAAAAATAATAGCATCTAACAACTGTTGAAGATCGATGACAGGGGCACTTGAGAGTTGTCTTAACAAAGAAAATGACTGAGGGAGAGAGGGGCCTCCTTCAACTTGATATTTTTTTTCAGACTCAATTCCTAAAGCCTGACAAAAATCCTCCTGATGAATCCGTTCTAGAAATTGATTTCCAATTGAGACTCCGACTAATTTCCGATCGTACCGCTCAATTAATAAGTAATCGATTCCGTTCGTATTTCCTAACCCTGTTTTTGCTGTATTTAATCCGATGGCTGCAGCGGTTTGCATACAAAAAGCCTCATTAAAACTGAGACCAGGAAATTGTTTAATCGCGGGCTTTAAAATGTGTGTGCTTGCGGCACCATTTAATGGAATTGAAAATTGATGATCTCGGAGGGCAACGGCAATTTTGTCTTGCGCTCCTGCGAGTGATAGCCTCACTCCTGCTTCTCCAGCCATCAATGGACGCTCGGGGAGTTTTTTTAAAATAACTTCAAGTTCCTGATCTTGGAGCCGGCGGTATTGATCATTTCGCTCTGGCAATTCTACATCCGAAGGGAGAAAAGTGATTGCTCCTGCGCATTCTCCTCCAATCTCACTTAACATCGAGAAATCGTTTTGAGCGCTGATTCCAAGATTTTTTGCAATAATCTGTCGATTATTTTCTTCGGGTAAAATTCCGGAAAAAAAACCTTTACACTCTCGTCGTCTAAATTTTTCTTTTCGAATCGGAAGTGAATTCGAGAGGGGAACTGCTTGAGAACTCTCTAGCCAAGCGGCGCTGTAGCAGAACTCCACTTCTCCATATTTATTTTGTGTAAGCTGCCCTACAAGATGACGATGAAGATAGACGTTGAGTGTTTTTATCATCTCCAGCTCCTATTGACTTATCCCTGAACCGGTTTCTTCTCCTTTACCGGATTCAGATCCTCTTCCCTCTCCAGACAAAGCATCGCAATCCATGACTGGGCTTTCTAGATTAATTTTGAGGCCGAGGGTATGCAGAACGGAAAGTGTTTTTCCAAGTTGACAGGTCGATTTACCTTTCTCGAGATCAATAATAAAACGCAAGCCCGTTCCAGAAGTCAGAGCGAGATCTTTCTGAGTCACTCTCATCACTTTGCGTAGTCGCTTTATTTGATCACCTATTTCATTTGGAGTTATTTTCATATTTATTCCCGATCGGGAACTTATAATGAATTTAGCCTATAAATCAAGATAATAATTACCGATCGGGAATATTATTAATGATCTTTGATTTAATCATTTAATTATTCCCGATCGGGAATAAATCTTGAGTGATTCAAAATTAATGATCTGTTTTACATCTCCTCAAGGGTCTCAATTCCGAGGAGATGGAGTCCCTGAGCTAAGGTCTTAGCGGTGAACTCACAAAGAACCAGTCGTGAGGCTTGAAGCTCCGGTTCGGCATCACGAACCGGACAGTTTTCATAAAATTTATGAAAAGTGGTCGCAAGTTCAAAGAGATAGACGCAGAGGAAATGAGGCCGATATTCCACAGAGACAATTTCAATGGCATCGCGGAACTCCAACAGTTTTTTCGCAAGATTAAATTCGCTTGGCTCATTCAAGGTGACTTGAGGATTAGTGGGAACCGTAAAGTTATTTCGTCTGAAAATCGACCGAATACGGACATAAGCATTTTGCAGATAAGGGGCGGTGTTCCCGTCAAAGGCCAAAAGCTTTTCCCATTGAAACATGTAGTCAAGATTTCGATTTTGACAAAGATCGGCATATTTTAAGGCTCCGATTCCGACGATCTTGGCGATCTTTTGTCGTTTGCTCTCCTCCCAATCCGGATGTTTTTCGGAGATGATCGCAAGCGCCCGCGACTCCGCTTCATCGAGAAGGGCCCGTAGTTTAATCGGTTTTCCCTCCCGACTTTTGAGCGGGGTTTTATCCTCTCCGAGAATCGTTCCAAACCAAACGTGATCAAGCTGGATCGGTTGCCCCCAACGTTTCACCGTCGCAAAGAGTTGATTGAAGTGCATCTGTTGTCGGCTATCGGTGACATAGACCGCACGATCGGCCTTCCATTTTTCGACTCGAAATTGAACGGTCGCAAGATCGGTTGTGCCATAGAGAAAGGCTCCATCCGACTTTTGAATAATGAACGGGTTATCTCGAAATCCTCCTTCTTTCTCAGAAACCAGAAAGGGATCTTCTTTTGGGGGAACTGTTTTATCGGAAAAGACAACGACGGCCCCCTCACTGGCTTGCGCGATCCCTTTTTGTTTCAGCAATTCAACGACTCCCTCAAGGGCATCGTTATAAGAACTTTCTCCGAGTGTGTAATCGAATTTGACATCAAGACGGGCGTAAATCGCGTCGATCGCACAAAGGGAGAGGTCGATAAATTTTTGCCATAGCCCACGGTTTTCCGGATCTCCTTGCTGGAGCTTTAAAAGTTCATGGCGAGCCGCCTGAATCGTCGCTTCGTTGACTTTCGTCTCCTCCTGAACCGATTTGTAAAGGGTTTCAAGATGTCCGAACGGATCGGTTCTCAGGAGTTCTTCGTTTCCTCCTCGTTTGTAGCCGAGGATGACCATCCCAAATTGTGTCCCCCAATCCCCGAGGTGGTTATCGGTAATGATCGTGTGACCGATAAATCGAAAAACCCGTGAAAGGGATTCACCAAGGATCGTACTGCGGATATGGCCGACATGCATCTCTTTGGCAATATTGGGGCCACTGAAGTCAAAGACGATTGTTTGTGGATTTGCGATCGTATCGACCCCGAGTCGAGGGTCGGTGAGTCGCTCGGCAATTTGCCGTGCGCAGATCTCAGGTTTGACTTTGAAATTAATAAATCCGGGGCCAGCAATTTCTGCTTTAAAGTAGAGATCGGTCTCCCCAAGTTTTTCGACGATTTGCTCCGCAAAAGCCCTGGGATTCACCCCAAGTGATTTTGCAAAAAGCATCGCTGCATTCGATTGGAAATCGCCGTGCTTCGCCTCCTGACAGGGGCGAACCAGCGTTAAGGGCAGGGAAACTTGAGGGGCGAGCGAGAGAACCGCCTCTTTGACGCAGAGATCGATCAGTTCACGTGGAGATTTCATGCTTTCATTGCCTCATTTTCGAATCCGGATGGAGTGGATTGATTTAAAGTCTTGAAGGTTTTCTTGGTTAAATCGGGGCAATGAAAGGATTGAGGATGATTCATTAATAAATTCGGGCTCATGATTTTTTTGCGGTTTTTTTGCGAAATTCTGTCGTCGTCATGCCTGCGTAGCCCCAATTTTCAGGATCAATTTCATCGATGACGATATGGATATGCTCCGGTTTTTTGTGAAGTGTTTTGATGAGGGTATCTGTGACCTCTTTAATGATCGTCGCTTTCTGGCGTTTGGTAACGCCATCGCGGGTTATTTTAATATTCACGTAGGGCATGATGAAGCCTTAGAGAATAAAAGAGATCTCATCCTGGTAAACATCTAAATTTAAATAATTTAAAATTCAGGGAGTGCCTCGCGCTGAGACGCGGAGAAGGAGAGGCTAATCGGCTGATGGGGGGGGTGAGGAGAGGTAAGGGGGTTACTCATAAAAGGAGTCTCACACCAAGACACTATCCGTCAGCTGACGGACACAAAGTTCGATTCAAATCTTAAATAAATCTTTAAAGGCATTCAAAACAGGGGAGATTCGTCCGGCAAATCCCGCATAAGCGTCAACTTAAGGGAAAAGAAAATACATTTATCCTCCGTTTACCCTGTGGTAAATTCTTCTTTCTTTGCTCAACGTATGATCGATTCTCAGATCTAGAGTGTTTTCCCTTATTAAATTTATTTTTTTCCAGATCAGATGAAAAGAAGGGGTGAGTTCCTGCGGCTTGTTTTGAATCCAATCGTTAATTTCAGAAGTCGAAAAAAATCGAACTTCAGAGATTTCCTCTTCTTGAAAGTGAAATGGCCCATTGTGAATGCCACGATAGATCCAGACAAATTCCCAACCGGTCTCCTCACAAGGGGTGAGCTTAAAGAGGGGCTGCAGAGGGGGGGCAGGATTTAATCCGAGCTCTTCGTGAATCTCTCGGGCGCAGGCGGTTTCGTAGCTTTCTCCAGCATCCACATGGCCACTGCAGGAGGTGACCCAAAGGTGGGGATGGAGATCTTTGAAGGGGGACCGTTTTTGGAGAAGGAGCTCTCCTGCCGTATTAAAAATGAGGATATGAACCGCACGATGAAGGAGGTTTTGAGCGTGGACGGTGGCTCTTGTTTCTTGTCCGATCACCTGATCATTTTCATCGACAACATCAAAGGATTCCTCTGCCTTCATTGGTTTTGGGGAGTTCATTGTGACTCGTGAGAAAAGGGGATCTCTTTATTTTTTATTAGCACGCCAGAGAAGATAAAATCCGATTCCCTGAAAGATGAGATTCGGGGCCCAAACGATCAGTTCTGGATAGGCGGCCGCATTCTTTTTAAAGGCCTCCGCAAGAACGATCATAAAGTAGTAGGCGATGACAATTCCAAGGCTGATCGCCACGCCGACGGAGGTTTCGCGACGGCTCGTTTGAATGGCTAAGGGGATTCCGACAAGAGTGAAGGTCAAACAGGAAAACCCAAAGGCGATTCTTTTCTGAAATTCAGTTAGCATTGAGGAGATTCGAGATTTTTCTTCGATCGCTGCGGAGTAAAAAATTTCATTCGCGAGATCGGAGAGAGTTGAGATTCCAAGGCTTCGCTTCTCTTGCTGTTTATTGGAGGGGTTTTCAATCGGAATCGAGATCGGCATCTCCTCGGCTCGGGCTCCGATTTGAATTCGTTCGTTGGCTCCTTGACCGACCCGTTCCTCTTGTCGGACATGAAAGAGTTTAAGAATAATTTTTGATTGGATGGGGTCGATCGAGATCTCTCCTGAGTCAGCGCGAATCGACCGAATCGGTTTTCCGACCGAATCGACTTGCCAGAGAAAAACAGAGGTGAGTTGAGTTCCTGAACGTTCACGAATGAAGAGTCGATAGCCGGGAATTTTGTCAATCGGCTGTCCGGGAGTAAAAAGGGTGAGGGGATTACTACTGAGAACCTCGTAGGCGATTGATTTAAAGGATTGGCGGCATTGAGGGGCGATGTAGGAGTTTACGAAAAAGCTGATCCCCGTAAATACGAGAGCCATTCCAAGAGCCGGAGCGATAATCGGAGCGAGTCCGATTCCACTGGCTTTGAGGGCGAGAAGCTCACGATCTTGAGACCAACGTCCAAAAACAAGGAGAACGGCCATGAGCAGTCCCCAAGGGAGGGTGTAAGTAAGGGTCCAAGGGATGAGGAGATAAACGAGTTTAAAAATCAGGAAAATCGAGACCTCTGAGTTGAGGATCAGGGAGAAGATATCTTTGAAGACATTGACGAGAACAAGAAGAAATGTCAGCACTCCGATGGTGCTGAGCGAGGCGATGAGCAGTTCTTTAAAAAGGTAGCGGTAGATGATTCTCATAAAAGGGGGATTAACGATTCGAAGGAATCGAATCAGAATAAAAAGGGTTATGTCGTTTCGTTTCACCGACGGTTGTCAGAGGGCCGTGCCCTGGGGCAACAACGGTTTCATCGGGAAGGGTGAGAATCTCCTCACGATTCGTACGAAGGGCCTCTTCCCAAGAGACTCCTCCTCCCCCCATGCTTCCAGCAAAGAGGGCATCGCCAACGATGGCGAGGGGACGGGATAATCCGTGGATGAGATAAGTGATTCCCCCTTGGCAGTGGCCCCACGTGAGTCGAGTTTCAATCGTAAGGGATTGTGTTTGAAATTGTTTTCCTGCAGAAAAGAATTCTGACCCTTTCAAGTGCGGCTCAAGGTCTCCGACGTAGCTTGGGGCTTTTGTCTTTTCCATGAGTCGATCGAGATCAAAAATATGATCTCCGTGAGTATGAGTGATCAAGATCAGTTTAATTTGAAGTTGATTTTGAGTCGCAAAAAGAAGCATTTCGGTAACATCAGAGCCGGTATCAAAAGCAATCGCCTCGTTGCTTTGAGGATCCCAGACGAGATAGGAGTTCACCGTCATATCATCAAAATCGGTGGTGAAAGTTTTAAAATGCGGGAGCTCGATCGGTTCTGGGAGCCATGTTTTGTGTGCGATCGCAGTAAAAGTCGGGAGATTGAGATGGAGTGCGGAGGTGATTTTTTCTAAAAGAAGCGGATCTAAGGAGCCATTACGAATATGGAGAAGATCACTTAAAGAGAGAGAGGCTCGCTCCAAGAGAGTTTCGTCGGAGAGTTTCATGCCCCGTTGCGCTTTAGCAAGGAGGTCGAGATGGGTATCTTCGAGCGGGAGCATAAATGATATTCCGAGGTAGATTGGAAAAGGCAAGGTCGATCTTTGAATTTGTGTCACTCCTCTCCAAAATAGAGTCTGTTTTGACAGGTTGATTGCAGGTGAGGGATTGATTTAAAACCATTCTCACACCAAGCCACAAAAACACGAAGAAATTCAATCGGCAATCTCGATCTTAATTCCCTATATACTCTGACTAGGGTATCAACCGTTTTTTGTGCTAGGAATTCGAAATTTAAATAGAACTTTGTGTTTTTGTGGCTTCGTGTGAGATGCCTTTTATGTCCGTAGGCTGCACCTTGCCACTTCTCAGCTGTCGATTTAAAGGTTTCGGCTTTGGACGGCAGAGAGTTTGATTCCTTTGGGTTTATTCGAACTCTTTTGGAATAAGGATCGGGCTTGATATTTTTTGGTATCGATTTATCTTTTAATCATGATTCGGCGTCTCTTCTATTTAGCTTCGGTGTTTTTGATGACCCAAGGAGCATCACTTTTCGGGTGCCCTGGCTGTCGGGATGCGACGACGCAATCGGTGGATAATAAGATGGCCGATGTTCAATCCGGATTTTCGTGGAGTGTCCTTTTTTTGATGGCGATGCCCCTCTCTTTAATTTCTGCCTTTGTGTTCTGGGTTGTAAAATTGGAAAAAGAACGCAATATTTCTAAATAGAATCTGATTTACCGATTCCACTCCTTGTTTTAGGCTTGCGTCATGATGCTTGCCGAAATTCCTGTTAGTCACACCGATCCGATCAATTCTAAGATTCTCAGTATCTCTGAGGATCAGATTCAAGGATTTCAACGCGACCCTCTTCAACAGATCAGTCGTCTTTCTGAAGTTCCGTTAGTCACCGTGATCGAGAGAATTCAGGCGATGCTTCGTGCGGGGGTGATTCGGCGTGTTCGCCAGACGATGATGGCAACCGATCTCGCTCCGGGGGCATTAGTGGCATGGCAGGTTCCGGCGGAAAAATTGGAGTCTGCGTTTGAATATCTTTGGAGTCAGGATCTTTTCTCTGGTCACATCGTCGTTCGTTCAACCGATCAGGAGAATGCGGGATCGGCCTATAAGCTTTGGACGACCTTAAAAGTGCCGCAAGGGTATTCGATGGATCGGCATTGCGAGTTTTTAATGACCCAGACCGGAGCGACTCATTATCGTTTAATGCCTGCCAAAGGAATTTTTGCATTGGGCGTCGGCCATGTTCGACGTAAATTGATGGAGCCAGGAGCCAAGACCGAGGAGCGGGCCAAGATGCATACCGTTCAGGTGGCGACTCTCAGTGATTTAGAGTGGCAAATATTAATTCCGTTGAAACGGGAGTTTGAACCGGAAGAGATCTGTGAAAATCTTTGGGAGGCCAGGGCGGCAGAGGCAGGGGTTGATCTGGAGACCTTTTATCAAGTCGCAGAGGGACTTAATGCAAGGAAAGTCGTGGGACGTTTTTCAACCTTTTTAGAGCACGTCAAACCGGCGAATAGTGGAGAGCGTGTCACGAAATTTAACGCCCTTTTTCATTGGGCCGTTCCCGCTGGGCGAGAGCAAGAGGCGGGATTCGAGGTCGGACGCTTTCATATTCTTACTCATTGCTATTGGCGTGAAGGGGGGCCGGATTTCAATAACGTGAACATCATGGCCGTCGCGCATGGAACCGATAAAGAGCTCGTGCGGGCTCATAAAGCAGCGATCGATGATCATTTAGTGAAGTGTGGAATTCCTGTGAGTTATACGAATGTCTTTTGGGGAGGGCGGAGTGAGATTAAACCGTCGGAGATTGCTCCCTCGGTCTATCAAACTTGGTGTCGATCGAAAGGGATTGATCCTGAGACGATGAAGGCTTAATCGCTGGATAGCCGGTAAGCTAAATAGCTAAATAGCTTAAATGCATTTCAAAGACAGGGGAGCGTCTCTCACGAAGGCGCAAAGGTCACAAAGGGTTTAAATTCCCCCTAAAAAAAACAGAATAATATTCGGCAAAGCCAGAAAATAAAAAAACAAATGAAACTGTATTTTTAAAATTCATAAATCGGAATTCAATGCGATTAGAATGGGATAGAGAATATTTTCATTGAGGAGATATCCTTAGTTTCGGTATTTGACCGATTTATGGGGAGATGAGCGATCGGAGGCGTTGGAGGAGAGCCATCGGCGATTGAGGGGGACGGATTTTGGTGATCTGGTTTTTGATCTGTTCGACCTCTTGACGGTTTTTCATCCATCGATCGACGATGGAAGGAAGGGAGTGGGCAAAATGAATGGTTTCGGAGATTTGATGTTTGCGCGTGTATTTTACCGTGATCCATTCCTGCGGCATAATTCCCCCGATTCCGTTGTGGATGATTGGACAGCCGGATTGAATCGCTTCACAAGTGGTTCCTGTCCCCGGACGGGCGACAAGCACGTCACTGACTTGCATGAGTTGAGGGATCTCACGGGTGTAGGCCATTGCTTTGACCGGAATTTGAGGATGAGATTTTGCCCAGCTTTGAATTTCGGAAAATGTTTTTTGATTCTTTCCACAAAGGGCAATGACTTGCGGGTGAACTTTTGCTGCCGCGAGTTGTTTCAGAAGTGAGAGATGATTATTCGCCCCGACGGCTCCTGTACCCAGGAGGAGTGTGAAACGGGATTCATCGAGCCCGAGTTGTTCGCGACGATAGGTGCGTTTTTCTTCGGAACTCATTGAGGGATTGTAAAAATGGGGATCGAGGAGAAATCCTCCGACTTCCGATTTTTCAGGAGGAACTCCGTATCTCGCTGCGGCCTCACAACACTCGGGGACTGCACCGATGAAGAGATCGGCATCACGGTTTGCCCAATGTTTACTAAATCCATAACCGCCAAAGAGTTCTCCGCAGTAGGTGACGCAGGGAATTCCTGGGATCGCCTCTCGTGCTAAATCGAAAAATCCGTGATTCGTGGAGCCGTGGACACTGAGGAGGAGATCCGGCTTTAGTTCGCGAAGTGATTGAATAAAGGTTTCTCGGCCGATAATTCGAGAGCCGGATTTAAACATCCCCGCTATTTCAAGATAGTTAAAGTAAAGATGATGAAGCCAAGGTGCGGTGCGTTGAATCCAATTATAGGTTTCGACCCCAAAACGATAAAGAGGATGTGTATTTTCAAGGGCCTGAAGAGTGGCGGTTTCGATTCCACCTGTAAGGAGTGCCCATTCCGATAGCGAGCGAGCACGCATATTGTGGCCTCCACCAGTGCTGGAGGAGAGAATTAAAATTTTCATACCAGATTTTTTTTGAGGTACTGCGATTCGACTTTTTCGCACATCGTTTTGAGAGTGTGATTCTTTTGAAAAGTCAGATGTCCCTGATGGGCGAGGGTTTTTCGAAGCTCTGGAGATTCAATTAATTTCTTCATCGCTCGGGCAAGTGCCGAGGGGTCCGATTTTTCGACGAGAAGTCCTGAGACTTCGTGCTCGACGACTTCGGGGATTCCGCCGACTTGTGTGCCAATGACTACTTTTTCGCAAGCCTGTGCTTGAAGAATAATTTGCGGAACCCCTTCGTGACCCGTTGAGGGAAGAACGAGAATATCGATGGCGGCAAGAATTTCAGGGATATCCTCTCGATGTCCTAACATGCGAACGGGGAGAGATCGTGAGGTGATTTGTTGTTGCAGTGTTTTCTCGCCTGGTCCTCCTCCGACGATCCAATAGGTGGCTTGAACTCCTTGCTTCTGGAGGATTTCGATGGCGTTGAGATAAACATCGTGCCCTTTCCAACTTCGAAGAACGGAGATCATGGCAACTAAAGGGAGATCGTCGGGAACCGATTCAATCTTTCTCAGATGATTTGCAATTTGCGGATGAAATTTTTTCGGATCAATCCCTGTCGGAAGAGTGGAGACTCGATCCCATTGGAGGGAGAGCTCTTGGATGAGACGATCGGTGATTCGTTGACTGGTGGTAAAAACGAGATGAGGAAGAATTCCGAAGCCGATCCAGCTGGTGAAGCGATTTGGGTAATCGACCTCGATATGTCGCGAGCGAATAATCAGCGGGGTGCGTGCAATCCGAGCAGCGATTCCTCCAATCCATCCATCGCGGGAGCTATGGGTATTGAGAACCTGAATTTTATTTTGACGAAGATATTGAGCGAAGCGGAGGATCGTTGAGGGATATTTTGTCTTAGATTGATTGAGGGGATAGACCTCGAAGCCTGCCTTGGCTGCCTCTTGATAGATTTTGGATTGAGTCGGAGCGGCAAGGAAAAGGGTGTGGCCTCGTTCCCGCATCGCCTCCATCTCACGGAAAACGCGAATTTCCTGTCCCCCCCATCCCTCGGAAGTTTCGGTATGCAGGATGCGATATTGGGGAGAGCTTTCAGAAGTCGATTCCATGTCCTCTTATTTTTAGCGATTTGATGGGGTGAGGCAAGTTTTGAGTCGAACGAGAGTTTTTCGCCGCGAAGATCACAATTTTGCGGAGACGAGGCCGAAGGAGAGGATTAATTTGGTCGCTTGTTCAACGGTGAGCTCACAAGGAATTAACTCTTTTTCTGGGATAATGAGAACGAATCCCGTTAAGGGACTGGGGGCGGTGGGAAGAAAGAGATAGCAATCGACGGTTCCATCGGAGCGAACGATTCGGTTCGTCACAAAGGCGATCAGCTTGGCGCTGCCAAAAGGATAGGGAACATAGACGACCTGTCGGAAGGAGGAGGAGGCGGAGGCGCCGCCGATACTTTGAAAGGCCTCAAAAGCCTGTTTAATGGATCCATAGATCGGACGAACGACCGGGAGCCGCTGGAAGAAGGAATCAATAAAGGAGAGGAGTTTTTTGCCGAGCCAATTTTCGACAAGGACTCCGATGAGAATCAAAAGAGTGAGCGTGATCAAGAATCCGGCACCGGGAATAGTGCCTCCGTGGTTTTCAATAAAGTAAGTCGATCCGGGAATGACCTGATGTTCGATGAGGACCTGAATAACTCGATCAAGTGGGCCATTGATCCAGGTGTAAAGCAGGTGAAGAATCCAGAAAGTGATCGCAATCGGGAGAATGACAAAAAGTCCGACAATCAATTTATCTCGAAGCCATTCGAAGCTCACTCTCAAAATGCCTTTTGATTCGTTCATCGGATTAATGGAGGATCACGTTTTTAGTCCAGCAAAGGGAAATGAGAACGATTGGAAGATAAAAGATCGAGGCGAAAAAGAGCTGTTTGGCGCTTGGGGTATCGCACCGAGAGCAGAAACGAATCGCAAGAAGGAGGAAGGCGAGGCCTGAAACTGTCGCAATCGCAAAATAAGTTCCTCCCGCCATTCCGTTTAGAGAGGGCATCAGGCTAATCGGAAGGAGGGTCGCCGCATAAACAACGGCTTGCCGTCCCGTGCTTTGCCCTGAGGGATCGACGACCGGAAGCATTTTAAGTCCGGCTTTTTCATAGTCCTCGCGACAAAACCAAGAGATCGCAAGAAAGTGGGGCATTTGCCAAAAGAACATGATTAAAAAAAGGATCCAAGCATTGAAAGAGGTCGATTCAGTTGCCGCCGCCCATCCAATGACGGGAGGGAGGGCTCCTGGGATCGCTCCGACGAGCGTGTTGAGCGTGGAGGTCTGTTTCATCGGAGTGTAGATCCAGACGTAACTTCCAAGCGTGGCTGCCGAGAGAAGGCTTGCCAGAGGATTGACCACAAAGAAGAGATAGAGCAGTCCGATGGATCCAGTGAGGAAGGCAAAAATCATCACATGATCGGGGTGCATACGCCCTGCGGGAAGCGGGCGATCTTGGGTTCGGTTCATTCGTCGGTCGATATCGATTTCAAGGAGCTGATTTAACGCCGAGGCGGAGGCGGCCACAAGAGCGGTGCCGAAGAGGGTATGAAGGAGAAGGATTCCGTTCGGTCCGATCAGTTGAACTGAGGGCATTCCGAGGTAAAATCCGGCCCAAGTCGTGAGTAGAACTAAGAAAGTGAGACGTGATTTAGTCAAAAGCATGAGATCGCTCCAGAGGCTTCTGGATTCTGAAAGAGGTTGGGAAAGAGTGGTCTCAGCGTTCACAAGGGAACTGGATACCGCAAAGCTGGAGAAAAGCAAAAACCATTTTTACGACACATCCTGCACAATTGCACAAATTCAAAACGGGCAATCCCACGCACGCGCATGGACGTCAACTTAAGGAAATGATAAAAAAAACAGTGAATTTAGCCACAGAGAACGCAAAGAACTCAAAAATGAAAAGGTTTTCAATTTAGGATAATTTTCCTGCTTTCCTTATTAAATTAAATTTTTTCATAACTAATTGATTGCAAGCTGTTTATATATTATTGGAAGTTTTACTTCACTAAGAGCAACTGTCCCCATGAAATGGGGAATGACACAGCCCCGACAGGTCGGGGCACAGTTGTGAAGCGAACTTAAAAAACATTCAAACAGGGATAAAAACATTGCCTCACGCAAAGGCGCAAAGCTTCCCAAGGTTCTCCCCTTAGGAAGTTTACTTCACTAGGAGATTAGGGGAGGCAATTAAAAACTGGTTTTAGGCGGCGGCGCGTTTATCGGGGAGGGAGAGGAGCTTGGGCTTCTCTTTTCCTTCGACGACGGAGCGGTTCAAAATGACTTGATCGACATCGGTTCGTGAAGGGAGTTCATACATCACATCATTCATGATTTTTTCCATCATGGTGCGAAGCGCTCGAGCCCCTGTTTTTTTGCGGATCGCTTCTTGGGCAAGAGCCGCGAGGGCATCGGGGGTGATTTCAAGGCGAACGCCATCGATCTCGAGGAGTTTTGCAAATTGTTTGACGATCGCATTTTTCGGTTCGGAAAGGACTTGGATCAGCTCCTCTTCCGAGAGCTCGCTAAGTGTCGAGTGAACGGGGAGACGTCCGATGAACTCCGGAATCAATCCAAATTGAAGGAGATCTTCTGGCTCTACCGATTCGAGAATTTTTTCTTGAGGATCGCGAAGTTGATTTTTTTCGGCACCAAATCCGAGGCTTTTGCGGCCGATGCGACGTTCGATAATCTTGTCGAGGCCCATAAAGGCCCCCCCACAAATAAAGAGTATATTCTCGGTGTTGACTCGAATATATTCCTGATGCGGATGTTTACGTCCCCCTTGAGGAGGGACATTGCAAACCGTCCCTTCGAGGAGTTTTAAGAGGGCCTGTTGAACTCCTTCTCCCGAGACATCGCGGGTGAGGGAGGGATTATCACTTTTCCGAGCGATTTTATCGATTTCATCTAAGTAGACGATTCCGATTTCTGCTTTTTTCACATCGTAGTCAGAGGCTTGGAGTAGGCGGAGAACGATGTTTTCAACATCTTCGCCGACATATCCGGCTTCGGTCAGAGTAGTCGCATCGGCGATACAAAAAGGGACATCAAGAAGTCGGGCAAGCGATTTCGCGAGTAATGTTTTTCCTGAGCCGGTAGGGCCAATTAAGAGGATATTGCTTTTTTCGAGTTCGACCTCATCGACAGAAAGATTGCCAAGGGCAATTTGTTCGGCACGTGATTTTTGGTGGAGAATTCGTTTGTAGTGATTATGAACCGCAACCGAGAGAACTCGTTTGGCGTGGGTTTGACCGATGACGTGTCGATTGAGTTCCTCGTGGATTTCGATCGGTTTCAGAGTGCGAATAGGGAAAGTGGTTTTTTTCGATTCCTCTTTAAACTCTTTATCGATGACATTTTTACAAACATCGACGCATTTATCGCAGATATAAACACCGGGGCCGGAGATGAGTTTACGAACTTCTGAATGGCTCTTGCCACAAAAGGAGCACATCGTGAGGTTGGTGGGACGAGCCATGGGAAGAGCGTAACAGAAAAACGAATTTTGTCACTTATTGAAAACTGCATTTCCCTCCGTTGTCCTCCGTCCTACCCCGCACAGATGTCGCATGGGCCTCAACCTAAGGATAAAGAGTCTACAAAATCCTCGGGAAAAGGTAAATAGATCTCTCTAAGAGCAACTGTCCCCATGGAATGGGGAATGGCACAGATGTGAAGCGGATATTAAAACATTCAAACACGGATAAAGACAATTTTCACGCAAAGGCGCAAAGCTTCCCAAGGTTCTCCCCGTAGGAATTTCGAAAAGAAAAAAATCATTTGCCTTTTTGGGAGGAGCCTTGGGCAACTTCGCGGCTTCGTGTGAAAAATGTTTTAAATTGTATTTTTCATAACTATCTGATTGCAAGTTGTTTATCTATTTTAGGAAGTTTACTTCACTAGGATCACTGTATTTTTTAGACGTAGCAAAGATCGGGGCTGACTCGAATTGATTTATGGGAGAAATCAAAAATGAATCGTTGGATCCAACGATTTCCAATGAGATCCCAATCCATCCACTGGGCAAGAGCGAGGTTTTGTTTTGCAATCTCTTCGTAATAATCGTTGTCGACGAGGAGTCGTGCGACCTCCCATGCCCAAGCGGTCATCCAATCTCCAGTCATCGGAATCAACGGATTGCGCCAGGCGGTTTCTGGCAATGCTCCTAAAGCAGTACTTGCAACGACACATCCTGAGGCCATGGCCTCCATCGCGGCGATGCAACTCGTTTCCGGGAAGGTCGAGGGATAAGCAAGGACGCGACATTCTCGGGCAATCGCTCGAAGTTCCGCCTGTCCTACCCCTGCCTTGTAGCGAACCCCTTTCATCGCTCGAGCTCGGTCATAAAGGGCTTGATAGGGAGCATCTTTTTCTGGCTGATGATAGGTCGACATGGAGCTGAGAATATCGAGCTCTGCATTTGGAACAAGGGATTGAATGAGGGGCCAGAGTTCCACTAAAATGTTCAGGCCGCGAAAAGGGGTGGAGGCGTAGTAGGCCCGAGGGGGGCGCTGAGAAAGAGTTTTAGGGTCGATCGAGAAATTTTTGAGATTAATTCCATTTTGAGTGAAGAAAACTTTTTCTTGAGGCAGGCCAAGGGTTCGATTCCATTCTTGAAATTGATATTGGGAAAGCATGAAAACCGCATCACAATGACTCCAAAGCTGTGCGGCCAGTTGCGGTTCATCGACGAGATTTTTAAAAAAAGGCTGATTGGCATCATCCTGGCACCAGAGATAGTTGAGCTTTCCCGGGCGAATGCCACGAACTAAAGAGCCCCAGGCGCGAAGGGCGATAAAAATATCGCAGGTATCGTTCATCACTTCCGTTCCCTCCGTGATTATTTTAACTTCGTGACCGAGGCCGCGAAAGAAATCGATCATTTTCAGGGCTGAAGTTTCGCTCCCTCCAAGGGGGTGGGTATCGGGATAGGTGGGGTCGAGAATTTTCTTTTTATGAGGGGAGATGATGAGGAATTCAAATTTCATAGAATCTGTAAAAATCAATTTTATTGTCTTCTACTCTGGGGATCGTTCAAGTTCGGAACGAGGTATTTAGGGTCTGAACTCAGCGAAGAGGGGGCTCTTTTTTTTAATTTCAAAGGGGAAGAAAGTGAGTCTGTCTTATTCTCTTCGTAAACCGGTTTAACCACTTTTTTTTCTGGAATCGTGATTTTGATCGCTTCTTCGGTTTCTTTTACCCTCTGTTTTTGGATCGACTTGGTGATCAACGGTTCTGTCGGGGGCGGCAACGGTTTGGATACGACTCCGTCCATTTTCACTTTCGTTTGCCCCAGTTTATGGAGGAGACGAGGAGAGGCTCCGAGTGAAGTGAGCTCGGAGAGTTCAGCGTTGAGAAGTTTTGGCGAGACCCCGAGTTCGTTAACGAGATCGAGGAGATCTTTTTCATTGAGTTCTTTGGCGAGGAGATCTCGAAGATCCTCCATATTAAGGGGAACCTTATCTTGAGACTTAAGAATTGTTTCATCTCGAACACGATAGGTGGCGAGCTTGACTAACCAGTCTTGGTCTCGAGCTCCAGTGGCTTGATCCGAGCCTGTGGGAGAGACGGCACACCCCA
>CAMCSM010000033.1 GCA_945877805.1 Methylacidiphilum caldifontis | reverse complement strand
CCACGACGAACCAAATATTCCATCGTCGGCTCGATCTCATCCCGAATCGGAATCACATAAACCAAAGGAGCGGAAGGTGCTGAAGGAACTGCTGGAACTTGAGCCAAAAGCAAGCCCGACAGCCCCACAAAAACTCCGACGATCACACCACTAAGATTTTTCATTTCGGTATTCTAACCGCCTTTCCTTAAAATTCAACAAGGGGGATTAAAAAAAACTCTGCGCAATCGAATCCGCAACGAGTTGTCCTTGAGCCGTTAAAACCCAAGAATCTCCCCTCTCCTGGAGATGACCCTCCTCGACAAGTTTCTCGAGAGTGATTAAATGCTCGGGCAATGAATTAAAAAGAGTTTTAGCAACACCCTCCCGCGTCCGCAATCCGAGCATGACGCGCTCTTTCCAGAAAATTTCAGCTGTGATCTCCTCCCGCTCTCGCTGGGGAACTCCAAGACTCATCATCGATTGAATATAAGCCTCGGTATCAGGGAAATTAGTCCAACGCGATGAGTCGATCGTCGAAACGGCACTTGGACCAAACCCTAAATAATTTTTGCCACTCCAATAAGCCTGATTATGTTTTGATTCATTCCCTAACAAAGCGAAGTTTGAGATTTCATAGCGTTGGAGATCGACTCGATTTAAAATCTCCTCGGTAATTTCAAACATCTCTTGCCGCTGAAATTCATTAGGAACAATCGCACCGGTACTCACTTTTTCGAAGAACGGAGTATCCTCTTCATAAGTGAGTTGATAAGCAGAGAGATGATTCGGCAATAGAGAGGTCGCAATCTCTAAGGTCTCACGCCAATGATCGGCATTTTGATCCGGCAATCCAAAGATAAGATCGATATTAAGATTCTTAAATCCATAATCACGAAGCTCATGATAGGTTTGACATGCCTGATTTGAGGAATGCTGTCGTCCTAATAATTTCAATTCAGGATCGCGAAAGGATTGAACCCCTAAGCTGATTCGCGTCACCCCCCCTTTTTTCCAAGCCTCCACCTTTTTATCGGTAACCGTTGCCGGATTCACCTCAAGAGTAAACTCCCCCACCCCCCCCAAAGCAGGGAGTGCCTCTGCAATTCTTGAGAAAAGGGGGGCAGAAAGCATCGAAGGAGTCCCTCCCCCGATAAAAATCGTTTTTAAATTCCAAGTGACTTTTGCCGCTTGAATTTCTCGGACTAAGGCCTCAACAAATCGTTCCTGTTTCCCAACCCCCCCGCCATGAACATAAAAGGAGCAGTAGGGACAGACCTTGGCACAAAAGGGGATATGAAGATAGAGATGCTCAACCACAGGGGTATTCAATGCCCCTCGTTATTTTTTCAACGAGTCACGGATCTGAGTTAATAGCTTAATCTCTTCCGAAGTCTCAGGAGGGGCGGTTGGCGTCGGAGCCGGAGCCTCTTTTTTCTGAAGTGAATTCATCGCTTTGACGGCAACAAAGATAGCAAAGGCAATGATGACAAAATCAAGAATTGATTGAAGAAATACCCCATAAGTTAAATCGACTTTTTTATCCGCAATCTGACTCATAAAGGAATACTTGAGCCCCTTAAGATCAATCCCGCCACTAAGCCCTCCAATGAGAGGCATAATTACATTCTCGACCAAAGAGCCGACAATTTTTCCAAAAGCAGCCCCAATCACAACACCGACCGCGAGATCAACCACATTTCCGCGCATTGCAAAGGCTTTAAATTCATCAAAAAAACTTTTAATCATATCCTTTTTCCTTTATTTCGATTCAAAGCAACTAGCGAAGCACAAAAAAAAGGCGAGCATTTAGAATGCTCGCCTTTTTTTATAAACTCAGAAAATTAAAGACCACCAGGAGTTGTTTCAAAAGGCTGTAATCTGATAAGAGAAACATTCGCTCCTCCATTGGAATTTAAGTTATTACTTCCAGAGAATTGAGTCGGATCGTTGGATCCACCGACGGAGAACGAAGTACCTCCATCTTTTTCATCCGTAACAACCACATCGGTAATCGCAAGCAATAATTTCTGCATCTTTCCTTCAACGGTAGAGCCAGGATTGGTCGAACCATCAGGAAGGGTTGATGCATTTCCAGAGCTATAAGACAGTACAGGATCTTGAACAAAAGAAAAATTTCCCGGAGAGTTCTGAACCACGCTATTATTAATGAAGTCAGCCATCTTATTCACGATATCTTGAAGTTTCGCTCCATCCATTGCTGGAACGGAGCCAAAGGAAACAAATTTGATTCCCATATCAGCAGGAGCATTCGTGGGTGAAGAATCTAAAACAGGGTTGCCGTTCGCATCTGTTCCTTTCCATTTACTTTCAAAAACAATTGTTACGAGTGTTCCATCGGGCATGGTTGCGATCAATGCCTTAGAGCCGGTAGCAGAAACGGCCCCTTTCGCTGTTTTAATCTTAAAGTCTTGTGTCATCCCTTTTCGATGATTGACATCGGCAAAGATATTTCCTGATTTCAACTCAACAAGAGTCATCATCTGTTTCTCTTTGAGCTCTTGGGTGATTGCAACAGAGGATTTCTCATGAACCGTCACTAAATGAATACCACCAATCACAGCAACAACAGAACTACTTCCATTGGTACTGATCACTGATTTTTGAGAAACCATCGCTCCATCGGTGACAGGCTTTCCATCGACTAAGACAGAGCCCTTGAGACCCAAAAGACGAATCTCACCCGTTTTATCATTTGCGGCCTTAGCAAATTGTTCAGGAGGAATGACTTTCATCACACCTACTGGAATCGATTTTTTAAGATCAGGTTGATTTACGCTTACAAGCTTACTTTTCTTGGAACGCTCTAATCCAGAGACCATGTTCTTCGAATCAAATAAACCCTTGATTCCTTCCTCTTTCAAAACAGTGAAAATCCCCTTCCCCTCTTCTTGACTTCTCAATGAATCTTTTTGAGGGAGCGGGTCACTTGAAATATTATTAGAAACCGTTGATGGAGTTGACGTTACAGATGGTGAAGTGGAAATTTTAGGAGTTTCCGTTTCCTTGTTTGTCTTTGAGATCGGTTTCGCATCACTCGTGAGTGAAGCGGGGGTTAATGTCGCAGGAGAATAGCCCTTAAGATCAGAAACCGTTACCCGACCAAGAAAGCCAGGATCGATCTCAGCAGTAGAAAGTGCGTTGGAATAACGAACCGATACAATCGCGTTACCGTCGGTCTTTACCTCTTTGTCCAAGGTCGAGAAGCTCAAAGGGGTATTCCTATCTAAAACTGGGGAGAGGATTGCGGATAGATTGTTTCGAACATCTTTTCCAAAGCTCAATAAAAACTCAGAAGCTCCGACCTTGACTTGCTTGCCAACCGTTCCTTGGGGAATCTGAACAATGGTCGCTCCAGTGGCAGAAACTACGGCCAACTCCTCTTGGTTCACTTTCAAAGTGAAGTCGATAGCCTGGGCGGACAGGACAGAAATGAGCAATAGTGCGAATGTTGATAAAAATTTATTTTTCATGAAATAATCTCCTAGGGCATAAATTGGCAGAGAATCTAAAAAAATCAACTAGTTATTTACTCTTTTTTAAACTCTTTATTATTTCTTAATGTTTCATTATTAAGAACTTCCAACCAGATAATTTTTCACATTTAAGCCGATTCCTTCATTTTGTACTTATTTTAATGAGGAATCCGGATAAAAGCACCCAATCTTATTCCCTCTTTACTTGTAATTAAATTCTACGATGATTTAATTGGGTTCAGAATAACTAAAGAAACTTTCTAGTTTCACAATGGAGTTAGTATGAAATGGTCGGTATCGAAAAAAGTCTATCTCGTCACTTTAGTCGGCATTTTGAATGTTACTTGGACAGGGCTTGCTGCCTATTTTAGTGCTCAACAAATCGATAAAATTATTCTTCAAAAACAGAACCTCATCTCGGCTCTCCAAAATCATATGACTGCCGATATGATGCATGATGCCATCCGTGGGGATATTCTTGAGACGATTCACCTCCTCTCTGCGAAAGATTTTGAGGAGATTAAAAAGACCAAATTAACACTCACAGAGCATATCGAAATTTTTGAGAAATCGTTACAAGAGAATGCAGTATTAGATTTAGATCCACGGATTAAAAAAACTCTCGAAGGCGTGATCCCTAAAGTGACAGACTATACTCAGACGGCAGAAAAAATCGTAACCACTGCCATGAGGGAACCAGTAAACGTCGATCCTCTCTATCCCCCTTTTCTTGAAAAATTTAAAGACCTTGAAAAGTCAATGGCAGAGGTTGCTGAAAAAATCGAAGAATCTTCAAAAGCATGTACAACGACCTTAAGTCATGAAACGAAGGATTTAGGCTGGCAGATTTTAATTTCCATTGGCGTTGGCGTGGCGATTAACTTCTGCGTCTCTACTTTCATGACTCGCTGGATTCCGAAACCGTTCAAAGTCATTACCGATCACCTCCATCAAATTGCGGAGGAAACTGTTCGTTCTTCAGCCCTCGTCTCCTCTTCGAGCGTGAGTCTCTCCAATTCTTCGAATACCCAAGCGGCATCTACAGAAGAGACCAGTGCCTCGCTCGAAAGTATCAGTAATCATACGCGTAAAAACGCTGAAAATACTCAGCAGGCACAAAAACTGGCAATTCTCTCAAAAGAACTTACCGATGAAGGGGAGAAAAAAATGCAGGAACTGGCAGCTGCGATGACTCTCATTCAAACCTCAAGTAATGAAATCAGTAAAATCATCAAAACGATCGATGAGATTGCCTTTCAAACAAATATCCTCGCCTTGAACGCCGCTGTGGAGGCGGCTCGCGCAGGTGAGGCCGGAGCTGGTTTTGCAGTGGTTGCCGATGAAGTCCGCAATCTCGCACAACGCAGTGCGATTGCCTCCCAAGAAACCGAATCTAAAATTGCTCAATCTCTCTCCTCAAGTAAAAACGGGATCGCGATCACCAATCAAGTTCAAGATAATCTCAGTAAAATCACCTCCAACATTCATACGATGAATGATCTCATGAAAGAGATCTCTCAATCGTCGGTTGAAGAAACGGAAGGGATTGAACAGGTCACGAATGCGATGCATCAGATCTCGAGCTTAACTCAAAAAAATGCGGCGAGTGCGGAAGAGACCTCCAGTGCCTCGACTGAGCTCGAGGCTCAAGCCGAGCGTCTTAAAGAGACCGTCCATCGGTTGGAACTTGAGATCAGTGGAGAAAAAATGGACCGAACTGTTTATACCGAGAATGCTGGAGCTCCCCTTTCAAAACAAACAAAGCGACCGCTACTGGGTGGATTTTAGTGAAACTTCTCCTCGTTGACGGGCATTACTATCTCTATCGCTCTTTTCACGCCATCCAAGGACTTGCGAATGCTCAAGGTCAGCCGACCAATGCCTTATACGGCTTGACCAAGGCGGTCAAACGGATGATCCAAGATCTTCAGCCGGATCGAATGCTCCTCGTCCTCGACGGCGGAGTTCCCCAAGAGCGGATGGAGCTGGTTCCGGAGTATAAAGCCCAAAGACCTTCGATGCCTGATGATCTCGCACGTCAAGTTGATCAAGTTCCAGAACTGATGGAGGCACTCGGAATTCCGATGACTCAATGGATCGGTGAGGAGGCGGATGATGTGATCGCCAGTTATGCTAAAGCCCATCATCAAGGGGAGACAATCATCGCCAGTAATGACAAAGATTTAATGCAGCTGGTAAATCCCCAGGTCCGTATCTATCAACCGCAAAAAGAGGGGTTCGATCTGCTCGGCGAACAGGAGGTCGAAGCGAAGTGGGGAGTACCCGCGCATCTGATTGGAGATCTCCTCGCACTCACCGGAGACAGTGCCGATAATATCCCCGGAATTCCGGGAGTCGGCCCCAAAACCGCTGCGAAATGGATTAAGGCCCATGGATCATTGACTCAACTGCTCGAGCAGGCCCCGACCCACCCGGATGAAAAAATTAAAAAGGCCTTTCAAGAACATGGAGTCCAAGTCCAAAAAAATCGAACCATGGTTCGACTTCGAACCCTCGCCCCCCTCCCGATTCCAATTCCTAAATTAATCGTTGAACCGCGATACGACAAACAGATCCCTCTCTTCCAAGCCCACAATTTTAAAACATTCCTCAAAGAGGCTCAAGCGGCCTGGAAATCTCATCAACCCTCTGTTCAAGGGGAGTTATTTTAGAGCATGAGAATGGATCATTGTCGCCTCTAAGTCGAGAGTCACGGGAAACCGTTTCAATGGAATTGAAAACGCATGACGATGAGATTCGCCAAAAATCTTTCCAATTTCGTTTTATTGACAATAAGTGTTACGCCTGTAGCATATAAGAATAAAAAACGAGATTATGAACACAGGGGAAACAATTAGCACACATCCTCGGAGATCGTTAGAGTTGCTGGCAAGTCGAGTGAAACAGGAGCGAGTCCGAATGGGGTTTCGTCTTAAAGATCTTTGCGAGCTCTCCGGAGTAAAATTTTCCTCGCTTCGTAAATTTGAAAAAACGGGCCTCATTTCCATGGAGAAATTTTATTTAATTCTCACAGCACTTGGTCGCCATCATGAAATTGATTTACTCGCCCAGCCCCCAGAAATTATATCCCTCGATCAATTAAATCAGCCAAAGAGAGTGAGAGGCAAACGCGGGGGGATCAAGTGAGACTGAAGGTTTACTATCACGATTCAATTATCGGAACGCTGGCGGATGATCCCAAAAGTCGAAAGATCTATTTTCAATATGATGAAATTTTTCTTACATCAAAAATCGATCTTTCCCCTCTAAAACTTCCTTTAGTCTCTCGCCCTCAGTTTTGTGAAACACTCAGTTTTAGAGGTCTTTTTGGTTTATTCTACGACTCTCTACCGGATCAATGGGGAATGACGCTCTTGGAGCGAAAACTTCAAAACAGCGGGGCGCGAGCTCTTTCCTCCCTAACGCACTTGGCCTACCTTGGCGATCGCTCCATGGGGGCATTATCGTATCGACCGGACCTCGATGCCGATTCAAGGGAAGTGCAGAAGATCCAACTTCTAAAAACAAGCCGCGAGGCGCGGTCGATTTATCTAAAAGGGATCTTAAAAGATGTTTCTTCTGAATTACTTCAAGCAGGAGCCTCCCCTGGGGGGGCACGTCCGAAGATTCTCCTTGGAATTGACAATGAGCGAAAAGAATTCATTTCCGGAAGCGGGGACCTGCCGCACGGGTATGATCATTGGCTTGTGAAGCTCGACGATGGCTCAAAAGAACCCCATGCACTTTGGGAGGCGCTCTACATTTCCATGGCAAGAGCTTGCGGAATTCGGGTTCCAGAGTTTTTTTTAATTCCAATCGGGAAAAATAAAATGCTTCTAGCTTTAAGGCGTTTTGATCGGATCCAAAACCAGCGCATTCACTACCATTCATTTTCAGGAATCACCCATACGAATTTCTTGGAGTCGGCGGACTATGATACACTCCTTGGAGTGACGCGAACCCTCACCCATGATCAACGCGAAGTTGAACAAGCATTTAGTCGAGCCGTCTTTAATTTGATTGGGTGCGTGCGGGATGATCATGTAAAGAATCACGGGTTTTTACTTAAGGGTCAGAAGTGGGAGATATCGCCTGCGTTTGATTTGATCCCTTCGAAGTGGAACGGCCCCCATAGTCTGAGTTATGGGGGGGAAAGTTTAAAACCAACTCTTAAGAATTTGGTAAATCTAGGGATCTACCACTCCATCGGAAGATTAAAAGTCATGGAGCAGATTAAAAAGACACAAAGTGTCTTCGACTCAATCGATCAGTTTGCAAAAAATCTTAACTTAAACAGAGATTTACTAAAGAGTCTTAAAAAACGACTCCAAAATCATAGGATTATGATAAAATAAATTAACAGGGTGAGCAAGAATTCCCCTCTCTTTCAAGGTGGGATTCCCTCATTTTTACGGGAGAGGGATTGAGATGAGTTTGTTTGAGAGAGGATCGAGAGATCCGCTTCACAGCGGACCATGGGTTGAAGGAGGGTTTCACTTTTCTCCGATTTTTAATGGGATCCCACGGACGGCGATCAACAGGGTGACAATCGAACTGGAGGGCATCAAGATCGCCGCAAGAACCGGACTCATTCCCCCTGAAATCGAGATCCCGACCGCAACGAGATTGTAAAGGAGCGCAAATCCAATCACGGCATGAATCGTCCTCTGACGAGACCGTGCGACTTCGAAAAGGGATCGGATTCCATTTAAACTCCCCCCTAACCAGTAAAAATCGGATTTCTTTTGTAAAAACCCTCGATCAATCGCCGGTGTTCCGGAGCAATAACTTTGATTAAAGGCCAAACTATCATTGGCTCCATCCCCCAACATCAAGGTGTCGGAGTCATTATTTTTCTCAAACCACTGAGCTTTCTCCTGAGGAGTCATTCCAGAAAAGAGATTCTCTTTAGGAATCCCCAGAACTCTTCCCATCTCCTTCACCTTTTCAGAGCGATCTCCGCTCAAAAGATAGATCTGATAATCCTCTCTCAAAAAACCTTGAATCGTCTCCAGCGCCTCATCACGAATCCGTTCTTTAAACTGAAAATGCCCCATGATCTTTCCGGCAGAGGCCCAGAGTGTTTCACTCCCCTGCCCCCCCATTACCCAAGAAGAACGGCCCAGTCGATCGATCTGACTGCCTTGCCTCATTTCGACCCCTTTGCCGACGATCTCCTCAACTGCTCCGATCAACGGAACTGAATCTAAATGAGGCTGAATTGCCAGAAGCTCTTTTCGAAGAGCGGTGCAAACGGGATGAAGGCTCGATCTCACTAATGAAAATAATCTCTTTTGCTCCTCAACACCTAACTCTCTCAATCGCTGCGGTGCCTCCAACTCAAGGGATTCAACGGTTAAGGTCCCTGTTTTATCAAAAATAATTTTTTTAACCCGAAGTAAACGATACCAAAGCGTCGACTCCCTCAAATAAACCCCAACCCTTCTCAATGAAAGTGAGGCCCGATCATCAATCATCGGAATCGCCACCCCTGAGGCACAGGGACAGGAAACAACGAGAATCGAAGTCACAATTTGCAATGCTTTAAATAAATTGCCGGTTTTCCAAAACCATCCGCAGCCGGCAACGGCAGCAATGACTAAAATCAATAATAAATAATATTTCACGAACCGTTCGAGAGTCAGATTGCGATGACTCTTTCTCTCCTGAACCGCCAATAAAGAGCAGAGCAGTGAGTCGTTCCATCCCTCCTTAGCCTCAAGCAATATCGATTCAGACTGAAGACTCAATGCCCCCGCAGGAATGATCTCTCCCTGCTGATAGCGCCGAAGCTCTGTTTCGCCGTTGATCCAATCCATTCCAAAACTCCCCTCTTTAGAAAGAAAGATCGACTGAACAGGAACCGGCGCCCCTGAAAGGATGCGAAAGCGAGTCCCGATCTGAATGGCAGAGTGGGGGATTTTCTCATCGGAGGATTCCGCTACAACATCGCTCAACGACTCCTCCTCTTTGAGTAATCGGTCTCGATTCTGTTCCACACTCTTTAAGTGTGCCCATCTCCCCACAAGCATTAAGAAGGTAAAGGTCGAAACAAATTCTAAATACAAAAAATCGGTTCGATTTTGACTCCAAGCAATGATGGAAGAAAGATAAGCCATTCCGATCCCCAACCCGATCGGAATATCAACATGATAAACTCCGTGCCTTAGCCCGTTCCAACAACGTTTTAAAAAGTAACTCCCCCCCACAAGTACGCTTAAGGTCGAAAAGAAAAGCAACAACCGTGCGAATAAAGGGGCGTATTCAAATGTTTTTTCCATTCCTAAATAAGTCGGAATCGCAAAAAGCATCGAATTCATCGCAAAAGCTCCACAAAGCCCGATTCGTGAAAGGAGTCGACGACTCTCCGACTCCTCTTGTAATGAAGATTTTCCTAATAAATAGCCAAAATGTTGAACTTTTTTTGCAAAAGCGACCAAATCAATTTTTCCTCGTTTCCACTTCAATGTCATCGATCCAGCACTCGAATCAATCTCACAGGAAATTGCCCCAGGCTGTTTTAGATAGAGCTTCTCTAAAAGCCAAATACAGCCGACACAGGTGATTCCTTGAACGGAAAATTTACTTTCAAGATCGATTTGAGAGCTTTTCTCCTCAACGCTGACTCGCTCCGCGATCCACAGATAGTCACGATTCTGAAAAATAGTCGAAGGGGGTGGCTGCGACTTTCCCTCTTGAAAATCATAAAATTGATCGAATCCATTCTCACGAATGAGTTGGTAGACATATTCACATCCGGCACAACAAAAACGGCTGGCTGATTCGCGATTGCGAACGGGAGTTCCACAATGCAGACAAGCGAGAGAAGAGGAAACGGCACTCATTTATTTGGTTGTTGTCGGAAAGCTGGGCAAGGAAGCTCCATGGCAGGGCTTCGCCACATTCATAAACTCACCATAATAAAGTCTCCCACTCATGATCAAAACCGCGAGGATCGCGATCACCCTTCGAATCAGAGTTCTCCGTTCGGGACTCAAGAGCGACTGGCATCGAATCCAAAAAAGCTGAGAAAATCCATAAATCGGAACAGTTCCAAGAACAAAGCCGATCATGATCCACATCCCCCAGAAAGCACTCCCCGAAAGAAAAGCGGCTGAAGTCGATAAATAAAGGGGGGTACAAGGGAGCAAAGGGGTAATCAATCCTAGACTGAATCCGGACTGTTTTTTAAACCGTAAAACCAACGGATAGGTCCAGCGAGAGAGCTGAAACCCCCAGCTTCCCGGAGTTGTCTTGAACTCCCATCCCCACGCCAAAATGAAATAGACTCCCAGAAAAAAAAAGCCAACGATCTTCAATGGCTTGAGCGGAATTCCTTCAAAAAAAACAGCTCCAAATCCTCCTGCGATCGATCCTAAAATTCCGTAGGAAATCATTCGTCCAAAATGATATTGTGCAAAGATCATTCGATTTTTCGAAGGGGAATCGGCCCTCGCGATACTACAACTTAAAGGGGCACACATCCCCACACAGTGAAAGCTCGTGATTATACCAGCCAGAACCGAGCCGAAAAATAGTCCCCATTCATTCATTTATTTCTCCAATTCAACCGGAACAGGGGTCATTCCGATTGTTTTTGAGAAAGGGATAAACCATCCCCAAAGAATAAAGACCATCGCAAACCAGATCACGATCCAGATCCAAGGATTTGTTTTAAGCCATTGTTTCATAAACTTATTCATCCTCTTTCGAACCAGGTCCCAAAAAAGGAACCGTTTTCGAGATTGAAAATCGATTTACCTCTGACTCGATCTCAATTTTCACTGAAAACTGCCCTTGATAAGCCGACTGAGGCAGCGTAACGACCACTGGTCTCATCACCTCTCCTAGGGCAGGGATCTCGATCTCCTCATGAACCCCGTTGCCAATAATCGGATGATCAGGACTTTCAATCTCAAGTCGACATTTTACTGGCTGATTCTTCTTATTTAAAATACGAACTAGATATTGATTCCGAATCATTCCTTTCTCTGAATCTAAATAATAAGGAGCCCCGACCATTCTTAAAGCACTCATCGTCACGGGACGAATTCCGGAGATCGCCCAACTCATGACCCCAATTCCAAGGAACAAAAGGAATGTGTAAAAAATCAACCGTGGACGAATGAATTTTGTCTTTAGACCCTTTAACCCCTGCAGGGAGTCGTAGCGAATCAACCCCGTAAGACGATCCAACTTCGTCATCACCTCATTACAGGCATCGATGCAGTTGGAACAACCGATACACTCGATTTGTAATCCTTGCCGAATATCGATCCCCGTCGGGCAGACCTGCACGCAGCGAAGACAATCGACACAATCCCCCGCCCCTTCTGATCCAAGCTTGCCCCGAGGCTCGCCTCGTTTCTCATCATATCCAATAATGACCGAATGATCATCGATTAAAGCAGATTGAAATCGACCATAAGGACAAAGCACAATGCAGAACTGTTCGCGAAACCAGGCGAAATTGAAATATAAAGCAAAGGTCACAAACATTGTTTTGAGAAAATAACCCCACTGATCCCACGGTTTCGACTGAATCATCTGATAAAGTTTCGGGAGAGAGATAAAATAAGAGAGAAATACATGCGCAATGAGAAAGGCTAAGGCAAAAAACAGAAAATGCTTGATCGCCATGAGTCGTATCTTACGAGGATTCCATGATTGATTCGCGAGTGCTTTGCGCTCAATCGCACCTCCCTCCACAAACCGTTCAATACGCCGAACCACATGATCTAAAAAAACCGTTTGCGGACAGCCCCACCCACACCAAACTCTCCCCAACAACGCCGTCACATAATAAAGGGAAAAGGCAACCCCCGAGACCACAAAGAAACCAAGCCAGATATCTTGTCCGACAAAAGTGAGCCCAAAGAGATGAAATTGATTCTCCTCGATATCTAAGAAAACAGCTGGATTGCCATTGATCTGAATCCACGGAAGCGCCGAATAAAGAAAGATCAATCCGTACCCAACAACACGCCTCCAAAAAGTAAAGCGGCCCGAAACATCGGCCGGATAAATCACCCTTCGAGAGCCATCCTCATTGATCGTGGTGACACTCTCTCGAGAAGGTCTCTTGATTTCGGATGATTTCATCGATTACTTGATCTCATCCTTTGTATGATGACTCAAAACAAAGGCCGCCACCTCCAAGATTCTTTTTTTACCCAAGACCTTTCCCCATTGAGGCATCCCTTTCTCTAAAACTCCATTGCTGATCGTTTGAACGACCTGAGTCGGCTTTCCTCCATGAATCCAAGTCGTATCAACAAGATTTACTCCAATTCCCCCTTTGAGTTCTGGACCGTGACAGGCGGCACAGTTTGCCATAAAGGTGACTTTACCCGCGGCAACCGAGGCTCCCTCTTGACTCATGCTCCAAAGCTGATCATCCGTCATCTCCGCCCCGCCACTGGCAAGAGCGGCCATTTGAATTCGATTCAACTCCTGCTCCGCCTCAACCCCTTGATCGACAATTCCCCCCACCGAAGGCCAATGAAACCAAAACCAATAGGCAAAGGCATAAATAACCGCGAGATATAAAGTCCATAGCCACCAATTCGGAAGTCGCTTGTCATACTCCTGAATTCCATCAAAAGAATGCGGACGCAACGGATCTTCATTTTGTTGCGGTGAGTTTTGTGGAAGTTGTTCGCTCATATTTTTTCCCCTTCTTGAATCCCTTCCACATCGAGAGGTAAATCCCCAAGACGTTTGACCTCTTTTTTCGAAAGTCGAATGGCATAAATCGTCATTGCGATAAAGATCACAAAAAAGACCACAAAGGCCACTTGCGGTATCCAATCCATTCCCATCTCCCAATGAACTCTTTTAAACATAAATCTCCCTGTATTTAAAATTTATCAATCGGAATCCAGTGCAATTTAAATTAATAAATAAACTTTTCATTAACCGTAAATTCCCGATTTTACTCTTTCACCGATTGATCGACCTTTTCAGATTTTCCAAGCTGTTGAAGATAGGCAATGATCGCTACCATCTCTCGATCCGGTTCGACAATAATCCCCTCTTTTTGAAGATTATCACTGATGAGTTTCCCTTGAGCCATCGCCTCTTGATTGATCTCCTCCATCGTTCGCTTAGGATAAGGGACTCCCAATTGAATCATCACCTTGAGCTTCGACTCCAAGGCACGAAGATCGGTTTTATCTTCAATCAACCACCCGTAATTAGGCATATTCGATCCGACAGAGACCGATCTTGGATTCTCCATATGCTTAAAATGCCATGAGTTCGGATATTTACTCCCGACGCGATGCAGATCAGGGCCTGTTCGTTTCGATCCCCATTGAAACGGATGATCGTAGATCGATTCCCCAATCTTCGAATAAGCCCCATATCGCATCAGTTCACTGACAAAAGGACGGATCATCTGCGAGTGACAGTTATAACAGCCTTCACGAATATAAATATCACGACCTGCCAATTCCAAGGGGGTATACGGAATCTGTCGATAACCTTCGATATGACTTTTATTATGCATGATCAAGGTCGGAATAATCTGAATAGACCCCCCAATTGCTGCCGCAAGGAAGGTCAGAACGGTAAAGGGCATCGCATGATTGAGCAAACGATCATACCACTCTCCCCAGCTGCTCCCACTGAGCTCCATATGCAGATAACCGGCAATCAACGTAAAGATCAACATCACTAAAGCAAAGAACTTCAAGGTATCTGGACCGACCCCAAACATCATCGTAAAGATAATGATCAGCAACGAGTACATCACCGGAGGATTGAGAAAGATTTTCCAAAATCCAAAGCCAGCCTCCGCCCCATGCCCCTCCTCCTCGAGAACTTCAATAGTTCCGTTCACGGCCTTTCCCATTCGGATCGTTCTCAAGATGTTGTAAGCCAATAAAATAAATCCAGCGAGATAAAGCAAGCCGCCGAGAAGACGCAGATGCATCATCGGAAGAATCGAATTCACGGTATCTAAGAAATTCGGGTTCTTCAGCACGCCATCAGAGCTCACGGCATTCAGCATCAGCCCTTGAGTGATTCCAGAGACCCACATTGAGGCGACATAAAAAAGAATTCCGATCATCCCGATCCAAAAGTGGAAATCGGCCAATTTGATCGAGTAAAGTTTGGTATTCCATAAGCGAGGAACCAACCAATAGATCATTCCCGCCGCCATGAATCCGTTCCATCCTAGCGTTCCGCTATGGACATGGCCGATAGTCCAATCGGTGTAGTGGGAAAGGGCATTGACCGATTTAATCGCCAATAGCGGCCCTTCAAAAGTCGCCATTCCATAAAAGGTAATTCCCGCAACGAAGAATTTAATCACAGGATCGGTTCTTAATTTATCCCATGCCCCTCGGAGAGTAAGAAGTCCATTCAGCATCCCTCCCCAAGAAGGAGCCCAGAGCATTAAACTAAAGATCATTCCCAACGATTGAAGCCAGGGCGGAAGCGCGGTGTTTAATAAATGGTGGGGACCGGCCCAAATATAAATAAAGACCAAAGACCAAAAGTGGACAATCGACAGCCGATAGGAATAGACCGGACGTTCTGCTGCCTTAGGCATGAAATAGTACATGATCCCTAAAATCGGGGTCGTTAAAAAGAAAGCGACGGCGTTGTGCCCATACCACCATTGAACCAAAGCATCCTGAACCCCCCCAAAGATCGGATAGCCATGAAGAAGACTAGTCGGAATCTGAAGATGATTAACGATATACAACATCGCAATGACAAGAATCGTCGCGATATAAAACCAAAGGGCAACATAGAGCGTTTTCTCGCGTCGAATCGCTAAGGTCCAAAAAAAGTTGACCCCAAATACGACCCATATCGTCGCCACCATAATATTGATTGGCCAGATGAGCTCCGCATATTCTTTTCCTCGAGTCAGTCCGAGGGGGAGAGAGATCGCGGCGCAGACAATAATAAATTGCCACCCCCAGAAATGAACTCGAGAGAGAAAATCAGAGGCAAGACGGGTTTTACAAAGACGCTGAGTCGAATAATAGATCCCCGCGAACATCATATTTCCGACAAAGGCAAAGATCGCCGCGTTCGTGTGAAGAGGGCGAAGTCGACCAAAAGAGGTCCAAGGAATATTAAAATTCATCTTCCAAAAAGCGAGTTGGGAGGCAATCAAAACCCCTGCCAACATCCCGACAACTCCCCAGAGGATGGTGACGATCAAAAATTTTCTGACGATATCGTCATCAAAGACGACCGTTGTTTTCTCATTCTTCATTCTAAACTCCCTGTTTTCCGTATTGAATAAATCTCAGCCTTTAATAAATCTGTTGATGCCAGAGGCATTACGACCGCTCCCTTTGCCGTTAAACCGGTTTGAACCTCCTGAAAACCGGCATCAGAATCCAATGGCAAAAGCGACTCTCGATCCGGAGAAAAGGAACCGGACTTTGAAAAGTGCTGTAAAAAAAGGGTCACAAATAAAAACACCAGAACAAGTCCAATGAATACCGTGAGTAATATAACGTTCATAAAACAGTGATAACAGATATTTTAAAACAAACAAAATGAAATGCGTAAAATCTTGCGAATTTATAATTTCTTATGCGCCTATTACTTTATAGACTATAATTTAAATCGACGACTATTCTTTTGACGAGATCGACTCAAAAGATTAAGATGCGCTCATGATTTTTAGCAATACTGATCCCTCTTACGAATTCTTGCCAAGAGAGGACAATATTAAAACAGAAAATGAATATTTAACCATTTCCCTTGGCTCTCTGAGCTTGCTTTGGCTCCTTCTTTCAGGGCTGTTTTTATTGGTAGAATCGATCAAGCTTCATGCACCTGAACTCTTCAATCAACTCTCTTGGCTAAGTTACGGAAAAATCCATCAGGCAGCCCAATTAACATTATTAGGAGCCCTCACTCAAGGGTTATTATGGATGGGATTTAGTTTTATTGTCTCCAATCGACAATTTTTTAAAAGATTAAACTCTTTGTTTTTTATCTCCTTATCTTTATTGAATATCTCATTTATAGTAGGAATTATAGAATTACTCTCAGGAAACAGTGGGCACGGGACCTTTATTTTTCCTCCTTATTCGCTGATTCTCTTTTCCTTAGGATTTTTTTTCCTACTCCCCCTCCTTTGGGACTCTCTTTTTAAAATCCAACGACTCTCTCCCTCGCTGATGTTTGTGGCCCTTTCTTTTTGGACCGTTCCCTTTTCGCTTGTCACCATTCTGTTTCTTTCTTGGGGAGGATATCTCCAAGGAGCCTACGGATCTTGGGCTCTCTCTTGGTTCTCCCATCACTTTCTCTCCCTTTTCCTTCTCCCTCTAGGTATCGCCACCGTTCTTGAGCTCGCCCAAAAGTACTCTCCAAAGCCGATCCAAAATCCCGCTTCCCTTCGTTTCGCCTTTTGGATTTACGCAATCTCTAATCTGATGACTTCAGGAGACCTGATTGGAACACCACTTCCGTTCATCCCTGCTTGGCTCAGATCCCTGCAAACGGTTGGATCTCTGTTCCTCTCTTTTTCAATACTGATTATCCTTCTCACCCTCTTTCGTCATCTGAAACCGTTGCTCTCTGATTTGAAAAATGAGCTCTCCTTTCCTTTCTTTGCCTTCGCCACCGCCTCTCTGGCACTCTTGGGAGTTCTTAAGGCACTGTTGGCTTTCCAAGAAATCGGCAAATGGGTTCAGTTCTCCACAATGACGAATGCGCTCCAAACGCTCCTCTATTTCGGATTTTTCACGATGATCTTTTTTGCCTGGATCTACCATCAGCTCCCCCTCTTGCTTGAACGAGTTTGGGCCTCCTCTTCCTTAATTCAGACCCACTTTTGGCTATCCGCCCTCTCGACAGGAATCACTACGCTCGCCCTTTTTATCGCCTCTGGCCTTCAAACCTACCGAAACGCTATTTCTGAAATCCCCTTCCTCAGTACGGTCATGATCATTCGTCCCCTTCTTTGGATTCAAAGCCTTTCCCGGGTCTTTCAATTTTCCGGTATTCTGATGATCTCGCTGCTTTTTTTGCTCTTGCTCCTGAATTGGAAACCAAACCCGAAAAACTCAATGTTTTCCAACCCTCGCTAACTTCCCGATATGAAAAATAATTCCATTCCGTCATTCGTTAAAATAATCTTTACCTTCTTCCTTGGGTGGTTACTCCTGATTTGGATTCCCTATCTTCAATTTGGAACCCAAAAGCTTCACGAAGATCAAGAAAGTGGAGATCTCGTTCCCCGACCCCTCTCGGGACTCGCCGTTCGAGGAAGTAAGATTTATGAGCAAAACGGCTGTGCCACCTGCCATACCCAACAGGCGAGAAACAGTCGTGAGGACAAAGTTCAAGGATACAGCAAACGAGCCTCGGTAGCTCGCGACTATTTCTATCAACCGGCAACCTTTGCCGGAATGAATCGATTCGGTCCGGATCTTACGAATGTAGGGGGACGTAAAAAATCAGCCGAGTGGCATCACCAACACCTCTTCTCTCCCCAAACTGTCTCTCCCGGATCGATCATGCCCGCTTATGGATTTCTTTATGAAAAAAAGAGAATCGTGGGTCAGCCCTCAGCCGAGGCTTTAAAACTCCCCGTTTCTGTTCCCATCGAAGAGGGCTACGAAGTGATTCCTTCAGAGCAAGCGAAGGCGCTCGTCGCCTATCTCCTTTCGCTCGATCAATCCTATTCACTTCCCGAATCCCCTCTGATCGAGGAATAGACCACCAAAATGGTGAAAAAAGATCAGGATCACGACATCTCGCGGGATCATATCTGATATTTTTTAAATACATGAAATGAGTTGTGCCAAAAAAAAGTAAATTAGAATTAGCCGCAAGAGAACGCAAAGAGCGCAAAAATGATTTTTCAGGCATACTTGCATTCCTTTGAGAGATCACAGTATTTTTTTGTGTTCTTTGCGTTCTTTTGCGGCTCAAATAAATTCTATTCCCCTGCAAACGAGAAGTATCCAATAAAGTGTAAAAGCACTCTTCGGGGTCATGAGATCGACTTATTACACCTCTAGGCGTGAAATGCCTAAAAAAAATTCTGAAAACAAAAGAATTGAACTGACAACCTCAAATTTATCGAAAAACTCTCCCGCTTATGAATATCCCCGAAAACCTCCGCTACGCTGAAAGTCATGAATGGATCCTTGTTAATAATGGAATCGGTACTGTTGGAATTACCGACCATGCTCAGCACGAGCTCTCGGATGTCGTTTATGTCGAGGTTCCTAAAATTGGTAAATCGGTTTCGGCAAAAGAAACGATTGCGGTTGTCGAATCGGTTAAAGCCGCTTCCGATATTTATTCCCCCGTTTCTGGCGAGGTCGTGGAGGTCAATGATTCTCTTGGATCAGATCCTGCGCTGATCAACACGGATCCTTTTGGAAAGGCCTGGATTTATAAAATCAAACTATCCAATCCTTCTGAAGTCGACTCCCTTAAAGATGCCAAAGCCTACGCTGCACAAATTGCTTAATCAATCATGACTAACCCTCTTGCTCCCTCCATAAAAAACCTGATTCCTGCTGAAGATTCCTTTTTAAATCGTCATCTTGGACCCTCCTCCTCAGAGATCGCCTCGATGCTCAAAACAGTCGGATGTGCAACGCTTGAGGAGCTGATTCAACAAACGATTCCGAATTCGATTCGTTGCAAAGCAACCCTTGAGATTCCCGAGGCCGCCAGTGAGTTTGAAGCCCTGAATGAACTCAAAAATATCATCGGAAACAATCGCGAGTTTCGTTCCTACATTGGAATGGGCTATGCCAATTCTGTCCCTGTCGAGGTCGTTAATCGTAATATCCTTTGTAATCCCGGTTGGTATACCGCCTACACCCCTTATCAAGCAGAGATCTCACAAGGTCGAATGGAGGCTCTTCTCAATTTTCAAACGATGATCTGCGACCTCACCAAGATGGAGATCGCCAATGCCTCTCTCTTGGATGAAGCGACCGCTGCGGCGGAGGCGATGAGCATGGCTTTCGCTGCGAAAAAAGAGTCCCAAGCCCCGATCATCTGGGTCTCCAATCAATGTCATCCACAAACGATCGATCTTGTGCAACGCCGAGCCGAACCGCTCTCGATCGAAGTCGTCGTTGGATCCAATTCAACACTCGATCAACATCCCTCTCTATTTGCAGCCCTTTTTCAATATCCTGCCACTGATGGAACGATTGAGGAGATTTCCCCTTTAATTGACAAAGTTCACGAAAAGGGAGGTCTAGCGATCGTCGCTACTGATCTTCTTAGTTTAATTCTCCTCAAACCCCCCGGTGAATTCGGGGCTGATATCGTTATCGGAAATTCCCAACGCTTTGGAGTTCCCTTTGGTTATGGGGGACCTCATGCCGCGTTCTTTGCAACTAAAGATACCTTCAAGCGCTCCATGCCAGGACGCCTGATTGGTGTCTCGAAGGATGCCCAAGGCAAGCCGGCACTCCGTCTCTCTCTCCAGACCCGTGAACAACATATTCGCCGTGAAAAAGCGACGAGTAACATCTGCACCGCTCAAGTGCTCCTTGCGGTCATCGCCTCGATGTATGCTGTTTATCACGGTCCTGAAGGATTAAAGCGAATCGCTTCACGTGTTCACGCAATGACGATTCTTCTCTCCAAAGCCCTTCAACAGGCCGGATTTACGATTAAGAATCCTCTCTTCTTTGATACGCTCAATATCGAAGTGGGAGGCAAACAATCAAAAATCCTCTCGGAATCGAAAAAGCAGGAGATGAATTTTCGAATCATTGACTCCGCACATCTCGGAATCCAACTCGATGAACGAGTCACACTCCAAGATATCAAAGAGATCGTCGGCTGCTTCTGTTCCACCACTGCCGAGGCCCTTGACTCCCTCCTTTGCGAGCCGAGTCTGATTGCAGGAACCCCCTTTGAACGAAAATCTCCGACCCTTCCCCATCCGATTTTTAGTCAACATCACTCGGAGACGGAGATGCTCCGTTACATCCGTAAACTGGAGGCGAAAGATCTGAGTCTCACCACTTCGATGATCCCCCTTGGCTCTTGTACGATGAAGTTGAATGCGACCTCGGAGATGATTCCGATTACTTGGCCTTTGATTAATAACATTCATCCCTTTGCGCCGATCAATCAAACGGCTGGCTATCAAGTTCTCTTTAATCAACTGGAACAATGGCTCGCCGAAGTCACTGGCTTTGCTGCGGTCTCCTTACAGCCGAATGCCGGTTCTCAAGGGGAATATGCCGGCCTTCTCTGTATTCACGATTACCACAAAAAACGTGGGGATCATGGACGCAATATCTGTCTGATTCCGACCTCTGCTCATGGAACCAATCCGGCCAGTGCCGTCATGGCAGGATTTAAAGTCATCGGCGTTAAATGTGATGCCAACGGAAATATCGATGTTGCTGACCTTCAATCGAAGGCGAAGGAAAACTCCGCATCTCTAGGTTGCGCGATGATCACTTATCCCTCGACTCATGGAGTCTTTGAGGAATCGATTCAAGAGATTTGTAAGATCATTCACGAAAACGGCGGAATGGTTTACATGGATGGCGCGAACATGAATGCGATGGTCGGCCTCTGTCGGCCTGGAGATATCGGAGCCGATGTCTGTCACCTGAATCTTCATAAAACATTTTGTATCCCCCACGGGGGCGGCGGCCCAGGCATGGGGCCGATCGGGGTAGTCAAAACACTTGCCCCTTTCCTTCCAAGTCATCCCCTCATTCAAATGGGAGGATCAGAACAAGGGGGAGCCGTCTCCGCTGCTCCTTGGGGAAGCGCCAGCATTCTTCCCATTTCATGGATGTATATCCGAATGCTCGGAGCTCAAGGACTCACGAAAGCAACCGAAGTGGCAATCCTCAACGGAAACTATATTGCGAAACGCCTTGATCGTTATTTCCCTGTTCTTTACAAAGGAACTCAAGGTCGTGTCGCTCATGAGTGCATCCTCGATTTCCGCTCTTGGAAAGAGAAGGCGGGGATCGAAGTTGAAGATGTTGCGAAACGACTCATGGACTACGGTTTTCATGCTCCGACAATGTCCTGGCCGGTTCCTGGCACTTTGATGATCGAGCCGACAGAAAGTGAATCACAAGCGGAACTCGATCGTTTTTGTGAAGCGATGATTTCGATTCATGCAGAAATGACCGCAGTCGCTGAGGGGAAATTAGATCGTCAAAATAATCCTTTGAAAAACGCTCCTCACACCGCTCAAGTCATCATCAGTGATTCATGGAACCGTCCTTACCCACGTGAACAAGCGGCCTATCCCGCCCCTTGGACCCGTGAACATAAATATTGGCCGACGGTGAGTCGGGTCGATAATGTCTACGGCGATCGCAACCTTGTTTGTAGCTGCCTCGGGATGGATGACTATTCCGCATAACAAAGCGGGTGTGGAACAGATCGTTAGAGGATTGAGGAATCTTTTGATCTCACAGCATCCAAGAACGCTTTGTTATTATTTTTAAAAACCAGAAATCGGGAGATGAATAATGGCTGCAAAAAATATTGTCTATTTTGATTTGGAAACCCAGAAGAGCGCTCAAGAGGTGGGGGGCTGGCATAATAAGGCGTTGATGAAGATGTCGGTCGGTGTGACCTATAGTACCACTCGAGGGACTTATATGATTTACCCCGAAAATCGTGCGGAGGAGCTCGTGCGCGAACTTCAGCGCGCCGATTGCGTGATTGGATTTAATGTGATCGATTTTGATTACAAAGTGCTTTCTGCCTACACGATATTCGATTTTAGTCAGGTTCCGACGCTTGATCTTTTGGTCGATATCGAAAAGAAAATTGGGAAGCGGATCAAACTTGATGCCGTTGCAACGGAAACCTTAGGAGTTGGAAAAACAGCGGATGGACTAGAGGCCTTGAAATGGTGGAAAGAGGGTAAAATCCAAGAGATCGCCGAATATTGCTGCTATGATGTCAAAACCACTTGGAAAGTTCACGACTACGGAGCCCAATGGGGAAAAGTCTTTTTTACGAACTCAGCGACCCATCGCCGCGAATCGATTCCGACCGATTCATGGAAGCTTTAATTCGAATCGATGAACTCTCAATCGAATTAATTTAATGAAAGATTTCTGGATCTCCCTTGCGGCGTTACTCCTTGAAGGGGTTCCCTTTCTGCTTTTTGGAGCCTTGGTCTCAGGACTGATCCATAGCCTTGCCCGGCCGCAATTCTTTCAATCTCTTTCTTTTAAAAATAAAGCCGTCGGAATCGGATCAGGACTTTTCGCTGGAATCATTCTCCCCCTTTGTGAATGCGCCTCGATCATGATTGTGAAACGGTTCCTCCAAAGAGGCCTCCCCCTTTACGCTGGAATGACCTATTTTCTTTCCGGGGCAATCCTCAATCCGATTACCCTCTTCACCACCTGGATCGCATTTCAAAATCGCAATCCCCTTGAGATGACGCTCTTTCGATTTGTCGGAGGAGTGATCATGGTCATTGCGATCGGAATCTGGATCAGTCGATTTCCGGTGAGCGACCTTTTTAAAGGGCAAAATGAAACAACCCCTCAAGAGTGTGAGCATCAAGGTCCGTGGTGGAAAAATGCGATTCTCCTGACTAAACATGATTTTCTTCTCGTCTTCTCCTATTATCTGATTGGAGCCTCAATCGCCGCTTGGGCAAACACCTTCGTCTCCTGGTGGAAAATTGCCCCTTATATGGAAAATCAATGGCTCTCCCCGTTGATCACCATATTCATTGCCCAAGGCATGAGCCTTTGCAGTACCGTTGATGCCTTTGTCATCGCCCCGATGGGACAGATCCCCGTTCATGCCAAGTTAGCCTTCCTCGTCGCAGGACCGATTTTCGATTTCAAACTGATGATGATCTACTCGATGATCTTTAAAGCTCGCGTGATCTTCAAACTCTGGCTCATCATCACCTTCGGCACGCTGCTTTTATCATGGCTTTACGCCCTCTGCAGACCGTGGATCAATTTGTAAGTCATCCTCTTCCTAGAGAATGGGAATGCATTAGCCACAAAGAACGCAGAGAACGCAAAGATTTTTTCTCCTTGTTTTAAGCTAACAGGCTATTCAGCTAACAGGCTATTAGGCTATTACGGCTCCCCTTTTTCAAAAGAGATTTCGTAACTCTGATTCTGAGCTGCTTGAAAGTAGGTTCCCTTCAACGATTTTTCCTCTTTGGAATACTCTAAATCGTAGGTACATCCGGGATAGCCGGTATCATCGAGGGTAACATGAAGCTTCAAGATTCCCTTTTCGATCTTCGAGGTCGCCTCAGAGACGTGAATTTGGTTCGGATTGAAATACTTGGCCTCCACTTTTCCAGAGGCATCGGCGGAGAGAATCTCTAGTTGATATCCTCCATCGTTTCGAGTCCATTTTCCTAATAATGCGGTACGATCCGAAGAAGAGGAGCAACTGATGAAGAGTGACGAGAAAAAGAAACTAAAGAATAAGAGTCGATTCATCTCCTACAATTAACCATTTGCTCCGTTATTACAATCAAACTTGATATTATACATTTCCCTATCAATCTATCCCACTAAACGGCTCTCCTTTGAAAAAACCGCTCATTATCCTCATGATCCTCTGTTTATTGACAGGGGTCTCCTATTTTTGGAAGCCCCTTTCAGAGAGAATGGGATGGAAGCGAACTCAGATCTGTTCCCGTTTTTTCGAAAAACCCTCTGGGGATCGGGCCTCCTCTCTGAGTTGTCAGCGCTGTCACGCGGAAATGACTCACGATTGGGCTGAGAGCCTTCATGCCAAAGCGAACAGAACCATCGATCCTCAATTAGATAAAACGGCCTTTGAAATTAACCGCCATCCCCATCTCAAAGAGTCCGATTTAAAGCTTGAGTGGAATCAATCCAATCTCCCTTCTCTTCTCCTCAAAACTCCTCCTGCGTTTTCTCATCAAAACAGCCCTGAAATGGTGATTGGTGATGAGAATATGTACCAGTATCTACTTCCATTTCCCGGAGGACGTTGGCAGTCACTCGATCATGTTTATGATCCGAAAAAGAAAGAGTGGTTTGCTCTTTTCGAAGGAGAAAAGCGACAGCCCAGCGAATGGGGCCATTGGTCAAATCGAGGTCTGAATTGGAACTCTAATTGCGCGGTCTGTCATATGACCGGTTTTAATAAAGGATACGAAGCGAATACCGATTCCTATCATTCCACTTGGGTCGAACAAGGGATCACCTGTGTCAGTTGTCATTCGACAACCGCCCAAACAGAAAAATTAAAACCCCAGAGTGAGATGGATCGTTGTGCCGCCTGTCATAGTCGACGTGAAGAGATAACGACTCAAGACAAGATCGACCTTCCTTATCACGATCAATATCGGTTGGAACTTCCAACTCGACCAGGAACTTATTATCCTGACGGTCAAATTCGTGATGAGGTATTTGAATGGGGCTCCTTTCAGATGAGTAAAATGGGGCATGCCGGAGTCAGCTGTAGCGATTGTCACGATTCCCATAGCGGAAAGCTGAAACTCCCCATCGAAAACAATGCCCTCTGTCTCTCCTGCCACGGAGCGGAAACCAAATGGAAAGCCCCTAAAATCGTTCCCGAAGCTCATTCCCATCACCCCTCGGGGGGGCTTGGAAATCGGTGTGTCTCTTGTCATATGCCGGAAACGACCTACATGAAACGGGATCCAAGACGGGATCACGGATTCCTGACTCCAGATCCCCTCCTCACCAAGGAACTGGGAATTCCCAATGCCTGTAACGGTTGCCATCAGGATAAAAGCGTCGATTGGGTAATTCAAAAAACAGATCAATGGTATGGGGAGAAGATGAATCGTCCCGAACGGGAGAGAACTCGTCTTGTTGATCGCGCCTACAAAAATGATTTGAGCGCTATTCCTGATTTAATCCGAATTGGAAAAAAGGAAAAAAACGCTCTCTGGAGAGCGACCATTCTTGAGCTCACCCAACATCTTGACCCGCAAAACACCACCACGCAAAATTGGTCCCTCGAACGACTTCAAGATCCCGATCCGATCGTCCGTCGTGTCGCCGTTAGTGCCGCAGAGAACCAACCGCACCTCTGGAACTCGGTACGCCCGCTTCTGAAGGACACTGTAAGAACCGTTCGAAACGAGGCCGCTTGGGTTCTCCGTCGAGAACTCGATCCGCAATCCTCGAATGCCAAAGAGCTCCATGAATGGATGGATCATATTTCCGATCAACCATCAGGAACCCTCCGCAAAGCCTCCTATCATGAATCTCGAGGAGAGTCAGTAGAGGCCGAAAAACAGTATCGTCGCCTCATTGAGATCGATCCAAGCTCTTGGACTGGATATCATGAACTGACTCGTTTTCTCTCCACGATTCAAAAATCCGGTGAATCGCTCTCCCTTTTAGAAAAAGGAATTCCTCTCGTGACGGAGCCGATTCAACTCGAGTACGATCTTGCGCTGATCCAAGCAGAACAAGGGAATTTCAAGGGTGCCGAAAAAACATTTCTCAAGGTGATCAAACGAAACCGTTCATTTCCTCGTGCTGCCTATAATTTAGGGCTATTGCAGAATCAACTTGGAAAAACAAAAGAGTCCATTCAAACCCTTCTCACCGCAATCGCAATCGACCCCGCCTCTCCCGATGCCCGCTACGCCCTTGCCACAATTCTCATTCAACAAAAACAGATCCCAGAGGCCAAACGGCTCTTGGAAAAAATCGTTCTCGAATATCCCCAACATTCCTTGGCGCAGCAACTCCTTCAGCAGATTTCCAATCAATAACCCAAAATAATTCGTTCAACAAATGAACCTTGCTTCCGGCTCGTCCGGTTTATCCCATTTCTTGCATTGCGAATGGATATACCTCGCAAACGATATCACCAAAATGGTGATAAAAAATGATCGGATGGGGTCACGGGCTTTTACTTCCCGTGACCCTTCCACACCACCGGACGTGCGGTCTTCCGCATCCGGCGGTTGAACCCAGTCAGGTTTACGTTTGTATCCCGACGGTACTCCAAGGAATGATGAACCCATATCTTTCCAGT
>CAMCSM010000032.1 GCA_945877805.1 Methylacidiphilum caldifontis | reverse complement strand
GGCATTGCGCTTAATTTCTCAGGACTCATCTGCGTGATCGCACTCTTCACCCCTTCATTATTCAATAACGTCAAAGCTCCATAAATCCGATCGGCATCAGTGGCATTGGCTCCCGTCACAATCGTGGCCGGTCGAAAACTGTCGAGCTGATTCGCCACTTGGGTCTGATTCCCCGTCAATCCCAAGGCGCTGTTATTGGCGAAGGTTGAAAAGGTTGTTCGTAGAAAAACGGTGTTACTGGTGTACTCTGGAATAAAGGAGAGTCCAGCGGCATTTCCGGAGTTATCAATCGTAGAAAATTGACCCGTCACCGAACTTCCGGTGATCGCTGCAAAACGTTGACCGGCCGAAGGGGTATAGCCGCTCGATCCGCTAAAAACCGTCATCGGGGCGATCGTCCCCCCTTGGATCGTCACCGTTCCCGTGACATTGATTTGATCATGAAATCCGGCCCCATTTCCCGCGGTTGCTCCGTCAATTTCAATCTCCGTACGAGAACCAGAGGCAAGGGTGAGATTTCCTAAAATCGATTGAATCGCCGGAGAATTTCCCGGGGCATAGGTCGCACCAGAATTAATTGTAACATCCCCTCCGATCGTTCCTCGACCTTTCAACGTTCCTCCGGAATTCGCAATCACAGAGCCCGCCCAGCTTCCCCCCGCAGCCGTTCCGATCGATCCCGTTCCGGCATTGATCGTCAAAGTTCCTGTCGTCGTATTCGTTCCCGTAAAAGTTTGCGTTCCTGTTCCGTTTTTAATCACCGCCCCTGTCCCTGAGATCACCCCGCCGAAGCTTGTACTTGTGTTGTCCCCCCCCGTGGTGAGCGTTGCGGTCCCAAGGGTGAGATCTCCTCCGGTTGTCCCTCCGCCTGCAAGCGAACCAATCGTATTACTCAAACTATTTAAATCTAAAGTCACTCCCGCCGTATTCGCTAAGCTTACTGCGGAGTTACTTCCAAAGGCATTGGTTGCAACTCCTGCTCTTAAGGTTCCAACACTCACCGTCGTTGCTCCGGTATAGGTATTCGCTCCACCCAGAATCAAAGTTCCTGTTCCAATCTTTGTGAGACCCACTGAATTCGCTCCTCCATTCGTATTTGCGATCGCTGTATTGTAAGTAAAACTTCCTCCCGCATTCGTCGTATCCAAAGCCACTGCCGAGCCGCTCTTTAATCCTCCCCCCGCTGTTCCAATGGCGAGAATCGTATCTAAATTAGCACTGGTAAATTCCCCCGCTCCTCCAACATTCAATCCAAGGGTCGCTCCACTATTGACAATGATATTCGCAGCCGTCCAACTTGCTCCGGTGTTATTATAAAGCGAAACCGCCTTCGCAAACTGCAACATCCCCGCACTCACTGTCGTCGTTCCGATATTCGTGTTCGTTCCGGAAAGAATTCCGGTCCCTGCACCGGTCTTGGTGATATTCAACAAATTCGTTGTCGAATTCATATTCCCACTCATCGTGATATTTCCTGCTCCATCCAAGGTAAGATTCGCATTGTTTGCTCCATTCCCCGCAGCCGTCACCGCGCCACTCAGGGTCAAGGTCTGTCCTGAAACGGTATTTTCAATGGTACTTCCTCCACTCGCAGGCCCTGATGCAATCGTAATCGCTCGATTACTCGATCCCCCACTCGTTCCCGTAAATTGAAGGCGAGCGGTAAGATTATTCGCATTAGAGCCAAGGGCAATAACACTTCCAGCTCCTAATCCAGAATTGCTTCCGCTATTTGCGATCGAAGCAATACTTAAAGTTCCATTTTGAATCGTAACGTTTCCTGAGAATGAGTTATTAACATTTGTTAAGGTGAGCGTTTTTCCCGTTGTAAAATTATAAAAAGCACCGTTCGTATTACTTCCACTCATCAATCCGGTAACGGTCATATCTTGCGTCCCCCTTAAGCTAAAGGTACTGCTGGTATTGATCGTCATCGCTCCGGTTAAAGTTAACGTTCCTGCGCCAGTATTATTGATCGTTGAGGTCGTTCCCATTAAATTAAAATTACGATCGCTTGTAGTCGTCCCACCGGTAATGTAAACGAGGGTCGCATCTCGCAGATTAACCGTTCCATTCGCCGCAGAGGTCGCATTTCCCAATGAACTCGCCCCCCCATTCACATTTCCCAGCGAATTCACAAAAACAGAGGCTCCATTCAAATTTGTTACCCCGTCATAAGTATTTGCTCCGTAAAGCGTTAAATTATTTGATCCTACTTGCGTGAGCGTCCCCGTGCCACTGATCACTCCAGTCGTATCAATCGCTGCGTTAGCAGTATTAAAAAAAAATTCATTCGTCCCCCCCATCGCAATGTCCGAATTAACCAAAAGAGCTCCTGTCCCCGCATTCATCAATCCATTGGCGGTAAGATTTCCGGTGAGGGTTCCCGCTGCCCCGGTATAACGAATTGTATTCACGGAGGCCCCCGCCCCTAAAGCGCCTGCAGCGGCGAGATCATAATTAAAGACTCCCGTGACATCGGTGACGTTCGCTGCGGTCGCAGCGGCGGTTCCGGTCAAACCCGCAATATTCCCCCCACTGACCGTGGCATACATCGTCGAGGCCCCCGTGCCAAAAGAGGCCCAAGGGCCAATGATTCCATTCGTATTCGTGATATTCCCGGTCGTCACCGTTCCCGCCCCCTGAACATTTAAGGCAGCCCCTGAACTCCGAGTAAAAACACCGGTATTCGTCGTCAAGGTTCTCCCGACTGCGACGTTCCACGTTTGCGAGTTATTTGTTAAAAGGGTGAGTCCAGAACTGATTGTCAAATTCTGCGTTGCGGCACTCATCGTAATACCGGAATAACCTAACGTCAGGGTATTCCCCGCTCCGATCGTGACAAGCCCCCCGGGTCCGACAACACTCAGTCCCCGCCAACTTAGATTTGATCCTAAAACCGTTGAATTTGCTCCAACAACCGTTACCGTCCAGGAAGCGATATCATTCACCCCAGGAACTGCCGCTCCTGTCCAGCTCGCGCCGGTATCTAAATTCGTCGTGTTATTGGCCTTTGAAATCGTGGCCCCTTGAACTCCTAAAAAAACAGAAAAAAACGAAAAGATAACCCTGACGAGAAAAAAAATCCTCCCCTCTCGCAAGGCTAAAGTTGAAAAAAAAGGCATAATAAGGATTTGTTCTACTTATAGTCTATAATTCAGCTTAATTTTGTCAATATTGTTAAAGCAAGCCCCCAATTATTTAATGGGTTGCAATTTGTTGTATTTTGACTATCTTATCATATCAATGAATATAATTTCTTTAGAGAAAAAGAACTCATTCCCCCTTACTTTTAAGACAGGAATCGCCATGATAAAATTAACATTTGTAATTACAACGCTGCTGACCTTCACAATTATGAATGCAATAGAACTTCCAGGCAATGAGCCTTCTCTCTCACTAGCCCCTTCAAAGCCTAATATTATAATCATTCTTGCGGATGATAGTGGATATTCTGATTTAGGTTGCTACGGAGGAGAGATTGACACCCCTCATCTTGATCAACTCGCAAAAGAGGGAGTGCGATTTCGCCACTTTTATAACAATGCCCGGTGCAGTCCCACAAGAGCTTCTCTCATGACCGGCAAGGATTGCGGCTTAGTTGGCTTTGGAGCAGGAACACTTGCCGGATGGAATCGTGAAATGAAGGAGCCAACCTATCGTGCCCGACTCCCCTACGAGATCCCAACGCTACCTGAATTACTAAAAACAGCTGGGTACCGAACCTTGATGGCAGGTAAATGGCATCTCGGAGGAAGTCTTTTAAAAACCGGCCATGATAATCCGAAAACATGGGAGAACCAACATGCTGGATGGAATTTGACTCAAGAGGAAATCGAGGCCGATTTCAATGCACTTCCACGGCAAAGGGGGTTCGATCAATTCTTCGGAATATTTAGCGGTGAAGATCATCAATTTTTGGTTCCGCATGTTGCAGGAGAATCGAATGAGCGCGGGACAACTTTAAGTAATCATTCTTATTATCTTGATAATGAACCCGCAAAAATTGAGACGACACGAGATTATGACATTCGCTGTTATTTTGGGGAAAAGAAAAAAGGGTATCCCTTTCATCCTGCAGATAAAACAAAAGGCCCCGCCTGGTTTGCAACCGACGGAATAACAGATCAGGCAATTCAGATGATTCAAGGAGCTGAAAAAGATCGTACCCCTTTTTTTCTGTATCTGGCATATCAATCCCCACATGCTCCTTTGCAAGCACCTGGAGAGCTGATCGAAAAGTATAAGGCACGATATGAGAATAACTCTCTAGGAGAGGTGGAGCAAGCACGAGTCGAGAGCTTAATCAAACAATCAATTCTTCCCAAAGATACACCTTACCGTAAAACTTTTTCAGATCAGAATTCAATTAAAAATATAAAGGCCAAAGAGATAACCGAAAAAATTATTTTTCATTCAGCGATGATGGAGAATATGGATAGCAATATAGGGCGAATGGTAGATTGTTTAAGGAAATCGGGGCAACTCGATAATACATTGATCATTTACCTTTCAGATAATGGAGCCTCGGCTGGGGTTGGGGAGTTAATGAATAAACCCTATTTTGGAGCTAAAGCCCTACTCTGGGAGGGGGGACAAAAAACCGCCTTTATTGCCCGATGGCCTGGAAAGATAAAGAACGGAACACTCTGTGACACCGTGGGTTGGGTCGGCGATCTTTTACCCACCTGCCTTGAGGTTGCACATGTAAGTTATCCGCTGGAATTTCGTGGCAAGGCCACCTCCCCTCTAGAAGGAAGAAGCTTGCTTTCCGCTTTGCAGGGGTCCTCCATATCGCCTCCAGAATATATTTTTACCAATGATAAAGGTCAGCAGGCAGTGATTTATCAGGGACATTGGAAGTTACTCATTAATCCTGGATGGTATGTGACGACGAGTAAGCAGTCTAAAACGAATTACGAGCTTTATCATTTAGAAAATGACCCAGCCGAAGTGAAAAATGTTTATCTGGATAATCCTGAACTGGTAGAAAAGTTGGCGGCGAAATGCCTGTCTTGGCAAAAGAAAAATGGCATTCTAGATTACGGAGAATTACTTAAACAAAGAAAAGACTTTTCAGAGTAATAGAATCAAAGAGATTTTTGAGGATTTAATTTGTTGTTTTTTATTGTTAATTGAGATATATTATTTTATATGATGAAATCTACTTCTGTTTATTTTTTATTACTGTTAACGCTCTTCAACAGCACTCTTTTAAAGGCCTCTGATCCAATTACTTTACAAGGGAATAAAACTCTTGGTTCTGGTGAAATTCCAACAATCGACACATTGATTGTTCAAGCGAAACAATTGGTTAATGAGCAGAGTGACCTTGTCCTAAAAGGGGGAATGAAAATCGATGGAAGTGAATATGAAATTAAATCTCTAACGATCGATGAGGGAAGCAATATTTATATATATTCCAAAGATGTTTTTGTTCATGAAAAAGGGGCAATATCAGAAGGAGGACTCCAACTTCAGAGAGGAAATCTTCGTTTTGCTGGTGAGCTGGAGATAAAAGCAGCATCCAAATCCTCTACCAATCCCTTTATTAAGGAGAGGAGACCTCTTGAAATTTTAGTGAATGGTGACACTCAGGTGCGCGCTAAATCGTTGCAGATATTTTCAGGTAAAGATAATTTCCCAATCGTTTTTCAATTTAATAGCCAGAAAGCCGTGCAGAACTATTTAGCAAAACCAAAGCCACTTATCGAGATAGAGGATACAATTGAGTCAAGCTCATCGATTAACATCTATCTTGTTGCTCAGCCTGACATATCCTATGCTGCCGGCAAGTATCCGCTGATTCAAGCAAGTAAGATTGATCCAAATAAATTTTCTCTACGTTTTATTAAGATGCAATCTGGAGTAACTCAAGAGGAAGAGCCTTTTTTTCATTTACAATTTGATGATACGACCGTTAACCTTGTGATTGATAAAGATATTGTGGCAAAAAAAGATATGTTCTAACAAAAAAGCCATGCCGAGAGTTCCAGCGGAGCTGCTTGTAATTTTAGCTCGGAGCGTGGAACGGGAGCAACATAAATACAACCCCAATAAAGAGTACAGGGCAAATTCCGATCAGAATCAGTGTTCTTATTTTTCGTTAAGGATTTCTTTAAGTCTTTGATCTAATACTTTTATTTTTTCTGGATTTTTTTCTGCTAGATTGGTGTGTTGATTCGGATCCTCTTTAAGATTATAGAGTTGAACCGCATTAGCCCCTGCTTTGATAAGACCTTTTTCATCATAATCACTATTTTGAAATCCAGCCTCATCAAATTGCATCGCCCAAGTCAATTTAGGATCGGTGCTAACCCCTGAAGAACCTTGACCCGGAATATAGACCCAACTTTCTGAACGAAGCGCAATTTGAGGCTTTGCAATTGCCAGAGTAGTCATCTCATTGCGAATCGAATTACTTTTTTCCTCCAAAAGAACGGGGAGTTGATTAAGACTATCCGGCACCTTATCCGTAGGAAAATCAACCTGAGCAATCGCACAGGCTGTTGCATAGAAGTCATTTAAAGAGATTAACTGCTTTCTCAAGGTCCCGGGCTTGATCTTTCCTGGCCATCTCACGATCAAAGGAATATTCACCCCCCCTTCCCAATTATCAGTCTTTTGTCCGAGCAAAGCACCATTCGAGAGATGGTTCTTGTCACGAACATCCTTTTGCAAAATTGCCCCATTATCGCTTGTAAAAAAGAGGATCGTCTTATCCGCAATCCCTGCTTTTTCAACGGCCTCTAAAATCTTTCCAACCTGAGCATCCATCTGTTGGACATAATCTCCATACCGACTTGCTTGAGAGGTGTTGATAAATTCTTTCGACGGAGCAATCGGAACGTGCGGAGAAACGAGGGAGACATGCATATAAAACGGTTTTTCTTTGTTTTTCTGAATATAATCAGCAGCTCTCGTGCAAACGATTGAATCGATTTGATCTAAAGGCCTCGCTTCATGAGCTGCTTTTGCTCCTTTACTGGTTCCGTAGCCATAATATTTTTCAACCTTCGGATCAACCAGGATCAACGGATCGGCGGGATCGTAGCCAACGACCTTTCGATCCTCTACAAAAACAAGCGGGGGCTCATTGGCTGAAAACGGAGTCCCAAAGTAAGACTGATAGCCACACTCCATGACCCCTCTTGGAAGTTTTTCGGTATTCCATTGAATATCGGATCGATGTGCACGTGGTGTTTTGGGGTCATTCTCTCCCCAGCCTAAATGCCATTTTCCGAAATATGCCGTTTGATAACCGACAGCAAGAAGTGTTTTTGCGACTGTGGGACGATCCTCCTCGACAAGCATCTCTCCAATCCAATTTGTTTTTATTCTCCAATAGTTTCGACCTGTCAAAATCCCGTAACGGGAAGGGGTACAAACAGAAGCGGAGGAGTGGGCATCCAATGCCCGTAACCCCTCAGAGGCCATTCGATCGAGATTCGGTGTTTTGATCTTCGTTGCCCCATAGGAACCCAAATCTCCGATCCCTAAATCATCGGCGATGATAAATATAATATTGGGCCGATTCTCTTCTGCAGAAAGTCTGAGAAGTGCACAACAAAGAAGTAATAATTGAATAATTCGATACATAACTCTTAATTCCTATTTCAATATTTTATCTTACATTTTCTGAAAACGATGAAAACAATCTAATTAAAGTTACCTACAATACAATTTTATGCAACTTCTTTGTACTGAATTTAAGTGAGCCTACCTCTGAAGGGTGCAAATGCGGTTAGCTGGTCTCCTACCAAAAACAAAAAAAGAAAATACAATTTATTACTCATTTGAAAGACAAGACCGTTGCCTTTTTCTCACATTAAAACAGCTATCCCCATGATTATCCTCCCGTCCATTATTGGCGTTTTTTGCTTTTTCTTGGCGGTTAAATTTGTATTTCTCTTTTCTTAAGTTGACGCCTATGCAAAAGATCTCAATGAAGATTTTGAGGCCAGATCCAAAAGGAATTTAAAAATGGAGTGAGTTTATTTTTCATTTTTCAAAGAGGGTAATAAGCTCGCACAATAAATTCCAACCAACGTCATCGAGACCGGAATAATCCAATAGAGATGCCGCAGGGCGGTGATCACCTCCGGTGACTGAACCGCCTTCGCCGCATCATAGCCCGCCCAATTGAGCATGTACCCACTTACTACCATCGTTGAAGCGATCGTCGCTTTAATCGTCCATGCGTAAGCCGCGCTATACATTCCTTCACGACGTAATCCCGTCTTCTGTTCATCAATATCGCAAATATCCGCAAGGATGGAGGGAGCGATAATCCATAAGGTCGAGAGCCCAGGGCTCATTAACAGCAAAGTCACACACTGAAGATAAGGATGCAACGGGGTATAAGTCCACCAACTCGACCCGAATCCAATCATGACCATCAGTAACCCTCCTATCAAGGTTCGCTTTTTCCCAAATCGCTGAGAGAGCTGAGCAATCCATGGGGAGATTAAAAGTCCAAAAACTTGAAAGGCGGCACCCACGACCAAATTCAATCCAGCAACCGCATTTTTGTCTCCATCGAATACATAAAGGAGATTAATATAAAGAGCGAAGGAATTAATGACAAAAACCCCAAAAATAACACTCATCGTTAAACCGACTAAACAGAGAAATTTCGAATTTGAAAAAGTGGCTTTGACCGACTTCCAAAAAGAAAAGGTAGAATTATTTCCCGTCACGACCTTTTCTCTCGAAAAAATCGCTGGTAAAATTCCTGCCGCTGCAATCACAAGCCCAAAGATCACTCCCGCCCAACGAGCCCCTTCAATCTCATTCTCTCCAATATTGAGCGTGAGCCACCAAATCCCTCCCAGAAAAATTCCCCCTAGCGATTGAAAGACATTTTTCATCGCCTGCACCTTCGTTCGCTCGTTGGTATCTGAACTGAGCTCCAAACCTAACGCCCCCCAAGGAACGGTAAAAATGGCATAAGCAGTATAATAAAGAATTGCCATCCCAAAGAAATACCACCCAATCATTTTCGTCGAGGCAGAGGTCGGAGGCATCCACATCAAGGCAAAGAAAAGTCCACTCAACAAGGCACCGATAAAAATGAAAGGACGACGTCTCCCCCATTTTGAGCGAAAACGATCGGAGCGATCTCCAATAAACACATCCGCAACTGCATCCCAAATCCGAGGAACCCCCATCGCCCAACCCAAAAACACAGGATCGACCTTCAATCCCACATTATAAATGGGTAATGCGAGGTAGGAAAAAGCATTCGACATAAACACATCGGTAATCGCCCCTGAAGCCCACCACGCTTTTTTAGCTAAAGGGAGTGCCCCTTCCTTAGTTTCAGGGGTCACTGGAGAAGTATTGTTCATTTTGTCTTTTCTCGATTGCGATTAAAATCTCGAAGCCTTTCTAAAACCCAAGATCGTCTATTTTTGCCTGTGAATGAAAACCATTGAGAGTCAACGGACTTCGTACTAAAATCGTAAACCCACATCGTCGCAATCTGCATTTTCTCCTCCTCAATCACCCTTAAAAATTCTTCTACCTCTAACTTCATCCGGGCCGTTTTCTCAGCATTTTCCGGTTCATCAAGTCTATCTTTGATCTGCAAGCCCCAACCCCATTCCCCTAAATAATAACCGCGCTTATTCTTTTGTGCATACCTAAAATCAGCACGGACTTGATCAAAAAAAGTAACCCCTTCATCTTGCCGATAGATATGTTGAGTGATCAAATAAGGCTCAGGATTCCACAACATTAACATTTCTAAATATTGCTCCGGACTATCTTTTCCCCATTTTCCTTGATGATTGATATGCCACGCCCCTTCTCGCGGCCGGGCATTCCCCGTCAAAAGGATTCGACTCGAATCGAGGGCGCGTACCGACTCCGCAAATACCTTCATTGCATGAAGCATATCGGCTGTTTTTAACGAATCTTTTTCCGTCCGCACCGCAGGACACCACCACGAATTCTTATTTTTTTTGTCAAATATTGGCCCTACGGAATCCCCTCCTCGATTGCCCTCTGGAAGGTCAACAAAAAGATCCATTTCATTTCCAAATTCCCATCCCCAAATCGCAGGTGAATTCCGATAACGCTCCACCACCTCTTTCGTAAAGGTTCGAACAAAATCAATGGTACGACTTTTGGGATCTCCATAGGCATTTTGAGGCTCCTGCATCATATCGGGAACCGCAGAGGATTTAAAATAGAAAGAAAAAATAAGACCGATCTTGTTTTTTTCGGCGCTTTGGACAAAAGCATCGAGCCGACGGTAAAACTCGGCTTTATCCTCGAAATAAAGTTTAAATTCATAAGGCCACCAAGGGATCAATGCAACACGAGCTAAACGGATCTCATTCGAACGTAAATCCTCAAATCCCCCTTCATACGAACGATCTTCCGAGCTTTGTAAGGTTCGCGTAAAGGCATCAATATAATTAACACCGGCGGTATAAATCGGTTTTCCCTCATGCATGATCACCCCATTCTCCAAAGAAAGCCCCAACGGAACTGCCCCTTGAAGCCCAAAAAGGCCAGTCATCGAAAAAGCAAAAATCAAACAAAATAGATAGGGCATATGGGATTCCTTTTTAATTTACCGTCTGTAATGGACTGTTCCAAGCGGAAAGCTCTATTTTTCCCTTTCCCTGAGGCACCTTTTTCCATTCCACTCGTTTTTTCTCCCCAGGAATAAGATCAAAATAATTATCTGAAAAGAGGGCATCCCCTTCCAATGTCACCACACGGGCATAGGAGGTCGCACGGATCTCGATCCCCTCTCGATCCCCAGCCTCTACTCTTTTCACTTGAATCGTCGTCTGAGGAAGTTTCATCTCTCCCGGCATTCCGGCGGCATAATACAAAGTACGTGCCTCTCCAGAGCGAGAGCTCCAGTCAAAAACCCAAATCCCCTCCTCCCCTCTTTTCACAAGACTCAAATTTACGGGGTCAATCATCACAGTATTCAGCCCTGAAACCTCCAGAGCCGTAACCGTATCGATCCTCGCTTTCCCCACCCAAGGCTGAAACCGCACTCTCACCTTTCCTTGAACCGTCTTAGAACTAATATTGGAGAGCGTCACCTGAAGTTGATCCCCCTCCCTCTTCGTCGAAAGGGTTACAGGGCGAAAAGCATTCTTCATCGCATACCATCCGGCTTTCGGAACCCCATAGTAATCGACATTTGCCCAGCCCAATGCCGGCCAACAATCGTTATACATCCAAAATAAAATCCCACTGCAATCCCACAGACGTCGGCGTAACGATTCGATTGTCAAACGATTCACCTCATAATGCAAATAGGCCATCTTACCGATAAGCTCACGGCGGGATTTTGATTCCCCATAAATCAGATTCGCCCCCTTCTCCATCGAACTAAAAAAGGTCAACTTCGGATCAAGCCGTGAGGGACCATATTCGCAGTTTCGCGTGTGAAGCTCTAAGACCCGCTTGTCAGGGGCTTCCGCCTCCTCTTGGGTCATAAACTTCAATAAAGTTCGATAAGAAACCGATCCCATCGTCGCCGCCTCACTATAGAATCGCCCTGAAAGAGATTCCGCTCGTTCCCGATAATTTTTCATGTCGGAAAGAAGAAACTCCTCATTCCACCAAAAGGAAAGATGACAATCCCCAATATCCTCCGAGTTATTCGTTGTTTTTCCGCGAAAAGGACTTGTCGGAATAAAAGGGCGATCCGGATCGAGTAAAGCACATAAGGGCTCAGAAATCTCCTTGGAAATAATCCGCCCAGGATACATCACATCATCGGGTTGATTCATTCCCCCTTCATTATCGCCACACCATAAAATCAATGAGGCATGAGGACGAAGATAGCGGATCACCCAAGAAAACTCTCTCTCTAAGGCACGTCGAAATTCCAGATCCCTCTCAGGATATTGAGCACACCCAAAGGCAAAATCTTGCATCACCATCAATCCGAGCCGATCACAGGCCTCCCAAAAGGCCTCTTTCTCATAGATTCCCCCCCCCCATCCGCGAATCATATTACAGCCCGCCTCCTGTGCCAACCCGAGTAAATGATCGTATCTTTCTTTCGTCACAGATGCGGGAAAGGGATCGGCTGGAACCCAATTCGCTCCTTGAGCAAAAATCCTTCTCCCATTCACCACCAGGGTAAAACTCGCCCCTCTCGCATCGGGAATCTCTTCAATTCGAACGCTTTTAAATCCATGCTTCCACTCACGTTCCTCAATCACCGCTTTCTTCGCATCAAGCAATATAAGCTCACAAGAATAGAGCGAGGCCTTGCCATGTCCATTCGGCCACCACCATTCAGGATTCTCCACTCCCCCTTCAAAATCGAGCTGACCCTCTCTCTCGGTAGCCTTCAGCTCAACTACTTTTTTCCCCTCAGGATCACGAAAGGTCAGCTTGCCTAAAAGAGTCTCTGAAGTGCGATTCTCCACTTGAACCGCACATTGAACCTTCACATTTTTCTCGGTTAAATCCCAAGATCTCAAATGCACATCAACGATTCTAGCCTTATTTCTACGAACCAAACGAATCGGCTTCCAAGGCCCTACGCTCACTAAACGCGGAACCCAATCCCACCCAAAAGCACATTGCATTTTTCGCGTAAAAACCCGATCTGTTGCAAAAACAGAAACAAACTGATCCAATGGCTTTCCCTCAATTGTCTTACGATGTGCAGGGAAAAAGAGCTTCAATCGATTCTGCCCCTTTTTCAGCAGCGAGGTGACCTCGAAAGAATGTGGATGAAACATATTCTCCGTTTTTGCGACCCACTTGCCATTGAGTTCAATCTCCGTGACGGTATCCAAGCCCTCGAAAACTAAATCGACCCACTCCTCTTTATTTCCTTTCTCCCACTCAAACTCCGTCTCATAGGTCCAGTCCCATTGTTCCACCCAAAGTGCCTGCTCCACTCGATCCCCATGGAATAAATCGGGGAGATAGCCATTTTCTTGAAGCGCAAGGTGAACTGTCCCGGGAACCTTGGCCGGTATTTTAATCTGCGAGAACCCCGGATCGTTAACCTCCAACTGTTGATTCATTCCAAAAACGGCATTGGCCGCAATCGGATAATATCGCTTGGGAGCAACTCCGCAGACTGTCCATCCTTGACTTAAAACTTTTTCGGTATTCATCCCACGGCTCTTGATTCTTTTCGCCACTCTTTTTATCTCTGAATTCATTTTCATACCACTCCTAAATCCCCTTTATTGTCTCAATTCTTTAAAATTTAATCGATAAACAACAAATTGCAACTAAATAAATTCTTGCGTAAATAATGCCGAAGGGCGGAGCGCCGATCCCGCATGGGCGCATTGAAGTCAAGCTAACACAACAAGAGACAGTTCTTTCACCACCAAGAAAGATCAAGCCAAAGAAAGAGATTTATGGAGGACGGAGGAAAACGAAGGAAAATTCAATTCACTATTTATTTGACAGCCAAAACAACTGCCTTATTTCCTTTTTTCTCCTGGCAGAAACGCTCTCCCACTAGAAATAATCTCTTTCCATTGCTGACGACAGCGAAGATCCATTTGTGCAACAATTTCTGGATTTTCTGCACTAATATCTTTTCGCTCCCCTGGATCTTCTTGAATATTAAAAAGAAGTTTTCCCCCTCCGGGACGAGTATGAAATTTATAAACAGCGCCCCTTAAAGTTAAATGATGCTCCTCATAATTCTTATTCTTCTCATCAGGTAACTCTGGCGACCCCTTTACAAAAACAGGACCTCCCTCACCCCAGATCACCATCCGAAAAAGTTCTGGTCTTTGAAAAACGCTCTTCGAATCTAAAAGTGCCGGCACCAGACTCACCCCATCCCAAGGAAGATGTGGTACCGATTTTGTATCGATCCCTGCAAGATCTAACATTGTCGGAAGAATATCCTCCGCTCCTCCAAACTGTGCCCTTTCTCCTTTCATAATTCGGCCCGGCCATGAAACGATTAAAGGCACCCGGATTCCGTTCTCCCATACCCCCGCTTTGCATCCACGAAGTTTAGCGACATTGCGAATCTCCCAATCCTTATCAGAAATATAACCGTCATTGCTCTCTGCTTGCTTGTGCGCCTCCTTGGAGGTGGCTCCATTATCACTGACAAAAACAACGATCGTTCGCTCGCTCTGCCCTGTCTTGCGAAGTGCCTCTAAAAGCCTCCCAATATTTGCATCCATCTGAGCGATACTTCCGTAACAATCGGCCAAACTCGGAGAACAACCCTTCGCCAAAAAGGGGGCTTTATATTTTTCGTCACATTCCCAAGGTAAATGCGGAATGATATAAGCAAGAGAGACAAACCAAGGCTCATTCGCATGACGCGTCACGTAGTCGATCGTCGCATCGGTATAAAGATCGCAAGTCCAGCCTTGCATCTTACGATTTGCGGAAGAACCGTAGATCATCGGATCCTTTTGCTCGTAACCCCCGCCCCCCATCCATTCCTCCCATCCAAAGGCAGTGGGCTTTTCCTTTCCCGCTATGACGCAATCTAATTTCCCCACATGCAAAGTACGATACCCTTGTGATTTAAAAAAAGCCGGCATCCGAATCTCATCTGGAAGTGGATTCGCTCGTGGTGGTACCCCCCAAACGCCGGTCACGAAATGATTTCTCCCTGTATAAAAGGAGATCCGAGAGGGAGAACAGGCGGGAGTCACCGCAAAGTTCTTGAAGAGGGCAGAGTCAGTTGCCAATTGATCCAAAACAGGAGTCTGCACCATTTTGTTTCCATTGAAACCAAAGTCCCCAAACCCTTGATCATCACTGATAATAAATAATACATTCGGCTTATTTTTTGGCATTGCCTCTTGTGCCTCAAGCCGGACTGCGTGAAAAAATAGGCCAACGGCGACAAACACTCCCATCCTTGCTAAATATAAAAATCGCTTCATTTGATTATTTTTTCTCCGTAAACCATACCTTTCGCAAGCCGAGCAAGCCGTTCCCCTACCGGAAGCTTATTGAGCGGAGCAAGGGAATCAATTTCTTTTTCAATAATATCTGTAGCCGTCTGAGGCTATTAGCCTCATGCGACAGCCTAACGGTTCTCTTTTTTAAGTAATTCCTGCCGAGCCTTCTCTAAAAAATTTCGCTCTTGCTCGGAAAGACTCTTGATCCCACTCCGTGAAATCTTCTCTAAAACAGCATCCAAATGAGTTACCTCCGCTTGGCCTTTCTCAATCTGTTTCACGACCTGAATCTGGTGCTTCTTCGCATAAAACTTCGTTCTTAAATCTGAAAACCATTCAAAGCTTTCACCCTGAAAAAGCCGAACGGCAATCCAGGCCGCTGTCGTTGTTAACCAAAAATTAAACAGGAGCGCATGCTTCTGCGTTGCTAAAAATTGTAATGTATAAAGTCCAAATAAAATACACATCATGACGCGAAGCGAAATCTGAAAAAAGAAAACCTGTGAATCAGGGAAAAGAAAAGCGACTGCCACCACCAATCCAAAATGAACGGCTAACGCCCCCTCTAATTGGATCGGATACCAAGGGGCAATCAAGGTGAAGAGAATCGGGCCGGTAACCACGAGAGCAAAGTAGAAAGCTAAAAAACGCTTTAATCCCAACGACTCCTCCAGGGGCTTGCCAAAGCTGAAGAGAATAAACATATCAAACAAGAAGGTAAAAGTCGGGGTGTTTAAAAAAATATAAGTCACCCATTGCCAAATATACTTCTGTTCGAAAACTTGCTGATTCGAAAAAACAAACGGGATCATCCAATGGGAATGCCCGAGGGAATAAGCCAACGAGGTAAAAAGCAATCCAACGACATGCAACCCAATTAAAAAAAAGGTCGCCGAAATCGGACGATCCCCCACATGAAAAAGGGGCTTCGAGGAGGAATATTCAGGGACCCATGCCATAATGAGTCAATACTGAACCGCTTTAATGATTAAATCAAACTCCAATATGCATGAGCTCTTCGGCGATTTGAACGGCATTCCAAGCCGCCCCCTTAAGGAGTTGATCCCCGCTAATAAAGAGTTGAAGCCCCCGAGGATGGGAGAGGTCTTCACGAATCCGGCCGACAAAAACATCCAATTCCCCACTCGCAGTCAAAGGCATTGGAAAGGTATTGGTCTCACGATCATCAATCACCCGTACTCCCGGAGCCTTCAAAAGAATCTCCCGAGCCTCCTCTGCAGTGAGCTTGCGTCGTGTTTCAATCATCACGGATTCGGAGTGAGCGCGTAACACCGGAACCCGAATACAGGTTGCACTGATCGGCAACTCTGGAGCGTGAAACATCTTGCGAATCTCTTCGCAGACTTTGTTCTCCTCTTCATTATAACCGTTTTCTCCAATCGAAGTATTATGTGAGAAGACATTAAAAGCAATTTGATGAGGAAAGACCGATCGAGTCACCTCTTCCCCTGCCGAATACTGTTTCACTTGCTGAATCAACTCCTCCATCGCCTTCGCCCCTGCGCCACTTGCCGATTGATAGGTGGAAAGAACAATCCGCTCAATTCCGGCCGCTTGATGCAAGGGCCAGATTACGGTCCCTAAAATCGCTGCGGTACAGTTCGGATTTGCCACGATTCCTTTATGCTTTTTTAAATCCTCACGATTGATCTCCGGTACCACTAAAGGAACCTCTCGATCCATTCGAAAAGCGGAGGAGTTATCGATCACCACCGCCCCTGCTTTCATTGCATGCGGAGCAAACTCACGAGTTCGGGTCGCCCCTGCGCTAAAGATGGCGTAATCGATCCCCACAAATGATTCAGGAGTCACGGTTTCGACAACAATCGGTTGCCCCCGAAAAAGCATTGTTTTTCCAGAGGAGCGAGCGGAGGCTAAAAGCTTTAATGTTTTTACTGGAAAATTTCGTCGTTCTAAGGTCCGTAAGACCTCTTCTCCCACGGCACCGGTAGCGCCGAGAAGAGCAAGATTCACTTGTTTCATGGGGGTATCCTTTATTTCAATCGTATCTGCTGAGGGAATTCCAGAGGCTTCCTCCTCATGGAAACTCTTGAGCCAGGTTCTATTTTCTAACTCTCGTTGAAGTTGGCGAATCAGTCGGGCATCGGCCTCTGGAAAAGCATGATCGGCAAGCTGCTCACGACGAACCCATTTCCAATCCGCAACTTCAAGTGCCCGCGGCTCTCCATTCAAATAACGGGAGCGATAGAAAAATATTTTGAGGTTCTTCTCTTGATATTTAACAAAGACGGTGTGAATACAACGTCCGACATAAATATCCACGCCTAGTTCTTCGCGTATTTCACGACGAAGTGCATGAATATCGGTCTCGCCGTATTCGACTTTACCACCGGGAAACTCCCAAAGTCCGCCAAGCCTTTGATCGGGACGACGCAAGGTAATAAGGATCTTATCCTCATTTTCAATAATTGCGGCAACAACACGAATCAACGGTTTTTTGCGAAAGGGAGCTGGATTCGAATATCCTGTTCCTCTCCCCGGTTGAATTGGAGAAGTACCAGGCTCTGAATGAGAGCTCACAAAATTGGGTGCTTATTTTTTCGATTTTTCCCAATCTTCTAAAAACTTCTTCAAACCGCTATCCGTTAACGGATGCTTAATAATCGCCTGAAGAACTGACCAAGGAGCGGTGATGACATCACTGCCAATTTTAGCAGCCTCCATGAAATGGATCGGCGTGCGAGCCGAGGCTGTCAAAATTTGTGTTTCAATTGCGTAATTGTCAAAAATTTGACGAATATCACGAATCAGCTGCATTCCATCTGAACCGATATCATCTAAACGACCGACAAAAGGACTCACATAAGTCGCTCCGGCTTTAGCCGCGAGAAGTGCTTGATTCGCATTAAAGCAAAGCGTCACATTCGTCTTAATTCCCATCGCCGTAAATTCGCGAACCGCCTTTAATCCTTCAGGAATTAAAGGAACTTTGACGATGATGTTCTTATGCCAAGAGGCGATATCTTTCCCCTCTTTGATCATCTCATCCGCCTTTAAGCTGACGACTTCAGCGCTAATTGGACCATCCACGATCTCACAGATCTCAAGGATCAATTGTTTAAACGGTTTGCCCGTTTTTGCAGTGAGAGAGGGGTTGGTTGTCACACCATCCACTAGTCCCATCGATTGAGCTTCTCGGATTTCATTCGTATCACCAGAATCAATAAAGATTTTCATATCCCTCAAAGTAACGACTCTCTTTGCTTTGACAATTCTTTTTAACCCAAATTTTACAATAGACACTTTTTTCCAAAAATTTACTTCATCTCCGAATGCTTTCGCATTGTGAAAGTACGCTTGCGAAATTTAAATCTCCCTCCATCGTCTGCCTTCATGAACGCATGGCTTTATCTCATTTTGGCAGGATTTTTTGAAATCGGTTTTACCACCTTTATGCGCCTCTCCGATGGTTTTCGCCGTTGGGAGTACCTGATCCCTTTTGCGATCTGTGCGATTTGTAGCTTCGCTCTTCTCACTCTCGCCGCCCGAACCCTCTCCCTAGGGCTCGCCTATGCCGTATGGACCGGAATGGGGGCCGCAGGAACGTTAATTGTAAGCCGTCTTTTTTTTAAAGACTCCTTTAGCCTCCTTCAACTCGGTTTCATCCTCCTCATTATCGTCGCCGTCATCGGATTAAAATTTTCTCATCCTCCTCAAACTTAGAGTTGACTCTTGATCGAGGCATCCTCATCATTCCCCTCCCAATCCTAAACCTATGATTCACCATATTTGCCTTTTAGAAGCCAAACCGACCGTGGCTGGAGATAAGCTCGAAACTTTAATGGTGGAAACACGCATTCGTCTCCTCAAAATCCCTGAGGTCAATAATCTCCGCGTCGGCAAACGAATCGATGTCGCGACAAACCCTCACACTTTCTTTTTCTCTTTTGACTGTGATAATATGGATAAGCTCGCCTCGATGCAGGACAGCGCCATCTTTACTCAATTTCAAAAACAGATCCTCGATGTCTACACGATCAGCTACATGATGATCAATTATGAGATGGAACCGGGCAAGGACGTTAAATACTCATAAATCGGTCAAAGACCGAAACCAAGGATATCTCCTCAATAAAAACTGACTCTAAGACCTAGGTTCCTGTGGCTAAAAAACCGTTCACCAAAAATAATAACGCCCCCACAATCTCGACCGATATCATCGGAGCCCCTCTTTATAGCTCTGAAGCAGAGAAGGCGGTTCTCGGATCGATGATCTCTCACCCTCAAGAGGTGAACTACAAGGTCATGGAGGTCGGGATCAAGCGATCCGATTTCTTTGTCCCTGCTCATCAAGAGATTTTTGAGGCGATTCTCACCCTCGATGCCAAAAGTCAGCCGATCGACATCCCCATTCTTCATCAATATTTTGAAGATCGAAAACTGGCCGATATCATTGGAAGCCCCGGAATTCTTGCTGAGCTCGTTGCCGGAGTCGCCACTCATCTCAATACCGAATCCTATGTCCGGATCGTCAAAGGCAAAAGCGTCCTTCGTCAGCTTCAATCGGCCTGCCAATCGATCGCTCAAGATATTGCCGATCGCCCGGATGAAGTCGAATCGGTTCTAGATCTCGCCGAAAGCTATGTCTTTGCCGTGAATTCGGAGGCTGATACCAAGGCGGCGGTCACGATCCGAGATGAGATCAAACGAACCTTACTTCAAATCGAACGCTATCGAAAGATGAAAGGAAAAATGACCGGAATTCCGACCGGCTTTTTCAAACTCAACAATTTAACCGGAGGATGGCAGCCGACCGATATGATCGTTCTCGCCGCTCGACCCGGAGCAGGAAAAACCGCCCTCGCCTTGACCTTTGCAAAAGCGGCGATGAAAGAACGCTACAACGAAGAAAAAGATGATTGGGTAAAGCCCGGCTTCGGAGTCGGGTTCTTCAGTTTGGAAATGGGCAACAACCAGATCATGCTTCGACTTCTCTCCTCCTACGCCGGCATCGGCTTAAAAAAAATCCGTACCGGTGACCTTGAGGATCATGAGATGGAGAACATCTCTCTCATCGGAGAGGAGATGCGCGAGCTTCCGATGTACATGGATGACTCCAGCATGCTCACGATCAATCAACTTCGCGCCAAAGCGCGACGAATGAAAAAACAATTTAATATCGATATGATCATGGTCGATTATCTCCAACTCCTCCGCGCTGAATCAGTTCAAGCACGAGATAGCCGCCAAAATGAGGTCGCCGAAATTTCCCGAGGAATCAAAGCCCTCGCCAAAGAACTTCATGTTCCGATTCTCGTCCTCGCTCAGCTCAACCGAAAATCGGAAGAGGCCAAGCAAGAGCCAGGACTTCATAATTTACGTGAATCCGGGGCAATTGAACAAGATGCCGATATCGTCATGCTCCTCCACAAAGAGGAACAGGAGGCCGATCCCGCCTCAGCAGGGAATCCTCGCCCCGAGATGCGAAACTACAAACTGATCATCGCCAAACATCGTAACGGTCCCACCGATAGTATCGATGTCGTCTTCAACGGCGCCTGTACCCGCTTCGAAGATCCCAATCGCCACGAGGGATAGCTGGATAGCTGAATAGCTCACTCGGATTGAGGCTAATTGACCGATGGACTGATTGGCTGTTGGGTTTAAACCGATCAGCCAAAAGTCGCTTTACGACTGTACAGCCCATTAGTCCATTAGCCTCTCTTTTGTCAGCGATCGTGTCCATCCGTGATTAAAAATAGTTTTGAATGCATTTAAATTCGTGCCCATTCGTGTGAATTCGTGGTTAAAAATCTCTCTTTGTTTTTAGGACCCCATTTGCCCCCCCTTGACGACTTCCCCTCTCTCTCCCACCTCCCTTCTCATGCTTGCTCACTTAGAATCCGCTGCTGTTTGGGGAGTCGATGCCTATCCGATTCAAATCGAGGTCAATGTTTGTGAGGGGGAATGGACGGTTGTCCATGTCGGTCTTCCTGACACCGCAGTTCGGGAAAGCCGTGACCGAGTTAAATCGGCGATCGAAAATTCCGGTTATCGCTACGAATATCAACGCATCACCGTTAATCTCGCTCCCGCAGACTTAAAAAAGGAAGGCCCTAGTTTCGATCTCCCGATTGCCATCGGACTCCTCGCCGCAACAGGCCAAATTCCGAAAGAGGAACTCGACTCCTCATGGATGATCGGAGAGCTCGCCTTAAATGGAATGGTCCGTCCCGTCAGAGGAATGATCGCCATCGCTCATACCGCCAAAAAAAGAGGGGTTCGCCGTATTTTTGTCCCGGAATCCAATCTGGGAGAGGCCGCGGTCGTGGAGGGAATCGAGGTCTATTCAATCCACCATCTGCGCCAAATTGTCGATTTTCTCGCTGGAAAAATTCATCTAGAGCCCGTAAACCATCAGGTTTTTGAGGCCGATCACTCGCAACATCTCGTCGATTTCTCCGACGTCAAAGGACAAGAAAATTCAAAACGAGCCATCGAAGTCTGCGTCAGCGGAGGCCATCATCTCCTTATGCTTGGGCCTCCGGGGAGCGGAAAATCGATGCTCGCAAAACGAATCCCCACCATCTTTCCCTCGATGAATTTAGAGGAATCGATGGAGGTCTCACGCATCCATAGCGTCGCCGGCCTTCTCGAATCAGGTGCCTCACTTTTACGAGAACGCTCCTTTCGTTCTCCCCATCATACGATTTCCGATATCGGTCTCATTGGCGGATCAAAAGTCCCCTCCCCAGGTGAAGTCAGTCTCGCTCACGAAGGGGTTTTATTTTTAGATGAGTTTCCGGAATTTCGACGCAGCACCTTAGAGGTCTTGCGACAACCGCTCGAAGATGGAAAGGTCACGATCACCCGAGCCACCGGAACGATTACTTTTCCCGCCCGATTTATGCTCGTGGCGGCGATGAACCCCTCTCCAACCTGCCGACAAGGGGCGGGAGGCAACTCTTCGGGAATACTCTCTCAAAAATATCGCGATCGAATCTCAGGCCCGCTTTTAGATCGAATCGATGTTCAAATCGAAGTTCCGGCCTTAAAAAAAGAGGATTTTTTTGATCGTCCTTTAGGCGAGAGCTCAGAATCGATTCGCCATCGCGTCAGTGCCTGTCGCGAGCGACAACGAAAACGTTTCAAAGAAACTCCCGCGATCCGCTGCAACTCACAAATGGGTTCTGCTGAAATCCGCAAATATTGTGCCTTAGGGGAAATGACACAAAAAATGATGGAGCAATCGCTCGAGAGCCTACGATTAAGCGCTCGCGGCTTTGACCGTGTCCTGAAAGTGGCCCGAACCATCGCCGATCTCGCCGATCGTCCAACCTTAATTGAAGAGGATCTTTTTGAAGCGATTCAATTTCGCTCCTTGGAACGAAATTATTGGAAGTAGAAAAAATAACCTCATTTGCTCCCACCTTTCACTCTTTTTACTTCATTTTGTTGAAAATAGACTTTCCTCTCTAAAAGTTTGATCCATTGTCCCTTCTTATGATCGGGATAGTGGATTATGGAATAGGGAATCTCCGAAGCGTCGAAAAGGCCTTTCAAAAGGTCGGCGGCACACCGTTTTTTGCAAAATCATCCCTTGAATTTTCTCAAGCCAAAGCTCTCGTTCTTCCTGGAGTCGGTAATTTCGGAGATTGTGTGCGAGCTCTCCATGCAAGTGGAATGTGGGAAGGGGTCATCGAATGGATTCAATCCGGTCGTCCCCTCTTAGGAATCTGTGTCGGTTATCAGATGCTTTTTGAATCCAGTGAAGAGGATCTATCAGTACAAGGGTTAGGAATCTTAAAAGGCAAAGTAATCAAGTTTCAAGGGAGCTCTCTCAAAATCCCTCAAATTGGTTGGAATCAAATTCAATTCCTCAAAGACTCTCCCTTGAATAAAGAGCTCCCTCTTGGAGAATATTTTTATTTTGTTCATAGTTATTATCCGGTTTTAGAGGATCCCTCAGCCGCTCTTTTCTCAACAGAATATGGGATCTCCTTTATCTCGGGGATCGCTCAATCCAACCTCTATGGCGTTCAATTTCACCCGGAAAAGAGTCAAAAAGCAGGACTCACCTTACTCAAAAACTACGTTGAGAAATATCTATGAAAATCCCGATTAGCGAACTTAAAGAAGGAACAATCCTCTCTCAAGAGGTCACTGGTCCCAATGGTCAACTTTTGCTTAAAAAAGGGATGCCTCTGACAGACAAACATATTAAGGCCTTTAAAATGTGGGGGATTACTGAATTTGAAACCGAAGAGGAAAGTGATGCCCCTCTCCTTAATTTTGAACCACGGATTCTCGCAGAAGCCGATACGACACTTCAGAAACATTTCTATGGGTCGGATCTCTCGAATCCCGTTCTCAGTAAAATTTATTCCTTTTGCCTAAATCGATTTGCCCAAAAGCTCACTCAAAAGGGATCACTCCCATGACATTCGAACAATTTTTTCGCGATTCCAAATCACTTCCCTCTCTTCCAACAATCTTTTACGAACTCGAAAAAGAGATCGATCACCCACGCTCTACCTCCGATTCTATCGGCGCGATCCTCACGAATGATCCTAGTTTAGTCTCACGATTGCTCGCACTCTCCAATAGCGCTTTTTACGGATTCTCAAGACGGGTCGAAACGATCCCCAATGCGATTCAGCTCTTAGGTTTAAAACAAATCCGCGATTTAGTCATGGCGACCGCAGTCATGGATTCTTTTCGAGGAATTTCCAGCGATCTCCTCGACATGAATCAGTTCTGGGTTCACTCCATCGGCTGCGGTGTTGCCGCAGCCTCCTTGGCACAAGAAAAGTCAGACCCCAACCCAGAACGTTACTTCGTCGGGGGATTACTTCACGACATCGGCCGTCTTGCCATGCTAATTAAAATGCCCGAGGAGATGTCGATCGTACTCACTCGACATCGAGAAACCCAAGTCCTGAATCATCTGATTGAACAAGAGGTTATCGGTTTTGATCATACCATGGTCGGAGGAAGGCTCGTCGAGCAATGGAAACTTCCCATTGCTTTATCGGAGATCGTGAAACACCATCACTCTCCTGAAAAATCACTATCAGCCTCTTTTGAAACGGCCGTCGTTCATCTCTCCGACATCTTAGTGCACGCTTTAGAACTAGGACAATCAGGGGAAACCATCGTTCCGAATTTTAGCCCTATGGCTTGGGAACGGATCGGGCTAGATCTGAATGTTTTAGATAAAGTAATGGAAAACACGTTAACGCGTACAGAACAGCTGTGCCAAATATTTATAAAGAAATAAGATTGCCGTGAATTCTAACGAAGAAAAAATCTCGATGGATATCCTCCATTACGCAACGCGTATTGATTCGATCCGCGATCTGGTGAATAATTTTCAACTCCTACAAGCGGAGTTTCACCAAACGGCCAAAAAAGAGGTGCTCATCGAACGCTCCATTCATTTCGTCAATGGACTTTCTTTATGGACCAACTTTGGCTTTACTTGGTTCGACCCACAAACGGGGCTTTTTGATCTCCTTGAAATATTAAATGAGAGCGATCGCGTTGCGATGGAACAACTGCTCGATCAACTCATCGAGTCCGGCTCCTTTGCCTCTTCGCTCCAGCTAAGCCGAGTCGCCATCTTCGAATTAGAGGAAAAACAGATCATCCTCTCTCCGATCCGCTCAGGACACGATATCAAGGGAGTCTTCATCGGTACGATCGCAGAAAGAATCGAGCAAAATCTCGAGTTCGAGTTGCATTTTTTAACTCTTGCAATGAATTCTTTAGGGGCCGCAATCCGTCGTGTCGAATCGACAGATAAACTATCGACAACCAATGTTGACTTAGGAGAACTGATTCTCAAGAAAGTCGCGGAATCAGAAGAGGCGCGAATGTTTGCGGTCGCCACCAATCAACGAATCACCGATTTTTTAAATATCTATCATAAAGAAGTCTATAACTGCCTCAATGGGGTCCTCGGTTTCGCTCAACTGATGATGGAAACTGTTGTTTCTGCGGAACAACGCGAAAACATGGAGTTCATCCTTAAAAGTGGCAATCATCTCAAAAAGATTACCAGCGACTCTCAAAAATCACGTGTCGTTATTGATGGAATCTTAAGTGTTGATCTTCGATTGGTTGATATCGAACGACTTTGGCAAAACTTTAATCGAGCAACAAATGAACTGTTTAAAGAGAAACAACGCACGGTGATTTGGAAATCTCATTTCCCCCCCTCCTTTCACCTCACCCTCGATGAGATTCGGCTTCGTCAACTCCTGCATTCATTGACCGAATTGATTTCAAACCTGTGTCCCCATCACCCTCTCCTCATCAGTGTCCGCTATCAGGAGTTCCAAGAGGAGTTGATCTTTTCTTTTGAAAGCCAAGAGCTCTTTGAGCAGCAACCAAAATTTAATTTCACCGTATACGCTCCACTCACAGAAATTCTTCAGCTGGAGAGGCATATCATCCCCCTCTCTTTTGGAATGTGTCGATCGATCGCAAAATTTGAAGGGTGGATCCTAGATCTTCATGAAAAAGAAAAAGGGAAAAGCGAAATTCGACTGCGAATGAATGTTTCAGGGAGAAAGAAAATATGAGCCACGATGAATCAGGATTCATTTTAGCGGTCGATGATGATCCGATTTCACTTCGCCTCCTCCAAGGCGCCCTTCTGAAAGGAGGACAGCAGGTCTTCACCGCATCTAATGCGAAGGAGGCCCGAGAGATCTTAATCGAAAAAAATTTTAGTCAATGTCTCTGTGTCGTCAGTGACTATCGGATGCCTGAAATGACCGGCTTGGAGCTTACTCAATGGATTTCAAAAGAGGATAAAACCCTCGCCTGCATTCTCTTAAGCGCTGAAGCCGATAAGCAAATGATCTCCGACTCCATGCGTGTCGGGGTCTTTGATTTTTTAGAAAAACCGCTGATTCTCAGTGTGGTTCGCACCGCTGTTCAAAAAGCGATTGAACAGACGAAATCTAAAAGAAATCTTCAGGAGAGCCGGAACCAAGTCAACGAAATCCAAAAATTTCATCACACAATCCTGGGGCTACAGCATACGGCTTCGATTCAACAAATTACTTTTCGATTCATTCCCATGCATGAAGTCGGCGGCGATTTCATTAATATCTTTCCGCTTCCCAATGACACTTTTATAGTCGTCGCCACCGACGTTTCTGGACATGATCTGAAAGCTGCTTTTGTCTCCGCCTTTTTTCAAGGAGTGACACGGGGAATGATTGAGAAAGGGGCCTCAATCCGCGAGATCTATGCCTTTACGAACCGTTTTTTAATTGATGAATGGGGAAAAGATACAGGAGGCGTGGCCATGTCTCTTTCCACCTGTTCCGCCATCATCGATCTGCGCAATAAAACATGCGAACTGACGAGTCACGGATTCCCCTCTCCCTACTACGTTACCTATGAAGGAAAAATTCGGATGATGATCCAAGGCGGAGCCCCCTTAGGTTGGTTTTCGGATATCGATGAAAATGAAGTTCACTATCCATGCCAAGAGGGAGGATCGATCTATTTTTGGAGCGATGGGATTGATGATACGGCCAATCGAATGGGGATAAACTCCTTTAGTACTTTATATCGATTTTTAGAGAGTCCAGACGGAGAAAAAGAGATCCAAGAAAAAGCGGTCGATGATCTGATGGTCGTTCGCTTTGAAATGACCGATGCCCCGAAAGAAGGGGGCTGGCATCCGATCTTTTTCACCGAATCCACTGGGGCAGATCACCTCAAGATCGATAGCATGCAAGTGGAGTGGCAGAAATCACTACAGTTCTTATTCCCCAAAATGCCTGAAGAGCGAATCTATGACATCTTATTGGCAACCCGTGAATCCTATCTTAATGGAATGATTCACGGCGCAGAAAAAGATCTGCTCAAAAAAGTCTTTCTTCAAATCTGTTATCATCGAGAAAATAAAAAAATTCGAGTTCGGATCGACGATCCAGGAGTTGGTCACGGCCTCGATCTCTCAGAATCAATGGAAAGCCTAGAACTCAAACTCCACGACCAATATAGTGGATTGACGATGATCAAATTTCTTTGCCAAGAGATTAAAAATGAGCGCAACGGCGCCACTGTGATTATGGATTTCGACCTTGAATTAATTCCGTTAACTTAAAGATTAACCTAAAACCGGCAATCCATTTAACCACAAAAGGTTCGTAAAACGAACAACTTAAGCCACTGGAAGTGATCGTAATTTTGGTGCAGCGGGAGATGGGGGCACAAATAACACAGATATCACGGATGGAGGAGTTTATGAAAATGAAT
>CAMCSM010000031.1 GCA_945877805.1 Methylacidiphilum caldifontis | reverse complement strand
TCGAGCACCTTTTGGGCGAGTTCACGGGAGTCGGGGGGGTCGCAGAGAACGATCTCATATTCAAAGGTTTCCGGATGGGGGGCAACAAAGAGGTGAGTCTCGAAGGAGAAGAGCGGGTGGATATGATTTTTAAGAATTTTAAAAAGCGGGAGGGGATCAGAGGAATGATTTGTGTGAGCGAGTGTTTTATTCAAGGAGGCGAGCAAATCGAAGAATTCGATCTGACGTGTGCGCCAAAGCTCAGGATTAAAACTCATAATGAAAATTGGGTTATTTATTCATCATGATTTTCATGACCTCTTGCAGCTGACGATCGAGTTCTTTTTCGATTTCTTTCAGAGAGGAGGTTTCGAGCCCGAGTTGGCTCCAGGCAATCGGATGAACGGGGGGGATGAAACTCTCTCCGCTTCCATCAAACCCGAAGGTATGGGCGCAGATATCGGCAAAATGGATCACCGAAGATTCAAGGGGGAACTTAACAAAAGAGGAGATTTGATGATGTTTTCGAATCGTTTCCGAGAGACGTGCGGGAAACTTCCATTGAGTCATCAGATCGGCTCCGACATCTTCGTGGGTGAATTGAAGGGCTTCGAGTTCTAGTTTATAAAGAGAGGTCTCTCGCTCTGGGGCTTGTTGAATCAGTTCAGTCATGATCTCCGGAATTTTTTGGAACATGACCATGCGCCCCATATCATGGAGGAGCCCGAGGACGAAAAATCGTTCAATATTAGGCTCTCGTCGCAAGGAGGCGATGATTTTTGCGGAGAGTCCACAGGCGATGGAGTGTTTCCAAAAGGAGTTCATATTGACTAAATCACTTGGAATCCCTTCAAACATTTCGATGACAGTAGTTCCGAGGACAAGATCGCGGATTTGTTGGGCACCAATCAAGGTGAGGGCATGAGAAATCGTTTCGATTTTAGCAGGGAATCCGTAGAAAGAGCTATTCGCGAGTTCGAGGATTCGCATACACATCGATTGGTCGTTTCCGAGGATCTCAGCGATTTCATCCATCGAGCTGGTGGGGCTATTGATCGCTTCGGAGAGTTTATGAAAGGTGGCCGGAAGAGTGTAGACCGTATCCACCGCATTCACCATCTCTTGGGAGGTTTTAAAAGGGGAGGGAGAACTCATTTCTGATATCCTTTCAAAATTTTAAAGAGATAGATTTGTGAGAGAATGGGAGTGGAGGGATGGGAGGGATCGAGGAGTTTTATTTTTTGATCTCGTTTTTCCTCCGCCTCTTTCATGAACTCAGGAGGAATGGAGGCAAGAAAGTCCTGTTCGAGTTGATTGGGGTCTGCCCCTTTGATCGGGAGCTCGGTAATTCCCCAAGAAAGACAGAGCTTTAAATGTCGCTCGGTGAGTTTCATTCCGGCTTTAATGAGGATCTGGCCGTTATCCGCGATATCTTTTTCTAAAACAGCCCCCTCATGAACCTTATCCAGTGGAATCATTCCCATCCCTAGAAGGTAGAGGATTCTTGTAAAATGTAAACAGAATCAAGACTGACACAGAACAGGGATAAAGACAATTCTCACGCGAAGCCGCAAAGCTTCCCAAGGCTCCTCCCGAAAAGGCAAATGAGTTGGTTTTTTTTGAGGATTGTCTATTTTTTCAATTTCCTAGGGGGAGAGCCTTGGGAAGCTTTGCGGCTTCGCGTGAGAAATTTTTTAAATTGTATTTTTTCATAACCTCTTGGACGATAGATGTTTATATACTTCAGGAAGTTGTCTTCACTAAGAGTTCTTTATTTCAATGGAAATGGGAAGGAAGCATTTTAAAGGAAGAACGATTGAATTCCCTTTACCGTCTCTTCGAGTTGTGACGGTTCGAGTTCAGGGAAAATCGGGAGCGCGAGAACCTCTTCGGAAAGCTGTTCGGAGTGGGGGAAATCACCGAGACGATGTCCGAGATACTCCATGCTTTTTTGGTGAGGCACAGGGATCGGATAATAGACCTCTGAGCCAATTCCCAAGGAGGTTAAATGAGCTTTAAGAGCCTCTCGTTTTGTCGTGCGAATCACATATTGATGATAGACATGGCGACAGTTCGTATTTTCAACCGGGAGGATTAAATCGCCGATCTCTTGAAGCGCTTGATTGTAGAAAGCGGCGTTTTGACGGCGTTTCTCCTGCCATGTTTCGAGATGACGTAATTTAATCTCGAGAACGAGTGCCTGGAGGGCATCGAGTCGGAAACAGCCCCCGATCTCTTCGTGTTGATAGCGAATTCGAGAACCGTGCATGCGTAAAATTTTACAATGTTCCTGATCGTGAACCGAAGCGAAGGTCAAGGCCCCTCCATCCCCGAATGCCCCGAGGTTTTTCGTGGGAAAAAAACTAAATGCGCCAAATCGCCCGAAACTTCCCGCTCGTTTGCCTTTATATTCCGCTCCGATTCCTTGAGCGCTATCTTCAATGATCGGAAGGGAATGTTTAATTGCAATTTTTTGGATCGCATCGATCTGAACGATCTGACCAAAGAGATGAACCGGAACGATCGCCTTCGTGCGTGGGGTAATTGCGGCCTCGATCGCAGCCGGAAGGATATTATAATCGTGGAGATCGACATCGACAAAGATGGGGGTCGCTCCGCGGCGGGTGACGACACTTGCGGTACAGTAAAAGGTAAAGGCGGGGACGATGACTTCATCCCCTGGGCCGATCTCTAAAGCCTCAAGGGCCATGAGGAGTGCATCGGTTCCTGAGGAGACTCCTAGGGCGAAAGGGGATTGGCAATAAGAGGCCATCTCTTTTTCAAAGGATTCAACCGTCGGCCCGAGAATAAGGGCCTGTTGAGGAAGGAATTTCTCCAGAGCGGGGGCAATTTCCGCCTGAAGGCTCTGGTACTGTTTTTTAAGATCGAAAAATGGAACGGACACGTTCAGTGGGATAAGGGAAAAATCGGATTGAATCAACTTCAAAAAACAAGGGAGGGGCGGTGAGTTCGTTTGACTTGTTAAAAAGAAAGAGGGAATCTCTCTCCATGAAGAATGAATCTCCCCAGTCAGAAACCCGTGAAGTGATCGTACGGGAGGTTCCGATTGATCTCTGTCAGTTGATCAAATATGCAGGAATTACCGAAAGCGGTGGCGCGGCGAATCAACTGATTGTTGAAGGAGAGGTTCAACTCAATGGGCAGGAAGAGCTGTTAAAACGAAGGAAGATCTATGCGGGAGATCGCGTCACGGTTCTGGGTCAAACTCTCATCGTGAAGCTCGCTTAAAAGAGCTTTCTTACGATGTCCTTTCGAGCTTTAGGGTTATCTGATTCGTTATTACGTGCGATTGAGTCACGTCACTATCGCACGCCAAGTCCCATTCAATTCGCCGCGATTCCTGTGGTTCTCCAAGGAGGGGACCTTTTGGCTTGTGCTCCAACGGGCTCAGGGAAGAGTGATGCCTTCATTTTTCCGATGTTGCAGATTCTTTCCTCGGGCGCTCGAGAGCGAGGAAGAGCGGTTCGAGCCTTGATTTTAGTTCCGACTCGTGAACTCGCGGTTCAAATTGGAAAAGGAATTCAAGAAGCTCTCCCTTTTCTCACCGATCCCCTGAAAACACTGGTCGTTTATGGCGGGGTCTCGATTAATCCCCAAATGATTGCACTCGGTGGAGGAGCCGATATTCTCGTGGCGACTCCAGGGCGGTTATTAGATCTCATTGACCACAATGCGCTATCGCTTTCGACGCTTTCCATTTTGATTTTAGATGAGGCCGATCGCCTTTTAGAGTTGGGCTTTGCTCAGGAGTTGAATCGAATTCTTGCCTTAATTCCGAAAAGTCGGCAGAGCCTCCTTTTTTCGGCCACCTTTCCTCCTCATGTTCAAACATTGGCAGAGAATCTTCTTCAAAATCCGACTCGGATTGATCTTCCTGCTGAGTCGTCGAGCAAACCGGAGATTGAGCAGCGAGCGATTGAGGTTGATTCCTTTCGTCGGACACAACTGCTCCGCGAGCTTTTACGGGATCCTCATTGGTCGACGGTTCTCGTCTTTGTAGCGACTCAATATGCAACGGAGCATATTGCAAATAAACTTCGTAAGCTCGGAGTCAGTGCATTGGCGTTTCATGGGGAGCTGAGTCAAAGTGCTCGGATGAAAGCCCTGAGTGATTTTAAGGGAGAGAAAATTCAGGTTTTAGTGGCGACTGATTTAGCGGCGAGAGGGATCGATATTGAGCGATTGCCGGTCGTCGTAAATTTTGATCTCCCTCGTTCACCGGTGGATTACACCCATCGGACTGGAAGAACGGGACGGGCGGGAGAGAAGGGGATTGCGATTAACTTTGTGAGTACCGAGTCAGATGCCCATTTTCGATTGATTGAAAAACGAAATCGATTACAGATTCCGCGAGAGCAGATTCCGGGATTTGAACCGACGGTCTTCATTGTGACCCCCGCTTCGACAGGGGGAATTAAAGGGAGACGGCTGAGTAAAAAAGACAAATTAAGAGCGAAATCTGTTCGATGAGGATGTTGGGTTTTACAGTCCAATCCAGACAGGGGTCTGAATTTCGACGAAGTCAAAAAGTTGGAGCATCGCTTGATTTCGAAGTCGAATACATCCATGACTGGCCGGTTGACCGATCAAAGATTCCTGATTCGTTCCATGAAAATAGATGTATCGATTTTTAGTGTTGGCGTTGTGGGGCTCTACCCCTTCGAGCCAGAGGATACGGGTGAGGATTAAATCCTCCTCGCTCTTTGGCAAATCAGCGCTCCAGATGAATCCTGTTGGTTTTCTCGATTTGAGGATCGATCCGAGGGGGAGTTGATCTCCGATTTTTTCAGCGATCCGAAACCATCCCCGAGGGGTTTGATGGCTTCCTTCCTCCTCGCCGACTCCGTTTTTAGCCGTACTTACGGGTGCGGTCCAAATGCAATTTGAGCCCTGCTTAAGCTCCACAAGTTGGCTTTGGATCGATACGGAGAGGTGTCGTTCTTCGCTCCATCCCGTTTCAAGCTTTGAATCGGAGGAATTAGAAATCATTTAATCGATCAATCAATTGTCGGAGACGACCGGTTGCCCGACGATTAAAATTCATCACAAGCCGTGGCAAATGAGCAATCTCAGGCTCATTACTTTCTTCAGGGAAAGCTTTACGCTGTTGAATACTACTACCGGGAAGGAGAATATCCTCAAAGTCCTCTTGGAGTCGTTTTAAGGCTCCTGCGGGAACCTCTCGTTGAGTACGTATCACGAGATGATCTTTGACATAGCGATAAGAGTGAAAGTTGTAGTAGAAATTAACAATCTCTTTTCGGGCCTCTTCAAGATTATCCGTGATCTTGTAGAGGTGAAAATCCTCCTTTGAAATAAGGCCATCGGCATAGATGTGCTCACGAATATAGTGATCAAAGGTTTTCCAAAAATTACCTCCGGGGGCATCGACCATGACCAGAGGAATCACCCGTGCTTTTCCCGTTTGAATTAAGGTTAAAGCCTCAAATCCTTCATCCATCGTTCCGAATCCTCCAGGGAAAAGAGCGACCGCATGAGATTCGCGCAAGAAAAAGAGTTTTCGTGTAAAAAAGTAGTGGAAGTTAATCAGTTTCGGATCCCCATCAATGACCTCATTCGCATGTTGCTCAAAGGGAAGGGTGATATTAAGACCAAAGGAGTGCTCCTTGCCTGCTCCCGCTTGAGCGGCGCCCATAATTCCATCTCCTCCGCCTGTAATGGTCATAAAATTGGCATTCGTCATCAGCTTCGCAAAATCATGGGAAGAGACCGCTTCTGGTTTATGGGTGGGGGTACGCGCAGAGCCGAAGATACAGAGTTTTTTAATATTGCGGTAGGGCATGAAGACTTTATTTGCATAGCGCATCTCACGGACGACCCGGTGGAACAAGCGCATTTCGGCAGGACTTGTTCCATCTCGATTTAATTTCCACTGCTCTCGCAGAAGGGATTGATGGAATCCTGTTTTATCTTCAATTCCGAGGTCTTTCAAAAAAGCTTTAAATTTAGACTCAACATCAGCAGGGACCGGGACGGATTTGATTTGATTCATGACGATAAAATGCCACGTTTTCTGGCTTATGGCAAATTTTTTGGAGGTTCTTCGTGATCAAGTCATGATCGCTGATGGGGCAACTGGGACTTATCTTTATCAGTTAGGGGTTCCCCAGCACCATTGTTTAGAGGAAGTGAACATCTCTCATCCCGATTATGTGCGACGTCTTTATACTGAATATGCACAGGTGGGGGCTCAAGTTATTGAAACGAATAGTTTTGGAGCGAATCGGATTCGACTGGCTCGCTTTGGACTCGAAGAACATGTTCGAGAATATAATTTGGCAGCCGTCAAGCTCGCTCAAGAATCTTTAGTGGGCAAAAATGTTTTTATTGGCGGTTCTGTAGGTCCCCTCTCTTTGCGTCCGACCGATGCCCCTCTTTCCGATTGTCAAAAAGCGGAAGTTTTTCATGAACATATCGGGGCTTTGATCGAGGGCGGTTGCGATTTGATTTTTTTAGAGACCTTCTCCGATCTTCAGGAGTTACTTCTTGCGCTGACTGTTTTCAAGTCATTGAGCTCGATTCCTGTGGTCACCTCCCTTGCGGTTACCGAAGAGGGGCGGATGGGAACGGGGCAAACGATGGCGGAGGCCTTTCAAATTTTACGATTAGCAGGAGCCGATGTCTGTTCGATTAACGGAACCTGTGGGCTTCGCGCGAGTCATTTTCTTTACTCTAAACTTGAAGTTAATGAGGGAGAGCTTTTTGGAGCTTTTCCGAATGCGGGAAAACCGGAGTTTTATGAGGGCCGATTCAACTATGCGGCAACTCCCGATTATTTTGCTGAAAATCTCGTTCATTTTGTTGAAGAGGGGGTTCGTTTATTTGGGGGAGATTACGGAACGACCCCTGCCCATATCAAAGCGCTTGCTCAAACGGTCGTGGGACTTAAGCCGATTGCCTCTAAAAAATTAAAGCGACTTGTCGTCTCTGAAAAAACGAAAACAACGGAGCCACAATCTCATGTCGAAACAAATTTGTTAGATCGACTGAAACAAAAAATCGTGACCATCGTCGAGTTGGATTCCCCTAAAACCCTTTCAATGACAAAGTTTCTAGCGGGGGCTCAAGCATTGAAAGAGGCGGGGGCAGATGCGGTCACTTTAGCCGATAATTCACTGGCAATTCTTCGAGTCAGTAATTTTGCCGCCGCTGTTCTTTTAAGGGAGAAAGTCGGAATCCTCCCCTTGATCCATTTAGCCTGTCGCGACCGTAATCTTATTGGATTACAGTCGGAGATTATGGGGCTTGGGGTCATGGGATTTCGGCATCTTCTCGCCATCACTGGTGACCCGGCTAAAGTCGGAGATCATCCTGGAGCGACCTCCGTTTATGACGTTAATTCTGTGGGCCTCCTTAAGTTAATTCATGGGATGAACGAAGGAGTGAATGCGGCAGGAAAGAATCTCAATGGTCAGACCGATTTTGTTGCCGGCTGTGCCTTTAATCCGAACGCTAAAAACTTTGATTCTCAGGTTAAAAAACTTGAGGGAAAAATAGCGGCAGGGGCTCAATATGTGATGACTCAACCTATTTTTGATCTGAATTTAGTGAAACTCACCGCCGAACGTTTAAAGCCTCTCGGGATCCCTGTTTTTATCGGCGTGATGCCCCTTTTAAATTCTCGAAATACAGAGTTTTTACATAATGAAGTCCCTGGAATTTCGATTCCTGATTCGGTTCGAGAGCAAATGCGACATGCGAGTGAACTCGAGGCCTCGCGCATCGGGATTGACTTTGCTCGCCACCTCAGGCGAGAGATTTTAACTCATTTTAATGGGGTTTATCTCATTACCCCGTTTTTGAAGTATGAGGTTTCTGTCGAGCTCATGAGCGATTGACACCGAAGATCCGATTTCCCGATTTAAAATGGATTGATGCTAAAAACCGAAGAGGAATTTAGCCACAGAGAACGCAAAGAACTCAAAAATGAAAAACAATTCAGGTTAAATTTTGCTCCAGAAAAAAGATTTTTTGAGGTCCGATTATATTTTGTGTTCTTTGCGTTCTATTGCGGCTAAATTTCTTATTTTAATTCTTCGCACTCCGATTTTTGTCAGGCCATTTTTGGTTGAGATCAAGTGACGACGTTGATTGGCTTTCCCTCGATAAAAGCTTTTACATTTTCAACCGTTTGATCGAGAAGTCGTTTACGTGCCGCTAAGGTCGCCCAAGCGATATGAGGCGTGATCAGGCAATGGGGGGAATGAAGCAGCGGATGAGATGGGGAGGGGGGTTCGGACTCGAGGACATCAAGGGCGGCCCCTGCGAGGATTTTTCTTTCGAGGGCTTGAGCGAGTGCTTCAGAATCGATGAGACCCCCTCGACTGGTGTTCAGAAGAAAGGCGGTCGGTTTCATCCATGAAAGCGTTTGGGAATTCACTATTTTTTCTGTTTGCTGAGTGAGAGGGGCATGAAGAGAGAGGACATCACTTGATTTAAAAAGGGTTTCTAAACTCGTATAAGAAACCGGAAAGGGAAGGCTCAGTTTCCTCTCTCTTTCAACGCTCAGAATTTTCATTCCAAAGGCATCGGCGATTTTTGCGACTTTTTGTCCGATCGCTCCAAGACCAACAATTCCGAGAGTGAGACCGGAGAGCTCAATCAAGGGGGTTTTTCGGTAAGAGAAATCTAAAGAGGAGGACCAATCTCCTTGACGAACCGATGCGGCATGAAGCGCCACTTGATGAGTGAGCTCGAGAAGCAGCGCCCAAGTGAGTTGAGCGACGGAATCGGTACTATAGGAGGGAACATTCGAAACGACGATCCCTTGTTGAGCCGCCGCTTGAACGTCAACGACATTAACCCCTGTGGCGAGAACGCTTATGAAGCGCAGGGAGGGAAGTTTTCTGAGGGTCTCCGCAGAGAGGACTGTTTTATTGGTGAGAACGATTGTGGCCGACTGGCATCGATCGAAAAGCTCGTGGGGAGAAGTTCGATCAAAGAGATCAAGGGGAGCAAGGGAACGGAGAGAATTCCATGATAAATCTCCAGGATTTAACGAGTAGCCATCAAGAAGGACAATGGAATTCATTAAAGAGAGAGATTAGCGGTGAGATAAAAAGTGAAAAGAGTTAAAATCATTGGATTTGATTCTCTTGAAGAAGCGATCTTGGAGGTTGCCATTTGTCGAGGAGCCGTTATATTAAGAGGGGCTATGTACGATCAAAATCACGATTCTCAAAAGGGGCAATATTATTCTCAATATCCTGGAGGGAGTAATTATGATTCTGGGGCTTCCACCTTACACTTTAATGATTATTTTAAAATTTTAAAAAATCGGATCGGAATTATTCTGACGATTTTTCTTCTGACGACGCTTACGGGATATGTCGTTACTTTCCATTATTTAAAAAAGGTTTACGCTTCGACAGCGCAAGTTTCTATTTTAAAGCAGAATCGGGATATCGAGGTTTTTAAAGGCAATGATACCTTTTTTGATCCTGTTTACTTTTCCTCTCAAATCGAATTAATTCGTTCCAAAGAAATTCTTTATAAAGTGATTGAAAAACTAGACCTTCAAAAGGTATGGGGAAAGCAATTGACTCAATCGGATTACGTTCTACCGAAGGAGCAGACCTACGATCTTTTTCGCCTTAAAAAGATGGAACTCGATGTCAAACGGGGGACGTATATCATTGAGGTTTTGGTTTATGCTGAGAATCCAGCGGAGTGTGCAAAGATTGCAAATACGGTCGCAGAGACTTATATCGATTGGCGTAAGAATGAAGAGAGCTTTAAATATCAACGAGGACTCGATAATCTTTCTCAACAAGTCGAGAAACAGAGGGAGGATGTCAAAAAGGCTCGCGATTCGGTAGAGGAGTTACGGAAAACCTACGGACTGGATATTGTCGCGGGCTCGGGTAAAGACCAACAGTTGAATGATGCCGAACTTCAACGAAAGACGACGCGGCTTGAAGAGCTTAAAAGCGATATGATTGCTCGGCGGGTTCGTTATGAACAGTTAGAAAAACTTCCTGCAGATCGGCTGATTGACACATTGCCTGCGCTTGGATTAGAAGATACCAATCTCACCCAGATTCGTCAAAATCAACTCTCGATTGAGGCGGAGGTTTCGAAGATTAAAAATAGCGGATTAGGGGTGGATCACCCTCGAGTTCAATCGTTGGAGGCACAGGCGAAAAAATTAAAGGAGCAAGTGGACTCATTAGTAGAAGGAAAACGAAATGCGTTAGCGATTGATTTAAAAGTGAGTGAAGCCAAAGCCTCGGAGTTGGAGACTGAGGTGAAGGCCTTGACCTCGACAGTTCGAACTGAGCGCTCTGCAAAATTAGCCCCATTTATTGAGGCTCAGGAGGAGGCGGAGAGAAAACAAAATATTTTAGATGCTTTGGAAGTTCGTTTTCGCCAAGAAAAAGCGGAGACTAAAATTGAGGGAGATCCTGTGAAAATGATTTCTCCGGCCTCTGCCTCTGATATTGATTCCCCTGTAAAGCCGAGAAAGTGGCTGAACATGGCGTTAAGTGTTTTTATTGGGCTGGCAATCGGGATCTTGGCCGCTTTTTTTATTGAATATTTAGATACGAGCGTGAAGACCATGAGTGACGTTGAAAAAACGTTAGGGCTTCCTGTTCTTGCGGTAATCCCGAATGGAGTGAAGCCATTAAATAAACCATCAGAGGATCCAGATTATACGGAGAGCTATCGAATCCTTCGGGCTAAAATGAATCTTGAAGATGAGACCATGAAGGGGACTGCAATCACGGCATTAAGTGGGGGTCCAGGAGAGGGGAAATCAACGACTCTTTTTAATTTGGCGGTTGTTTGTGCGCAAGCGGGACAACGGGTTGCGTTGGTCGATGCTGATTTACGTCGTCCTTCGGTTCATAAAAATGCGAAGATCGAGAATACCATGGGAGTTGCGGATCTCATTCAAGATAATACGATCGATCCCTTAAGTTTAATTTTTGAAACTGGGATTCCAAATCTTTTTGTCATGCCTGCCGGAGATATGCCTTCGGATCAATTGGGGGCTTTCAATGCCGTTCGTTTGCGGCAGATTTTATTGGCTTTAAAGTCGAGTTACGACGTCGTTTTTATTGATTCGCCTCCGATCCTCGGAGTCAGTGATGGGTCGACGATTGCACGTGAAGTGGATCAAATTGTGTTAGTCATCCAGCATCGACGTTATCCCCGCGATATCTCCATAAGAGCGAAAAAGGCGATTGAGGAGGTCAATATCCATATCACCGGGGTGGTCTTGAATTCTGTGAAGGTGAGCAGTGATGACTCTTATTATTACTACAGCAGCTATAGTTCCTACGGCAAAAAGAAGAAAAAATCTAAAAGCAGTTTCATGGCAAAAATATCAAAGAAAGAGACAACGGAGACCAATGAAAACACAAGTAGCGATCAGTTTTAACCGATTCTTTTTCATTTTACTCTTATCATTGGTGATCTCTTGCCAGATGAAGGACACTTCGAACGCGAAGAGTTCTTCGTTGATCTCGAATGTGCCGACCTCCTCCTCAACCTCCCCAGCGAAATCAACTCCCTCTTACTCCGCCCCTTCGGATACCTTGAGAGTCGGAGATCCGATTACGATTCGACTAAATGGCGTTCCTGTGGAAGAGGAAAAATTGATTGAGGAAGTTGTGGATGGGGAGGGAAGCATCTCGATGCCGCTCGTCGGGCGATTTAAAGCAGCGGGGTTGGCCTCCTCTCAATTAAAACTAAAAATTGAGCAGGCCTATCGGGATAAAAAACTTTATTCGACTCCGAATATCACGATTATTGTTCAGCAACGCTTTGTCAATGTCTCGGGTGAAATCAGAATTCCTCAGCGGGTTGCCTTTACGAACGATTTGACGGTTCTGAGAGCGATTACCGCTTGTGGTGGATTTACCGATTATGCCGATCGTCGAAAAGTGAAGATTCTTCGCGGGAATGATGTTTTTGATTTCGATGCGAAGGAGGCATTTTTAGATCCCTCTAAAGATGTTCCGATGGTCGCAGGGGATCAAATTCAGGTTCCCCGTACCATTTTTTGATTTAGACACAGACAAAGAAATTTAACCGCTGATCTTCGCTTATTCAAGGATTTGCCCTAGGGAATGGGGGGTTAAATCTGCAAATTTCTTGCGTAAACGAGATTTATCTCTTATTTTTAATCGTTAATGGCCGCTCTTTTAAAAATACATCAGATCTCTGCAGGGTATGAAGGAGAGGTGGCGATTGAGGGGGTTAGTTTTGATATTCAAGAGAGTGAGATTTTAAGTTTGATTGGACCCAATGGAGCGGGAAAGAGTACACTCCTGAAAGTGTTGGCCGGACTCTTAAAGCCGTATAAAGGGGAGATTCAAGGAGGAGAGAATTTAAAAAAGGCCTATGTTCCTCAACAACGGGCGTGGGATAAATTTTTACCTTTGACGGTGATGGAGTTTTTGTCAATTCAACCAAATGCCCCATTTTGGCCTTTTTTTAATTCTTCTGCAGTGGAGAAAAAAGGGATGAGGGCATTGGAGCGAATGGGGGTTGCCGCTTTAAGAAAAAGAACTTTAGGACAACTGTCAGGGGGGGAGTGTGAGCGAGTCATGATTGCTTTTGCCTTGATGTCAGAGCCTCATTTATTGTTGCTCGATGAACCGCTGGCAGGGGTCGATATCAAAGGGGGATATGATTTTGAGAAAGTGATTCGGGATTTGAATCGTGAGGAGAAGATGAGTGTGGTGATGGTTTCTCATGATCTTCATTTGGTCAGTCATCTTTCTGATCGAGTCGCTTGTTTAAAGCGATGCTTGCATCATATCGGGACACCAGAAGAGGTGATGAAGGGGCATGTTTTGTCGGGGATATATGGATTGCCCCCTTCTTCGGTCCAGCATTTAAGAGGGTTAGAGTCGATGGCGAGGAGGGTGATTCCATGATGGAGATTCTGCATTATGATTTCATGCGTTATGCCCTTTTATCGGCGGCGATCTTAGGGCCGATGTGTGCCTTTCTCGGGGTCTTTATTACATTAAGAGGGATGTCTTTTTTTAGTGATGCGATCTCTCATGCCTCGCTCACAGGAATTGCGATCGCTTTTTTGATGCAAGATTATTGGGGATTTCCTCAGGATGTATTTTGGGTGGTTTTCATTTTTAACGCTATTTTATCTTTGGTGATGGCCTATTTTTTTCAAAGGACCCCGCTTTCTCCGGATACGATTATTGCCTTTTCGTTTACAGGGAGCGTTGCTTTGGGGGTGATGATTATCAGTCATTTAGGGAAGTATCGATTGATTGATGGGTTGCTTTTTGGAGATATTTTTTCCAACGGTCCTCGAGATATCTTTTATCAGCTAGGGTTGGCGTTGGTTGTTTTGCTTTTTATCCTTTGGAATATGAAGGGATTAAGCTTGATGATTTTAGATAACGACATGGCAAAATCACAAGGTTATCAGACCGAGCGATTGAATTATGCCTTTGCCTTGTTGATCGCGGCAACTGTGGCGGTAGCGATTAAGATGCTGGGAACGTTGCTCTTAAGTGCCTTGATTGTTATTCCCCCTGCCGCAGCGAAAATGATTGCACGTTCCTTTCAACAAATGCTTGTGATATCGGCCTTCATCGGCCTACTGGGATCGGTTACAGGGGTTTTAATTTCTTATGCGATGGATACGCCGACCGGACCAACGATCGTGATGGTTCAGTTGGCTTCTCTTTTACTGGTTTGTCTCTGGCGCAGGCTCCGTTGACAGCGATCCCACACGTGCGCATAGGCGTCAACCTAAGGAATCAATTTAAAGGCATTTTTCTCACACGAAGCCGCTAAGGACACGAAGTGGGAAATTGCAACGACTCACTGAGGTGATTTCCTTTATTTCCTCCTGCGTCGGAAAACACCTTCGGAGAATCTCTCCCGTTTCTTTGAAAAAAGGATTTTCAAAAAACGATCGAAAACTCGTTTTCGAGAACTTTTTAAAAATAGGGAAGAGACTCGACAGAGTCGTGATCAGAACGACGGGGAAGGAGGTATTTAACTTCGTGTCGTTGTGCCTTCGCGTGAGACAATGTTTTTAGGATATTGTTTGTTAAGTTGACGTATATGTGCACGTGCATGATCACGTCACAAGGTGAAACCGCCGCACTTCAAGAAAATCGATTTCTAATGAAAGAAATCGGTTTATTCCAGAAGCGACCGGAGGTCTTGGATATTAAGGGATTGGAGAAGGGCATTGTCATCGGTGAGCGTTTGATCGATCCATTCCTTTTTACGATTTTGAAGCTGAACGATTTTTTCTTCGACGGTGTTTCGAGTGACTAACTTGAGACTGGTGACGATCTGTTTTTGTCCAATCCGATGGGCGCGGCCGATCGCTTGGGCCTCGACAGCAGGATTCCACCATGGATCAAGAAAGATCACCGTGTCTGCGGCGGTCAAATTCAATCCTGTCCCTCCGGCCTTTAAGCTAATGAGAAAGAGGGGGATATCAGGGGTCGATTGAAATTTTTCGACCTGTTCTTGTCGATCGTCGCTTTGACCGTCCAGGTAGCAGTAGCGGATTTTATCTTGATCCAAGGTGATTCTCAGAAGTTGGAGGAGTTTAACAAATTGACTGAAAATTAAGACACGATGCCCTCCATCTCGGGATTCCTCTAAAATCTCTTCCAATGCAAGAAATTTGCTTGAAGGGGATTTCCACGTTTTATCTTCCAGCTTGGGGAGTAAGCCCAAGTGACAGCAGGTTTGCCGGAGTCGAGTGAGAGCGGAGAAGAGAGTGAAGCGACTTTTCTCCTCGCCGTTTTTAGAGATTGCTTGATCGACCTGTCGACGAGATTCCTCAAGAATCGCATTGTAGACAGTTGCTTGTTCGGTGGTGAGATCGCAATAGATCAGTTGTTCTATTTTTTCAGGGAGATCTTTAGCGACTTCATTTTTCGTCCGCCTGAGGATGAACGGAGAAATCCGGTGGCGAAGTCTTTCGAGAGCAGAGAAATCATCATGCTTGGTAATGGGAGTCTCATAGCGCTCTTTAAACTCTCGTGCAGGGCCGAGATATCCAGGCATCAGAAAATCAAAAATCGACCAAAGATCGGTGACCGAATTTTCCATCGGGGTTCCGGTGAGGACGAATCGATGTTTGGCTTTGAGATCTTTTGCCGATTGGGCATTTTGACTTTGACGATTTTTGATATGCTGGGCTTCATCAAGAAAAAGGAGTTCAAATCCAATTTTGGAATAGGCTTCAATATCCCGACGCATTAAGGCGTAGGAGGTAATAATCAGTTGTTTTTGAGGAATTTGGGTCAGAAGAGGGACCCGTTGATCCCCTTCGATGACCAAAACCTTGAGGTGAGGGGCAAATCGTTCCGCCTCAGCTTTCCAATTCCAGAGCAGGGAGGTAGGAGCGATCACTAATGACGGCAACCGATTTGTCGATTGATTGAGATGATAGTCGAGAAAGGCGAGCGTTTGGACGGTTTTTCCAAGGCCCATTTCATCGGCAAGGATTCCTCCAAATTGATTGGATTGAAGATAGGAAAGCCACTGAACTCCTTCGATCTGATAAGGGCGTAAAAGAGATTTAAAGGGGGAGGTGAGCGTGATTTTCTTTAACTCTTGGATCGTGGGGGGAGGGGTCCAAATCGAGCGACTAGAAACCTTCCATTGATTTTGTTGAAGGGCGAGATGAAGAGAGGGAGCGTATTCATTTTTAATCCGAAAGCCTTGGGCGTTTGATTCGACTTGGCAGTCGCGGATGGTCTCTTGAAACTGTTGGATGAGATCAGTGGGAACCAGCGCTCGACGTCCATTTTTAAGAGTGATCTGAGATTCGTTTTTTTGGAGAAGTTGTTGAACTTGAGCCGGTTCAAGTTTATTTTTTCCAGAGGAATCTTGAAATTGAATTTCAACTGAGAGCCATCCATTTTGATTTGGAAAGATAGTGATCTCCGGAGCGATCAGCTCCGTCGTTTCGAGAAGTTTTTCGAGCCGAGGCCCAAGAGTCACTTGATGTTCTTTTTTCCATTCTTTGAGATGGTGCGAAAGAATTTTTTCGATTTCTTTGGGGGCGATCGTATTAAATTGAGAGGGATCCGTAGAAGAGGAGAGAAATCCGAGTCGAAGAATTTCTTTGATCCATTTTACTTCAAAATCAAATTGACGATGCTGATAAAGAAAGGGATCGGTAGGGTCAGGAATCCAATCCTCTTTAAAAGCGGGAAAAAGCAACTTTTCCGTGATCGGAATCGAGAGTGAGCCGTAGTGAACTTTGGATTGAAGTTGAAGCCCTCGGAATCCCCCTTCGATTTTAATCAAGAGTTGCGGAATTGGATAAGAGAGATTGAGCGACTCAATCGGAATCTCGCTCTCGGTATAGGCTTCCATTTGGGGAAGATCATGAAATAAAAAAGAGCCGATTTGTTTTCGCGGGATTTGACAAAAGGAGTTGAGATATTGTCGATACGGCTCCATGAGGAACGGATGAAAAAGGATCTTCTGATTTTCGAGATACCAATAGCCTTCCTGACAGCGAACGAGAAGGGGATAGGGAGAAAAATTTTTAAAAGAGAGAGAGAGATCTCCCGAAGCCGTAAACTTTCCCGCGATTTGGTAGCGATGGGTGGAGGTCTCTAAGGAGAAACGTTGTTTTTGAAAGTGAAGACTCTTTTTTTCGACGCTACGGAGCAAAAAGGGCATCAGGTGAGAGTGAGGGATGAGGACTCGAGAAAGATGATGGGGATCTCGGTAGTTGGAGAGCCAATCCAGCCAGTCGATCTCTTCTTGGGTGATTTGAAAGGGGAGGTTTTGAGGGGGGAGCTGCTGAAGCGGGGTGGATGGAAATGAGGGAACTACGGCACGGAGTTCAATCGGAAAGGGATTCAGGGAAAATTGTTTTTCAATCGGATGCAGGAGGTGGAACTCTAAAGTCCAATCTCCAGCCTCATCGGTCGGCTGAACCGGGACCCAAGGATTCATCGGGGAGAGCGAAAGGGGGATTGTTTTTGGGGGCTCAGGGACTGTTTCCTGACGAAAGCTTTCGAGCTTTTCAAAGTGGAGAGCTGCGGCGACCACGTGAGGGCAAATGAGACCGGTTTGTCGAGAGGGGGGGCAATCGCAGAGATTGAGGAGTTCCGTGGAATTCGATCCGACCTTGAGTCGCGGCTTCCATTTTTTGGATTTATCGAGAACGACTCCCGAGAGAAAGGAGTTTTCAAATTTGACCTGTCCAGCCGCACCTTGGAGAAAAAGACGCTTTCCCTCGTCGAAGGTTTTCCAACCTGCGATTTCGAGGAGCCATTTTGAATTCATCATGAGTGGACTGTAAATTATCGAGGGAGTTGAAATAGAGAAGAAAAAAACAAAGATCGATTGGACGGTAGTTCTTTAAGGTGTAAAATTGTCTTTTGACTTTTAAGTTTCAATCTTTACAAGTGAAGATATGTTTTTTCGATCCAGAAAAAAAGATTCTCCCCATCAATCATTAAAATCATTCGTCCTTTTTCAAAATCTTAACGCCAAGGAGCTCGCGAGATTAAGTACCCTCCTTCATTATCGAACCTATTTAAAAGGGGAGATTGTTTTTGATGAAGGAGAGGAGGGACAAGGGCTTTTTTTAGTATCCTCAGGAGAGGTTGCGATTTCAGGAAAAGGCTCATTTTTTGCGAGTCATTCTGTTTCGATTCTTCCCGGTGAATTTTTTGGCGAGATCGCGCTTCTCGAAAATACCCCTCGGTCCGCACAAGCTCGAGCGATTGGGGATACTCAATTGATCGCTCTTTTTCGTGCCGATTTTTTTAATTTACTGGAGACCGATGGAAAGATCGCGGCGAAGATATCGATGCAACTCGCACGCCATCTTTCCAAACGCTTAAAAGAGACCATTCAAGGCAAGGAGTAAAAGTGAGTTCTTCTAAGCCTATTGGACCCCTTGTTTGGCTTTGCATTCTTTTGGCGACAGGGCTCCTTCTTTATTTTGCGAAGTCGGTGTTATGGCTCGTCATGCCAATCATGATCGCCGTGATTCAATATTACATTCTGATGCCCGTTTTGAAACAGTTTGTTTTAATGGGATTAAGCTTTAAGCAGGCAGCGACTTCTGTCATGGCGTTACTTTTTTCAGTCATTGTGGTCGCTATTTTTTTAATGATTCCCTATGTCTCGGACTATTCAAACTCTTGGCAGAATTCGATTGGCCGATATATGGACGGAGGAGTGGTCTTTCTTGATAAGTCGCTTTTAAATTTGGAGTCCCACTTTGTTTATCTAAAGAAAATTCAATTTCATCAAAAAATCTCCTTCGCCCTTTCAAATTTTACCTCCCATTTTGCGGAGCAATATGCCGGAGAGATTTTTTTGACGATTGCTAAGTGGTTGCCCTCCCTTTTATTGGTTCCGTATTTGACTTATTTTTTGCTGATCGATGGAAGTAAATTTAAGCGATTTCTGGTTCAAGCGGTTCCCAACGCTTTCTTTGAAAAGACCCTTTACCTGTTTCATCGTTTAAATGAGCAACTCCGACGTTATTTTCAAGGGATGTTGATGTTAACCGTTTTAGATGCGATTACCCTTTCGATTGGACTCACAGTGATCGGCTTTGATCACGTTTTTCTTTTAAGTGTATTAACGGCTGTTTTTGCGTGGATTCCTTATTTAGGCTCCCTTTTGGGCTGTTTTCTGGTGGTTTTAGTCGCGGCGACTGATTTTCCGACTCAGCCTTGGATGGCTTATGGGGTTTTGGTTCTCTTTATTTTTGTAAGAATGCTTGATGAATTCATTTATTTGCCTCTTACCCTCGGAAAGAGTCTTCGAATGCATCCGGTCGTGAGCGTCGTGATGCTTTTAGTGGGGGGGGCGATTGGCGGGGTTTCCGGTTTGTTTTTGGTGATCCCTATTTTAGGAATGGCGATGGTGGTCGGGGAGGTTCTGGGGGAGATTTTAAGCGATCAGCGGTTATTAGCCCGACATCGTTATGCCCTTGAGCTTCGCTCGATTGCCGCTCGAGAAGGTCTCTCTTAAGCATTGATTTTTAAAATTTATTCCTTCATATTTCGATTATGGCATTTAAAAATCTTGCGGATTGCGTCCAAATGTTGGTTGTCGATGATGACCCACTGATTCTTCGCACTATTTTAGGGCTTTTATCTGAACTTCCAGTGAGAGTTACTACAGCTGAAAATATTGCTCAGGCACGTAGTCAGATTTTGGAGAATTCCGAATTTGGGATTATTTTATGTGACCATCTTTTGCCGGATGGGGGCGGAGTTGATTTTATTCGTGAAATTCGAACTCGCTATCCGAGTGCGGTCCGTATTTTGATGACGGGAGCTTATGACCGAGAGGTGACCTTACAGGCAATTAATAGTGGAGAGATTTACCGTTTCTTAGTGAAGCCGTTCACGAACGAAGAGTTAGTCGCTATCGTCTATCAAAGTTTAGATCGTTTTCATCTTCAACAAGAAAACGCCCGTCTCCAACAACAGCTCGCCATTCAAAATGAAGAGTTACGTGTTGCGAATCAAAAGCTTGAGAGTCGTGTCGAATTAGAAGTTGAAAAATCACAAAGTCTTGCGATCGAGAGCGGGAACTGGCGACGAGCTTGTCAAAATCTTGTCGATCTTTGTCTTGAGATCATGCAGCGGCTCGACACTCCCTTATTTAAGCACAGTCAGCGAGTCTCACGGCTTGCCGTGGCTCTGGCTCGTGATATGGGATATGAGGAGCAGATGTTAGATCGTATTGAGCTCGCAGCCTCATTGCATGATATCAGTCTTTTGGGGGCGACTCCCGCATTACAGGCAGGTCAGCGAGATTTGCAGTCGATCAAGGCTCCTTTGGACAAAGATCATATCATCGGACATCCGGAAATTTCTGCCGCTTTAGTGAAGTTTTTGCCTGTTCCTGAGGTGATGCAGTTAATTTTAGAACATCATGAATATTATGATGGGAGCGGTTATCCCCGTAACTTAGCGGGAGAGCAGATCTCGATGTTAGGTCATATTTTAATCGTTGCCGATGCTTACGATGAGCAAAAGAAACGTGATTTTGCCCTGCAAAATATGGAGATGAATGCCGGAAAGCTCTACCATCCGGAAGTCGTCCGTGGATTAATTCGACTTCTCGGAAATAAGGACTTTAAGCTCCAGTTTGATCGCCCTGTTTTACTTTCAGAGCTAAAATCTGGAATGAAACTTGCTACATCAGTTTATACGGCTTCGGGAATGTTGTTAGTCAAGCAGGGTCAAATTCTGACCGACTCGATTATCAGCAAGCTTCATTTGCACGATTCTGGGAATATGATTTCTCAAGGAATTTACGTGCAAACGGATTCGTAAACAATTGATCGAAAAGGACTTCGAGATGAAAACAAGGATGTTTTTTGCTCTATTGGTGATTAGTTTTTTCTCGGCTTGCGCCGTGAAGGAGATCACCCATGATTTTGATATGGTGACGGGGGAAAACTTTATAGCCCCGTTAAATCGTTATCCTGGAGAAATTCCAAGTCGTGTGTTGATGCTCCCTTTAACAGGACTCATGCAAGTTTCTTACAAACAGATTATTTTAAATGATTTAATGACGACCCTTCATCAAGGGAGAGATTTTTTGATCGTCTCTTATAATGAGGATCTTTTATCTCAATCGAATCTTAAAATCACCATTGATCAGGCGATGGAAAAGGCGAAGGATCAGAATTGTGATGCCGTTCTCTATCTCTCCATGATGAATCAATCTGTTTATCCCCCCCTTCGTTTGACGGTTAAGGTTTTGATGACCGATGTTCACACAAAAAAAATTCTTTTAGATGGGATGCTCGATTATGATACTCAAAATGAGTTGATTTGTAACTCAGCGAGACGTTTTTATCAAACTCGACTTCAGAAAACAGATTCTCCGGAGAAGAGTCTTAGCATTTTGAGTCAAAATCAACTTTTTTTGAGATTTATCGGATATGATGTTGGAAAAGCGATTCTGAGAGCCTTCTCAAAAGATTTCAATTAAGAGTAAAAATAAAACTAAAGTTTTTAACCCTTCTAGCCGATTATAAAAATATGGAACTCAACTCTGTCAATAAGACCTCGTCGGTGAGCATTACTCCCGAGGTGAAAAAGAATGTGGTCCAGACTTCCGAAAGTACTGAGGATACGGTAGACATCTCACAAGATGCTATTTCCGCAGCACGATTGGTGGAGATCGTAAGACAAGCTCCTGAAGCCCGGACGGAGCTCGTTGCGCGACTTAAGTCTCAAGTTACGAAAGGTAACTACCCACCTCCTTATATCATCGATAGTATTGCGAGAATGATGGGGATCATCAAAGACGAAAACGCCCCTCAGAAGTAATTCTGAGGGCTGCTTTTCTTTAAATGAGGCGAGAGGATCTTCAATCCTCTCGATATTTCGTTTCTATTTGTCGTGGCCTATTTTTGATCTCAATTCATCTATTGAGATTGATAGGGATCGATCCCACACGTGCGCAGCCGCGTCAACCTAACGCAAAAAAAGCCAGTTTCTTCACCGCAGGGTAAACGGAGGGAAGGGAGAGAGGGGAATAGACTGTGAGGCTGTAAGGCAGGGAAATGCAAAGCTGAATAGCCGGATAGCTAAATAGCTGGATAGCGAGGAAAAGGCATTTAATACCTGTCTCCCGCAGCGACGTGGCGTTTAAAAAAACAGAGAAGATTTGGGGTTGGGGACTTAAAACCTTTGTGCCCTTTGCGCCTTAGTGTGAGACACTCCCCCTGTCTTTGAAATGCGTTTAAGAGATTTAGTTTTTTGAGTGGTAAATCGGGTTAACGATTTTGCGCTTGAATATGCTTGGCATAAATTTCAGAGATATTTTCACCGAAGGTATTCATCGGTTCTCTTTGAAGTTTTGGGTCGGAGTAGTCGATGCTATAAAGCCCAAATCGAGGGGTGTAGGTCCCCCACTCGTAATTATCAAAGAGGGACCAATAACAGTAGCCGATTAACGGGATCCCTTCAGAGCGGATTTGGTCAACGACTTGAAGATGTTCCCTCAGAAAGTCGGCTCTTCGAAGGCCGTCGCGTCGGTGAAGTTCCTGGGATTGAGGGTCAAGTCGATAAGCCATTCCATTTTCAGCGATGAGTTGGGGGAACGGATGTTGAGCCAACCATCGGCTGTAAAAAAGCATTCCCTTAGGGACGGCACGCCATTCCCACCATTTACTGGTGATCGATTCCATGAGCAGATCTTGCCAAGTTCGTTTGCGGGGATCGAGATCTTGGCTGTAGGGAAGGCGGAAGATATGGGCACTGAAGGGATCGTAATAGTCGTAGGCAAGGAAATCAAGGAGGGGACGATCATGACGCAGGAGAAGATCGATGAGGGAATCAAAGGCCGGATGAAACATGAGTTTTTCGCCAAAGGGATAATGAAAAGTTTTGAGGGCACGATCGATAATTTTCCGAAGACCACGATGAATTTCCATCGGAGAATCCCGTAAGGTGGCATCAAATTTGTCCGCCCGTTTTTTTAATTTTCGAAATAATTTGAGCCGCGTTTTATGTTTTGCCCCGTAGATAAAAAACTCCTGCCATGCTTGGTCTCCCCAATAAAGATCGCTGCAGTAATTATTAAAACTGATCATGGGGCGGGGGAGGGGATGCTCGGCGTAAAGTTTGTGAATCAGGAGGTAGGCACGAGAGTGCGCTTCAAGCAGATGGGCTAGACAAGTGGCGGTGGGACTAAATCCGCGATGATCGCCACTGGGGAAAAAGAGCCACGCATAATGATTAAAGGCGAGCATGTTTGGCTCATTGATCGTGATATAAATCCGAGGGGGTTCCGCTTGATGGTGGGAAAAGTAGTGGATGAGGAACTGGATCGTTTTTTCGACGTAGCGATCGAAATGAGGGAAAATCTCTCGGCTCAGCCAAGGATCGAGTCCGAGCCACGCCGGATGCACAAAGTGATGGAGCGTGATAATCGGTTCGATTTTTAATTGTCTGCATTTGAGTAAAATCGCTCCGTATCGTTGCAGTGCGGTTTCATCAAACGGAGGCGCATTAATCGGATTGGGAGGGAGTTCGGGAGGTCTTGTCAGGCACGGTTGGACACGACTCCATTCAATGCCGAGTCGAAAGGAGTTGATTCCTAAAGCGGCTGCGCGCTCGATATCCTCTTCTGCTTTATTCCAAAAATCAACGGAGGAGCCGGATCGTGCCACGACCCCTTTTTCTTCAGCCCAGGTCCAATTATTTTGGGGTTGATCCGTTCCGTTAAATCCCCCTTCGGATTGATAGCCTGAGGTGGCCACTCCCCAGAGAAAGGAGAAAGAGTGAGAGCCGTTAATCTGTTTTGAAACGGGAGAGGCTGAGGCAAGAGAAGGTCTATTCATGAGAGTGAGTAAAATCTGCAATTATTTTGATAAAAATCCATCGCGAAACCGTAATGCGCAATTTTGACGTTAAATTGTTACCTTTTTGTCACCTGAATCCTCTTGAGTCGAGTGAGTTAAATGAATGATGATGGGTTAACCTGAAAAAAGGACTCGATGAAGAAAAAGATCTTAATTCTCACGGCTGGTTTTGGCGAGGGACATAACACGGCAGCAAAAAATTTAAAGAGTGCCTTTGAGTCTCTAGAGGGGGAAGCGGTTGAGGTTCAAGTATTTGATCTCCTGGATGGTTGCTACGGGGTGATGAATCGAATGTTGCGCAAAACCTATGCCATGGCGATCGATCGTGCCCCACGGCTTTGGCAGCATTTCTACGATTTTTTAGATCATTCTCCTCATGCGAGGAGTCACTTACATACGCTGACGCGCTTACACGCGGGGATGGAGAAGCTTTTGCTAAATATGGATCCGGATGCGGTTGTGAGCACTTATCCTCTTTATAATTATGTGATCGACGGTATTTTTTTAGGGAAGAGGCCTCGTCGATTTCATCAAGTGACGGTGGTGACCGATTCAATTTCAGTGAACTCCATCTGGTATCGGTGTCATAGCGATTTTTATATTCTTCCGAATGAGGAGAGCGCGGCGATCTTGAGAGAGAATGGGATTGCGGAGAGTCGAATTCGAACCCTGGGTTTTCCTGTGAGTCTTCAATTTGAGAGGGATTTAAAAAAGGAGGAGGAAATCTCTTTAAAAGATCGGAAGCCGAAAATCCTTTGGATTATTAACGCTCAGCGAAAAAAAGCCCCTAAACTTTTAAAGAAACTTTTGGACTCTCAACTTTGGGATTTAACCGTCTGTGCGGGACGAGATCCTCAATTTTATAAAGTTTTAAAAAAGATTATTGATCGCTCGGGGGAGAAGGTGGAGCTCTTGGGCTGGACCGATCAAATGGCGGAGCTCATGATCCAAAATGATATCGTGATTAGTAAAGCCGGTGGGGCGACCGTTCAGGAGTCGATTGCCGCTCATTGTCCGATGATTTTAACGAAAGTGGTTCCTGGGCAAGAGGAGGGAAATTATGAACTCCTTCAGAAGAACGAAGCCGGAATTTGTATTGAGAAATGGAAGGAGATTCCTAGACAGCTGGAGCTCCTTTTTAAAGAGGAGGGAGCGGTTTGGAATCAATGGAAAAAGAATATCATTCAAATCAGTAAACCGGGAGCCTCTCGTGAGATCGCTCGGTTTGTTGTTCAGCGGATTCAGCAGGAGAGCGTTTCTGAAATGGGAGTCGCTTTAGAGGTTCAAGAGCCTTTAACGATTCCCTCACTGCCTGTTATCGAAGAAATCCCCTTAAAGAGAATCACTGATTCCGAAAAGCGCCCTTTGCTTTGTGATTTTCATACCCATACGCAGTTTTCTGATGGGAAGTTGACTTTGAGTGATCTGGTTGATTTTTATGGGGAGCGGCGTTTTGATGTTCTCTGTGTCACCGATCATCTTTGTGATCCGCAGAGACTTTTAGGAAAGGTCTGCAAGTGGTCGAATCTTGTTTTAAGTCCCGAGATGTTGGACGATTACTTTGCGGCGATTCAATCGGAAAAGCAACGGGCTTGGGATCAGTATGAACTCCTATTGATGACGGGATTGGAGTTTAATAAAGATGGCTATACACGAAAGACTTCAGCACATCTTTTGGGAGTCGATTTACAATCGCCGATTGATCCCTCCCTTTCCATTCCTGAGTTGATTCAAGCGATTCAGTCACAAGGGGGGCTTGCGATTGCTTCTCATCCTCATGTAGGACAGGGCTCTTGGGCAAAGGAGACGTTGTATTTCTGGGAAAATATTGATCAGTATGCTCCGATTTTGGATGCGTGGGAGATTGCGAACCGAGATGACATCTACAATCCTGTCGGATTAAAACGACTTTCATTCATTGCGAACAGTGATTTTCATAAACCGAAACATATCTACTCATGGAAGTCGTTACTTTTTTGTGAGAAAAATCCAGAATCAATTAAACAGTGTATTCGAGAGAACAGGAATCTATCGATTACGATGTATCGCGATTCAAATTTTAGAGGAAGTATCAAAAGAGAGGGTTAACCCTCTTTTTATCTCTCTTTATTTTCTTCGGGCGACCTCTTTAGCGAAATAGGTGAGGATCATATCGGCTCCTGCACGTTTGATTGCGAGGAGCGATTCGTCACGGCACTTTTCGAGGTCGAGCCAGCCATTTTGGGCGGCCGCATGGATTTGGGCGTATTCTCCAGAGACCTGATAGGCGGCAATCGGAAGCAGGGTTTGATTGCGAAGTTCCCGAATGATATCGAGATAGGAACCGGCCGGTTTGACCATTAAAATATCAGCCCCCTCTTTTTCATCGAGTTGGCATTCGAGAAGGGCCTCGCGACGATTTGCCGGATTGAGTTGGTAGGTTCTTTTATCGAGATATCCCGTTCCGGCTTTCGTGCTGCTGCCGACCGCTTCACGGAACGGTCCGTAGTAGGCAGAGGCGAATTTTGCAGAGTAGGCAAGAATGGAGGTCTCGGTGAGATTCGCAGAGTCCAGAGCTTTGCGAATCGCTTCGATGCGCCCATCCATCATATCGGAGGGAGCGACCCAATCCGCCCCCGCTTGAGCTTCGATCGTCGCAAGGCGTTGAAGGAGCGAGACAGTGGCATCGTTATCGACCTCTCCCTTTGCATTGAGGATTCCGTCATGTCCGTGGTTGGTGTAGGGATCGAGAGCGACATCAGCGATCAGGAGAAGTTGGGGGAGTTCCTTTTTTATTTTTTTGAGGGCTTGATAGAGGATCTGATCGGGATTGAGGGCATATTCCGCTTCAGCGGTTTTGTGAATCGGGTCGATGACCGGAAAAAGGGCGACCGCCGAAATTCCGAGTGCTGCGACCTCCGTGCACTCTTGAAGCAGAGAATCGAGGGAGTGGCGAAAGATTCCCGGCATCGATTCGATCGGCTCTGGCTTTGAAATTCCTGACTTGATAAAAATCGGATAAATGAGATCGCTCGTCGAAAGAGTGGTTTCTTGAACGAGATTACGGACTTGGATCGAGGAGCGATTACGGCGTGGTCTGCGGAGCCATTCGAAATTCATGAGCGGATTATGGAAAAAAGGGGGGCTTAAGGGAATCTAAAAAAGAGGATCCGCTCTTTTTTATCTTCTCGCCCCTTGGCGATGAAATGAAAATTAGGCGGTAAAGGAGAAGTGCTCACCGGTCGGCTCTTCCTCTTTTTCGATCTCCCCATGATGATCGTAAGCTTTGGGAACCGCGGTAGGATTAACGGCTCGTGAGCTCTCTGGTTTTGTCGTAGGGGTCGTATTTAAGAGGGCACTGATTTGAGATGCTTGACGAGTAAATTTTTCATTAACCGTTCGTGCCGTGTCGTTTGCGACTACGGATTGAATTACAGAGACAGTAGAAAGGGAGCTGGTCACAGAACAAATATAATCGATCTCGGTTAATTCGCAAGGGGAAAGGGAACGGGCAGCCATCGATGGTTTTGATCTGCGTCGGTTTTTGTCGGGATGGCGTGATCCCGCATGTGCGGGACCGCTCCCGGAGACCGGGGATGAAAATGTATTTCCCTCGTCACAAGGAGCGGTAAGATATTAAACCTCTTCGGTGACCGGATTGGTAAGGGCTCCGATTTTTTCGATTTCAATCGTTACGGAGTCTCCTGCTTTAAGGTATTTCGGTGGCTTAGAGGCCATTCCGACCCCTTGGGGGGTTCCGGTCAGGATTATGGTTCCAGGGAGGAGGGTGGTGCTGCCGCTCAGGAATTCAATAATCGCTGGAATATCAAAAATCATATCGGAGGTTGAGGAATTTTGAACGGTCTCGCCATTAAGTACGGTTTTAATCTTGAGATTGTTGGGCTGTGGAATTTCATCGGGGGTCACGAGACAGGGGCCGATGGGGGCGAAGGTATCAAAAAACTTTCCCTTACACCATTGTCCTCCCCCCCATTTGAGCTGCCAATCTCGGGCGCTGACATCGTTGACACAGGTATATCCGAGAACGTAGTCGATGGCGTTTTCTCGTTTCACATTTTTACAGGCTTTTCCGATCACGACCCCGAGCTCGCATTCGTAATCGACCTCATCACTTCTGGCGTGGCGAGGGAGAACAATCGGGTCTCCTGGATTTTGAAGGGCGTTTGCTCCTTTGACAAAGAGGCTCTTCACGGATTTAGGGGGAGTATTTTAGGGTTTTCATGGAATTAAATCGGGAATTTGTGTAGTTGAGAGTGATGAAAAGCAATGAATTTTTTAAGGAGCTGTTAGGAATCGCGTTACCCTGGGAAGTGGAGAAGGTGGATTTGAA
>CAMCSM010000030.1 GCA_945877805.1 Methylacidiphilum caldifontis | reverse complement strand
ATTCCTTGGAGTACCGTTGGGATACAAAAGTAAACCTGACTGGGTTCAACCGCCGGATGCGGAAGACCGCACGTCCGGTGGTGTGGAAGGGTCACGGGAATTAAAAGCCCGTGACCCCATCCGATCATTCCCAATGCAAGAAATGGGTTTATGCGAGGGAGATGACGAGCTGCTCGAGGATCAGACGTTTATCGCCGCCGGTGGTCAGGAGCTGACGGTGGGTTTGATAAAGGCGATCGACGGCTTGTCGCCAAAAAAGGGCCGGTTTACGTTTTGTTTTCTCAGCGATTTTTGTCAGGAGAAAGAGGCTGGTCGTTTCCCCCGATTTTTTGCGAGGCAAAAGTGTCTCCCCAGCAGCGGTCACGGAAAGCTTGCTAAATCGTCCCCCTCCGGAGAGAGAGGCCATTTTTTCCTCGATGAGTGAGGAGATCAAGGCGGCTTGACGAATTTGATTCCCCAGAAGAATCACCAGTCCGACCTCTTTTCCGCCTTGGGCGCAGAGGGATTGAAGGAGCTCTAAGGCCGGCTTGATCTTTCCCGTCAGCACCGCATCGCAGAAATCCCAAATGACGACTTCGCGGTTCCCATGAATCATCATTTTGACTTCCTCGAGCGTGACTTTCGGATCGAGGCCTTGATGGCCGCAGGCCAGCTTGTCGATCTCGATATGCCACGCGCGGGGATCCATGCCGATGACTTCAAAAATTCGTTCGGCGACCCCTTCCTCTGGTTTCATTCCTTGAGATTTAAGGAGTGATTCGATTTGAAGGATCGCCTCTTCCGGATCTTTTTTTTCGTCAGGAAGATCAAAGACCTCCGAGGTAGCAAGGGCGCTGAGTTTTTTAAAAAAGGTACGTCGTTTATCGACGCCAATTGCGCTGATGACGAGATGAAGGGAGTTACCATCGATCTTTTCGAGGATCGGCAAGAGCGTTTCGAGGAGTTCGAGAACCGAGGCCGATTTACCGGTGACCGTATCTCCGAGGAAGCTGACGTTTTTCCACCAGATCACCTTTTTACAGAATCCGAAGGGGAGAGTGAGGAGCGCTTCACGGAGCATTCGAATCCGTTGGAGGGCGCCGTCGACATCATCGACGGCGGCATCGATGACTTCGAAATTAAACTCATCCTCAGGCGCAATTCTTGTCGTCAGAGCCTCCGTCGCTTTTTTGATAGCGAACTCATCGGAGCCGAAGAAGAAATTGATGGAAGAGGAGGAGGACATAAGGAGAGTATTTCAGCAATAATGAAGTGGGAGTTAATCGAAGGAGACCCCTTTGCCTGGCCCTGCTCCAATCGCATTCAGAATTTTTTCGGCAGCCATCAGAATCTTCGGCATTGCGATCTCCATCATCTCTGGGGTAAGACCGACCTCATCAAAAACCGATTCGTCGAGCTCCGTGGTGAAGCCCTCTTCACCGACCCCGACCCCGAGCTGGAGCGAAAGATGTTTGGCGGCATGAACATGAGCGATGAGCGGGAGATATTCATGAGCGGCGAGACTCGGGCGAGGATAGTAAAGGGCGGTTTGAATCAAGTTCTGTGGATAGGACCAGCTTTCGAGGAGAATACCGCCGACATCGGTGTGATCGTAGCCGAAAATCACTTTTTCTGATTCGCGCCAGCTACATTGAATATCCCGTTGATGGATTCGAACCTCTTCAAAGGAATCGGCGCAGGAATAGGCTAAGGCCAGCTTTCCGACATCGTGGAGGAGTCCGGCAAGATAAGCGACATCGGGGGGAATTTTTCCGCTCTCTTTGGCGATAATTTCAGCGGCGATCGCGACACAGAGAGAGTGTTTACAAAGATCTCCCGCCTCCCATCCATACCCACCCGTGACGGTGTTGGAGAGCCAGCGACCGGCAATCGTCAGACTGGCGACTTTAAAAATCTCTCGATTTCCTAAGCGGAGCAAGGCTTTATGAAGTGTATCGCATTTGATCTCTCCGAAAAAAGCGGAATTAGCCGTCCGTAAAATAGCGCTAGAGAGCCCCGCATCTTTTTTGAGCAGTGCCTCCGTCTCTTCGACCGTTGTATCCGGATTGAGAAGTGCGGTTTGGAGTTGTGGTAAAAGCCATGGGGCGGCAGGCAGCGATTTTGCCATTTCGCAGACGATTTGGAGAGGGAGTGGATCGCTCATCGGACAAAGACCTCTTGATTCGGAGTTTTAACAGCAACCAGTCCATCGCTGAGACGGATTTTGATCGTTCGGTTGTATTGTCCTCCTGTTTCGTTACAAAGGACGGGGATTCGAGATTGTTCTGCAAGGGCAAGAAACGCAGTAACGTTTCGAGTTCCAATTTTAAAAAAACTATCTGCTTGCATGACTTGAGCTCCCCCAAAGAGTTTACACTGACAGGATTGTGGGTTTCCCCCCATTTGTCGCAACTTTTCAAAGAAATCCTGCATCCCTGTATCGACAAACATCGCCCTTTTTTCAGTTGTCTTACCGTGGATCTTTGAATCGGGCAGCATCGCATGAAGCATCCCTCCGACTTTCTTGACTGGATCCCAGAGAGTCACCCCAATACAGGAACCGAGCGCAAAGGTAGTGATCACCGTATCTTCACGATTTGAGAGCTGGAGATCTCCGACCCCTACGATGATTTCGCTCAAGAATATTCCTGGTTCTGTTGACAGCCGCTTATCGGATTTGAACCGATGACCCACGCATTACGAATGCGTTGCTCTACCCCTGAGCTAAAGCGGCATGATTATCTCCTTGGAATTTAATCCACTATTCACTAAAATCCAAGAGAAATTCTTATTCCATGCTTTCATGCTTAGAGAGTTTCAATGGAATTCCCCTTCAAACAGAAAGGAACCAACTAAAGAGATGACAAGCGCTAATAAATGGATGGGGGGTCTTTTTTCGCTCATTTTGGGTGTTGGAATCTTATTTATTTTTCTTTCTCCGAAAAAGGAGGTTGATTCCGTAGAAAAATTGCAGTTTGTGACCCCCTCAATTTCCAGTCTCATTCCGACCTTACGGCTTAAAGGCTTTGGGACTAAAGGGGAGGAGCAGTTTTGGCGCGAGAAGGCTCATGAGTTTGAACTCCAAAATAAATGCGCTGTTCTTGTTCAATGGAGTCCGGATGAGGAGCGGTATGAGGAGGAGCTGCGAAGCGGTCATGAATCATGGGATCTCGTGATGGTTTCAGATACCGCTCTCGAGAATTTACATCGAGCGAATCGACTCACCCCTCTCTCTCTCCCTCCGGAGATTGAGTCGAAGATGATTCCGCGCGTCTTGTCGCTTTTTCGGCGCGGGGATTATTATGAGGCGATCCCCTATCAATTCTCAACCTTTGCCCTCTATTATAATAAACAGATCTTTGATCGGCGTGGAATTGCCTATCCCGATGATCACTGGAGTTGGGAGGATCTCTTGGCGATCTCTCGGGGGCTTTATATCGACCCCAAAGAGGGGAGAGGATGTTACGGGATCGAGATCGATTGGAGTTGGAAGCTTCTCAATGTTTTTGCCGGTCAATCAGGGGAGCTCCTTTTTTCAAATCAATTAATGATGACCCCCAATCCGGAGCGCTCGACCACTCTTGGGGTTCAGTGGTTGATCGATCTCGGACAAAATTATGCGATCGACGTTGCTTATCCTGAAGGAGGGGAATTAAGTCACTTTGAGAAAGGGGAGGCGGCGATGGCGGTGACAGGGGTCGCTTTGATGAATCGGCTGAAGATTCATCATGAGTTTGTCTGGGGGGTCACCGCTTTACCGAGAGGAAAGCTGAAGTCCAATCATCTCAGCGCACAGGGATGGGCGGTCTGGGGGGAGTCGAAGCAACGAGAGATTGCCTACGCCCTTCTCCTCAAGCTCATTCAGCAAGTAGTCCCTTTTGGGGGATTGCCGGTTTATCAACCGGACATCAATGAGCTGAGTCTTCCCCCTGAATCCTTTTTCTACGATGCGATCGCGAACGCAAACCCCCTCACGCCGCATCCACATTTCTTTTATTGGAAAGAGCGAGTTAAAACGCATTGGGGAGAAATACTGAGTAGTATCGGCACCTCCGCATCGGTTTGGATGGATTCGATCAATAGGGAGATCCAAACTTACGAGGATCAAGTGAAGAAATGAGAGCGATCAAAAAACCGTCCAAAGCGATGGAGGAAAAGCTTCGTCGAACAGAGCGATTGATTGAGACCCTCAAGAAAGCCTATCCCGAGGCCCATTGTGAGCTTCATTACACAACCCCCTTAGAGCTTCTGATTGCGACGATTCTCTCGGCGCAATGTACCGATGTGCTGGTGAATCAAGTCACCCCTGCTTTATTTAAGAAATATAAAGAGGCAAAAGATTACGCAGCGGCTCCCCTTGCGGATCTCGAGAATGATTTAAAGCGGATCGGTCTTTTTCGAAGCAAAGCAAAAAATATAAAGGCCTGCTGCGCCGTTCTACGCGATCGCTATCGGGGGGAAGTTCCTCAAACCTTAGAGGCGTTGATCGAGCTCGGGGGGGTGGGACGCAAAACCGCCAATGTCGTATTGGGAAATGCTTTTGGGATCTCCAGTGGGATTGTTGTTGATACGCATGTCGGCCGACTCGCACAACGGATGGGATTGACCAAAGAAACCGATCCGAAGAAAATTGAGATCGATCTGATCGCCTTAGTGAAAAAAGAGGAGTGGACGATTTTTTCCCATTGGATGATTTGGCACGGGAGGCGTCGCTGCAAGGCGAGGAATCCCGACTGTGAAAATTGCGAGTGGGAACAGCATTGCTTGAAGCGCAATGTGGAATAGTTTTGGGCTGCTCCCTTATGAAAAAGAATTAATAAATGACCTATCAAAATCTTATTTTTGATCTCGATGGAACATTAGTTGATTCCCTTCCGGGAATTCACTCCTCCATGCAAGTGGCGATCGATCAAGTCTTGCCCGGTGAGGTGATGCCGGAAATGCGGCAGGTCGTCGGCCCTCCGCTGCTTCAGATGTTTCAAAAGATGTGGCCGGAGTTGAGTCAGGAAGGTTTGGGAAAATTGGTGAAGGCCTTCAGAGAGGACTATGATTTACGGGGCTATCTCAAGAGTGAACGTTACCCCCATGTCGTTGAGGTTTTATCGGCACTCAAACACGCGGGACATCACCTCTATCTTTTAACGAATAAGCCGAAAGTTCCGACGGAACTGATCCTAAGACACTTGGAATTAGATCATTTTTTCATCGATCAGATAAGTCCGGATTCATTGACCCCTGCCTTTACCGAAAAAACCGAGGGTCTCCGTCATTTAGTGATTCATTATCGCATGGATCTTGGGCAGAGCGTGATGATTGGCGATTCCTCCGATGATGCCTTGGCGGCTAAAGAAGTGGGGATCGAATTTATCGCTGCCGAATATGGCTATGGAGCGGTACTCAAAAAGCGTGAATTTTCAGGAGCTTCAAAGATTCAAAACATCATGCAATTAGTCGACCAAGTGTGTTGGCTTCCTCATTAAAATCTGCTCCAGAAAAGGAGGTTTTTTGAGGCCCCATTTTATTTTGCGTTCTTTGCGTTCTCTCGCGGCTAAATTCTTTATCTCAACGCCTCGAATCCCGAAGCATGTCGCATAGGCGTCAACCTAACACACGAAAAGACAGTTTTTTCACCGCGGGGAAAACCAAGAGGAGCGTGGAGCGACGATAAGTAAAAGAAGCGGAGCCTGATCGGTTTGGCATGGGGCAGCAGGGATGCAACAAAAAGAGGTGAACCGCCAAGGAAAAGCAAAAGACGCCAATAAAGATGAATCCAAGGAAAGAGATTTATAGAGAAACGGAGTGCAACAGAGGAAAATTCAATTCTCTGTTTACCCCGTGGTGAAAGTGTATTTTCTCTTCCCTTAAGTTGACGCCTATGCGAAGCATGTCGGGACTGATTTCCCTATTTTAAAATTCATAAATCGGAATTCAATGCGATTGAAATGAGGCAGAGTGCCGACTCCAAAAGGGTTTGGAGGAGACGATCTGATCCTGCAGCAGCGGGAGAAGAGATTGCAGCCCCGAAAAAGGATCGGGGCAGGGACGCAATCCGAATGAGACGGGCGTCGAATGAGTCAACATGGAGTTGGAGAAAGGCCCAATGTGTCGGCGTCCACCTACGTTTTTTTACAAAACTACGGCGAATCTTTGACAGGAAATTTTCATTGAGGAGATATTCTTAGTTTCGGTCTTTGACCGATTTATGGTTAAATCGATTTTAAAGAATCATCAAGCCAGCTGAGGAGTAACTCAATATTGGCGGTTGATTCATCCCCCATGTGCGAGATGCGGAAGGTCGTTCCTTTAATTTTTCCGTAACCGCCATCGATGATGCAGTTATATTTGCTCTTCAACGCCGCGATCATCTTGGCGACATCAACCCCCTTCGTGTTTTTAACACAGGTGAGACTGACGGAGGCGTAGCCCTCTTCGGAGAAGAGTTCAAAGCCGTTCTTTTTCACCCAAGCGCGGGTGATTTCGGCGTTCTTGAGATGACGGGCAAAACGGTTCTCCATTCCCTCCTCCATGATATCTTCGATCTTACTCCGCAAAGCGTAGAAGTGTGAAATGGAGGGGGTCGTCGGGGTCATGTTGCTTTCATGATTTTTACGGAATTCGAGAAAGTCGAAGTAGTAGCCGCGATCTTTTAAGGTCTCCGCTTTTTTGAACGCTTTCTCAGAAACCGCAAAAACGGCGGCTCCTGCAGGAAGGGCGAGTGCTTTTTGGGTTCCGGCCAGCATCACATCGATTCCAAGCTCATCAAATTTGATCGGAACCGCGGTGAAAGAGGAGACGGTATCGACGATGAAATGAACCTCCGGATAGCGCTTCATCATCGCAGCGATTTCAGCAAGCGGATTCATCGTTCCGGTGGAGGTTTCGTTATGAATTAACGTGACGGCATCAAATTCACCGGTTTTGATTTTAGCCTCGATCATAGCGGCGGTGATCGCTTGGCCCCATTCGACTTGGAGTTTCTCTGCTTGTTTGCCGCATTTCAGAGCGACATCGTACCATTTATCCGAAAAAGCGCCGCTCATACAGTTGAGCACTTTTTTAGAAACGAGATTGCGAATCGATCCTTCCATGACCCCCCAAGCCGAGGAGGTACTGACGAAAACCGGCTGAGTGGTGTAAAAAAGCTTTTGTAGTCCAGGCTGAACTTGTGCATAGAGGTCTTGGAACCCTTTTCCGCGATGACCCATCATCGGAGAGGCAAAAGCCTTCAAGGTTTTTTCTGAAACTTCAATGGGGCCAGGGATAAAGAGTTTGGTGTGTGCCATAAGTGCCGTCACGCTAGAGTAGAGAAAAGCAAATGGCAACTTTTTTGAAGCAGCCCCCGCCTTAGGCAGGGGGCTGCTTCAAAAAAGGAGTTTTTTAAAACAAAAAATAACAAAGAGAATTTATGTTAGCTAAACGAATTGGGCGCAAAAAACTCATCTTAAGCGTCATAAACTATTTTTTTTCGATGATCGTCGCTGGGATTTTTTGCGCTCAATTCAGTCGCGCAGAGCTCGCGGAGTTGCCTGCTCCGGAGGTTATTCTGAAGAATATTGTTGAGAAAGAGGCTTCGACTCGGAGCGCTCTTGAATCGTGGCAGTATCTACAATCAGTGAGGAATTGGATCGAGAAAAAACCGGGAGAGAAAGTGGAGGAGGAGGGGGATCAAATGAAAGTTCGTCCTCGGAACGAATCCTCCTTTATGATTTTAAATTCCAAGGGAGTTTGGATACATGGAGGGACTCCGGGAGATGAGATGGCACGGAAAGGGCGCAACATTCAACGAAATCTAGAGATTGCGAGCCTTAAGACACTCATGGAGCGCTTTGATTTTAAAGGGACGGGAAAAGAGAAAAAAGGGGGAATCGAGGCCTATCGGTTTCATCTCACGCCGAAGCCAGGGTTCAAGCCGAAGAGTCGAGTTGATAAAGTGATGAAAGAGGTGGAGGGGGATCTCTGGGTTGATTTAGCTGACTATTCCGTAATGGGAGTAGAGGGGTGGTTGATGAAGGAGACCTCGGTTGCTTGGCTTTTCGCATCCATAGAGTCGCTTCGCTTTGAATATCAGACCGTTGTTTTGCCGATTGGACGGGTGATGTCGGGGTTTGATCTCGAGTTGAAATTGAAAGGGATCGGGGGAAACTCCTCCCGCTATCGTCAGGTGCGCATGAGCGATTATCGATCGAATCCAGGACAAGATATTTGGTAGGGAGAAATTCAATTCGAACGCTCTAAGGAAAACTATTCGTGAAACGAATTATCAGAGAACAGGGTCTCATTGTTTGGTGCGGGGGCGTAGGGGGGGGCACAACTCTGCACGAAAGCAAAAAATACAGGTTAAAACATTTTCACGCGAAGCCGCAAAGTTGCCCAAGGCTCCTCCCGAAAAGGCAAATGGTTTCCCATTTTTAATTGCGTTACCACGCAGGGAGTGCGTGAAAAATGTTTTTAAAAATCCAGCTTCACAACTGTGCCCCGACCTGTCGGGGCTGTGCTATTCCCCATTCCATGGGGACAGTTGCTTCGCGTGAAAATGTTTTAAATTGTATTTGTGAATTCGACATTTTTTAATAGGATCATCCCATGTTCTTCTTCATTACGCATTTTATTGCTTTTTGTTTAGGGGCTTGGGCCTGTTCTGCGGTTTTGCTTCCGGCTAAAAAAGGGGCCACAACGACGGTTCAAGAGAGTCATCGGACAACCGTGACGACTTCTTCAACAGCGATTAATCCGGTAGAGGCCCTCAATCAATTAGGGGCGACCTCACAGCAGGTTTTTACCCCCGAGAATATGAAGCAGATGCAGAATCTGACCGGACAGCTCATGCAACAGCTTCCTCAAATGATGAGCGCTCTTGGCGCGCAGAAGGGATCGGCCTCTACGGGGTTGACGCTGCCCCAGCTCTCGCCACAGAACCAAAATCAAGATCCTGCTGAGGCGGCCTTGAAGAAACAGATGGAGGAGATTAACCGCGCCTTAGGGGTTCAAGGAATCACCGAGACGGAGGTTCGCTCTTTACTCGATCAAGAGCATTTAGATCCGGAGCAGAAGAAAATTCTCGAACAATTTTTAGAGCTAAGTCGCAAAATCTCTGAGATGAAGCCATAAATCGGTTAAAAACCGAAACCATGAATATCTCATCAATGAAAATATTTTTTACCTGATTTCAATCGCATTGAATTCCGATTTATAAATTTTAAAAATACAGCTTTATTTGTTTTCGGGCTTTGGCGGTTTTTTTTCGAAAGATTTCAAGAGTGAGGGACTCATTCTCATTCACTCTCAAGGGGGAGGCTTTCGAGTGCCTCTCTCAATTATAGAGAGAGTTCATTTTTAGATATCTTTTTTTTAAGTGGAGATATTGCCGTGTTGTGAATGTGTGATACGCTATCTGTAGTTTTAGAATAGATTTCCATTCTACTGGAAATGAACGAAAGGAAAAAATGATCAAATCTCCGATCCGCTCCTTGTCAAGAGGGCCCGCTTCGATCACGCGCAAAAGTTTTTTAAAGCAAATTTCAGCAGCCTCTTTGCTGACCTCGGTAGGGGGGTTCTCCGCCTTTGGAGAGGAACCGAAGAAGCTCCTGCTGCCTTCAACCCGAGTGACTCAACGGATTGAACCGGTGGCGATTGCGATGTGGGATTTCTCTTGGGTACTCCGTCATGATCAAGGGCATGAAATTGGAAGTGAGTTTGCGAATTGGGATCTTGTTTTAGATGAGCTTGTGGCGCGAGGCTATAATGCGATTCGCTTGGATGTTTTTCCTCACATCGCGGCCCTTCAGCCCGATGGAAAGTATATTGGAACTGTTGATTGGGGTGGGAGCAATCGTCCCGTGATGTGGGGGGCGCAACATCCGACGAAAATTGATATCAGAAAAGCGCTGCTTGAATTTATTCCTAAATGTATCGATCGTGGTATTTTACTGGGACTTTCAACTTGGCTTTTTGGGCCTGGATCAGAAAAAATAAACAACATTGATGATTTTGTCCGTGTTTGGGATGAGGCCCTGAGTTTTCTAAAGGAAAATAATCTTTTAAAAAACATCTATTACGTCGATCTCTTGAATGAGTATCCTTTATTTAACGGATTTAATATGAAGAGGTGGATCGAGGCACAAACGTCAGGAAATCAAGAGGCTCTTTCCAATAATACCGTCAAGGAAAATGCCCATGAATACAATAAGGCAGAAGCCGAAGCGAAAGGGAGACAAGAAAATATTATTTTATACAAAAAGTTTGTCGATGAATCGATTCAAAAACTTCAACTCCGATGGCCGGAGCTAGATTTTATTTTTTCGATGACTCCAAATGGCACTGCCAATTTTCCTGAGTTTATCTCTACATCAATAGCGGCTCTCGACATACACTATTGGTTTTGCCACGATCCACTTCTCGCAGACGAGGCGAGTGGTTACTGGAATAATATACATACCCTTGCTGCGACAGATGATCCTTTTGCAAAGGTCAACGAGGCTCTTTTATCCAATTGGAAGAAAAATAAAAAAGAATTAGTCGAAAGAATGGAAGAAAATATAAAATTTGTCGCAAGTTGTGGGGAAAAAACTAAAAAGCCGGTCGGCAATACCGAGGGCTGGGGAACCGTTAATTGGCTCGATCACCCCTCATTAAGTTGGGATATCATCAAAGAGTCCGGGTTGATTTGTGCGAAACTCGGAAATAAACACGGATACCGGTTTAATTGTTCCTCTAACTTTACCCATCCCCAGTTTAAAGGGCTTTGGAATGACATTGCGTGGCATAAAGAGGTCACCTCGATCATTCGTTCTCATTAATAAATATTATGAATATCCCGAGCTCAACGACTTCTGATCCTCTTTTACAGTCAGCATGTAAAATCAACTACCGTCATCTTCTTCCGATCGTGATGATCGCGGTGATCGGGGGGCTCCTCTTTGGGTTCGATAGCGGCGTCGTGAATGGGGCTCTCGGGGGGCTTCAAAAAACCTTTCAAATGAGCGAGGCTCTTTCCGGATTTTCGATTGCCTCTACACTTTTGGGATGTGCCCTAGGGGCTTTGGTTTCGGGGCATTGGTCGGATAAAAAAGGGAGAAAGCCGGTGATGTTTTGGACGGCGCTTCTTTTTTTATTCAGCTCCATTTGGTCTGGAGTGAGTTACGGTTCGATCGATTTCATTATCTCTCGAATTCTCGCAGGGGTAGCGATTGGGGGAGCGAGTGTGATTATTCCGACTTATATTAGTGAAATCTCCCCTCCCTCCATTCGCGGAAGGCTCGGCTCATTGCAGCAGCTTGCGATCGTCGTTGGATTACTCGGGGCGTTCCTGAGTAATTACGGTATTATTCAGCTTGCCGGATCTTCGAGTGCGATTCTTGCCTTTGGAGAAGAGGGGTGGCGCTGGATGTTTATGGTTGGCGCATTTCCAGCTTTCATCTTTGCTGTTGGCGTTTTCTTTATTCCGGAATCTCCTCGATATCTGGTGAGTATTGGCAAAGAGAGAGAGGCCATTGGCTTTCTTGAGAAAATCTCCTCAGCCGATGCCCCTCAATGCGTGGGCGAGATCCAAGAGAGCTTGAAGCTGAAGCCAACCCACTCTTGGCGTGATCTGCTTGATCCGCTTACGGGAAAATTGCAGCCTCTCGTTGTCGTCGGAGTCTTGCTTGCGATCTTCCAACAGCTGACAGGAATTAATATCGTTTTTTATTATGGCCCAGTTCTCTGGGTTCTGCTCGGGGAAATGTTTGAGAATAAAAATCGTGGATCGGCCATGGCCCTGAGTGCGACCGCTCTTTGGATCACGAACTTTGCGGTGACTCTTTTGTTTCCGATTTGCCTCAAAGAATTTGGAGCAGGAATGATCTATGCGGGATTCGCAGGAGTGAATTTTATCGCTTTTCTCTTTGTCAGCCGCTGCCTTAAAGAGACCAATAATCAGAAGCTTGAAGAGGCCGGTCAATCTTAAGAAAGATTGAAAATAACGGTTTATTCTATTTTCAACCCAGATTCATCCGTCAGCTGACGAATTCTCTTTGCTAATTGAGTTGTCTCCCCCTAGATTAGTCAGATCCTGTGCCCTCTAAAATCGAGAAACTCACCAACTTGATTCAAGCCAATCGCAGTCAACGTTCTTCGAATGTTGTTTTTGGAGGGGCAGAGTATAACCGTGGAGGGGTCTGTGGCCCGCGCACTCAAGAGGATTTTCAATTGGTGTATATTCAAGAAGGGGAGCTTGAGATTCACTATAAAAATGAAAGGCATCAGCTTCAATCCGGTCAAATTAAACTTCTTATTCCCGGAGTTCGTGAAACGCTTTATTTTAGTCGGGATCAAAAGGCAAAACATTTGTGGTGCTCTCTCCATCCCTCGATCGTTCCTCTTGCTATAAAAAGGGAGCTGAAGAAAAATTCTCGCGCCGTTTTAATTTCACCGACGATTTTAACTCTTTTTGAAGTCGGTTTTTCACGAAAGAGGCTCCCCGATCCTTTTGCAGAGGGTCTCATCGATACTTGTGGGCTAGCGATGCTTTATGAGTATCTACGACTGCAAGAAAGCCCCCCTCAGAATAATGAAACTCCTGTGGGTATTTGCAAGGTGATGGATTGGATCTCATTAAATCTCGAGAAAAAGATAACCCTTGCAAAACTCGCTTCCGTTTCAGGGGTTTCGATAAGCTATCTTTGCCGTGTTTTTGAAAAGCATCGCAAACAAACGCCAACACAATATCTTTTAAGCTGTCGCGCGCGGCGTGCCTCAGAACTTTTAAGAGATACTGGATTTCGTATTCGAGAGATTGCAGAGCAAACAGGCTTTCAAAATCCATATCACTTTTCGCGGGTCTTTAAAAAATATTTTAAAATGAGCCCCAAAAAATACCGCGAAACGCTTTGGAAATCTTGACCTACATAAATCGGTTAAAAACCGAAACCAAGAATATCTCATCAATGGAAATATTTTTCGTCGGAACGAAAAATATGACCCTTCAGACGAAGGGGGTGAGCAGGGGTTCCGTAGAAACCACTCCGAAAGCTTTCGGAGTTGACCGTTTTGCGGAAGATTTTAAGATTGAGGGACTATGGATCGTCGATTGCACATCGGGGGAACTCAGCGGGCTGAGGGGTGGGAGGTTTTTAATATCGAGCCGGCGGACTATGTCGATCATGTTGGCAATGCCTCGGATCTTTCCCGATTTACGGATGAGACTTTTTCAGTTCTCTATGCCTCCCATATTCTTGAGCACATTGATTACCTTCACGCCGTCGAGAAAACGCTTACGGAATGGAGGCGTGTGCTTGTTCCGGGAGGGATGATTTGTATCAGTGTTCCTGACCTTGAGATCCTTGGATCGTTGCTCCTTCTGAAAGATCGGTATGATGTGAACGATCGTTATCTACTCATGCGAATGATCTATGGAGGTCATCATACGGAGAACGACTATCACTATGCCGGGTTTACGGATGATCTGCTTCAGGTTTATTTAATGAAGTCCGGGTTTCAAAAAATAGAACGAGTGGCAGAGTTTCCCTATTTCGAGGACACGAGCCGCATGAGCTTTAAGGGGCTTCCGATCAGTCTAAATATGCAAGCGGTTCGTTAAGTATGATTTAAAATCATTCTTAACCACGGATTTAAAAACTTGGCAAAATCCTGCCCCGAGTTTTGTGTCAGGGTTGAATCTAACTTAGCGGTTAATTTCTTCCTTTCCCCCCATCAGCCCAACAGTCCATCAGCCGATTAGCCTCTCTTTATCCTTAGGTTGACGCCTATGTGATTTTTGGGTTTTCAGAAAAATTTTAAGAGTTAGATTCCTAATTCAATCAATCCCATCCTCGAGGCGCGAAGATTCATTTTATTGGCGAACTCGATCTCCTCCTCTAAAGGGGGAATAAAAACCTCGCGAATCAGTTGGCGGTTTTCAAGTTCGTTTAATAAGCGGCCTCTTTCTTCGCGTCGAAGCATCCAGCCGTGATGGAAATACTTCCAACGAAGGGAGGCGATCATATCGGGCCCACTGGCGAGCAATCGGTTCCGATGATAAAAGGGGGAGTTCCCCCAAGATTTCGGATGACGCTCATGGAGGCAAAGTCCGAGCTCATCCATGACAAGTAATCCCTTGGCATGGGTTAAGAAAAGTGAGGTGAAGACGTTATCCCAATAGGCCTCGCCAAAGAAATAGGATTGGAAAAGCGTGCGAATTCGTTCCCATGCGGCTACGCGGCAAACATAAAGATCCTGCCCTTGGTGATAGAAAGCAGGATTTAAAGTAAGCTGTCCTTCCTGGTCCCGATCGATATTGGTACGAGGAAAAATCAAGACCTCCTCATCTCCTTGAACCGCTTTTTGAATTTTGCCGATCCATTTTTCGGTGATTACAATATCGTCATTCGCTACGGCAAACCATTCACTATTATAAATTTGAGCAACCGCTGAGGCCTGATCAAAGAGGTCACGCGCAAGGGGGAGTCTCTTGGAGTGAGTTTCCGGAAATGAAACTAATCGCAGTGTCGACTCATTGATCCAGTCGGGCCGGTAAATATTTTCATCTGGCGCACAGAAATTAATCGGGAGAAGGATGTCGCCACGAAGAGCCTCAATCCTGTCGGCGGCAAACTCCTGTCGGCGTCGTTTTTCAGGGTCGCCATAAGAGACTCCATTGATCAAATAGGGCAAGCATGAGGACATCTAGCTTTACTATCGGCATTCGGCGGTTTTTCTGAAGAAGTAAATTTGACCCACCTAATGAGACATTAACCAAACGATTCTTGGTTCCGGATCTCGCGGTTTATGGAAAAGAATCATTGAGATCTCGATCAGTGAGTGATAGAATGGAGGTCATGCGATTCTTCATTTTAGTCATCGTTGCAGGATTGAGTTATTTATTATCATCAGAACCGACCGAGCGAGGAACTCCGGCTCCCGAGGCTCTGAAGAAACTCAAAGAGGGGAATCAACGTTTTGTCGAGGAGCGGGTCATGCGTCCTAATCAGACCTTTGATCGATTGATGAAAGTCTCCTCCGGCCAGCATCCGTTTGTCTCCATTTTAAGCTGTTCTGATTCCCGCGTTCCTCCTGAGATGTTGTTTGATCAAGGGTTTGGGGACCTTTTTGTGGTGCGAGTCGCTGGAAATGTGGCCGACACCGATGAGATTGGGACTTTAGAATATGGAGCCGGGCATCTCGGAACGGAGCTGATTGTGGTTCTCGGTCATACAAAATGCGGGGCGGTGACGGCCGTTGCCAAAGGGGCCTCAGTGGGCGGTCATATTCCTGCGTTGGTCGATAATATCATTCCAGCCGTGAAGAAGGCAAAAGGGGAGGGGGTCAAGGAGGAGGGGTTGATTGATCGAGCGATTGAGTTGAATGCCTTTCAAGGGATTGAGGATGTTTTAATTCGCAGCAAAGAGATTCGTCATTTAGTTTATCATCATCGGGTGACGCTTGTGGGAGCGGTCTACGATCTTTCCACGGGAAAGGTGAAGTGGATGGGGGAACATCCCGATCAGGAGCGTATCCTCAAATTTTTTGCCTCTGAGAAAAATGAGACAGAAGGCGCGGAGGCTCACGATCCAAAGCCTGACAAGGGAAAGAAAAAAGAGCCCTCCTCCCTGAAGTCCCCCTCCGCCATTCGATCTGCAAGCGATGGGGATGCTCCGGCAGAGGCCGCAGGGCCGTAGCATTGTTTGCTTGGTGTTGGGTCAGGGCAGACGCATCTAAATTCGTCGTTGGTTTCACATCACCGCTCTTTGTGACGAGAGAAATAGATTCTTATCCCCGGTCTCCGGGAGCGATCCCGCACGTGCGCATAGGCGTCAACCTAAGGACAACAACCAAATACAGTTTTTACCACAGGGTAAACAGAGGGTAACGGAGGAAAATTCGGTTCTTTTTTTTCAAAACAAACTCAATAAAATAAACCCCCAATTTCTCGTTCCTTATAAAACCAGTATTTCCTCCGTTTACCCCGCGGTGAAAAAACTGTCTTTTTTTGTCTTAGGTTGACGCCTATGCGTAGGTGCGGGATCGCTCCTCGGGAGGGATTCAGAATTTAAATGCGACTGCCCTCGGTGTTGGGTATAATCTGATATCACTTTTTTAAAAGTTCTGTTAGGATCTCTTTTATGAGTTCCGTAAATGATTTTTATGAGTCGGGAAATTGTGCCCTCGCCATTGGCGAACTTGCGGAGGCGGAGGGGGAGTTCCGGAAGGCGACGTTAGCCGATCCCCGTTATTTTGATGCGTGGCACGCTCTCGGAATGGTTCTTTATAAACAAAATAAATATCCGGAAGCGATTGAGGCCGGATTGAAGGCGGTGGCGATTGAGCCCAACGATCAAATGGGATGGACGAGTCTCTCCATCGCTTACATGCGTAATGGTCAAGTTCCTGAGGCGGAAGATGCGAGCGCTAAGGCGAAGGTGATTTCATGGGGAGGCAAGGTCGATAAGATGCAAAAAGATTAACCAGTTAATCTTGCTTTTTAGAGGGGTGGCGACAGCTTTCGCTTTATGTCAAATATCGTCGAGGTGATCCTGTTGGGAATTCTTGAAGGGATTACAGAATTTTTACCGATTTCAAGTACGGGGCATCTCCTGATTGCAGAGCATTGGCTTGGAAAGCGTTCGGATCTTTTTAATATTTTTATTCAATCCGGGGCAGTGCTTGCGGTTCTTTTGATTTATGGAAAGCATGTCAAATCGTTGCTTTGTGAGTGGCGAAAGCCGGAAAATTTTGACTATCTTCTAAAAATTTCCCTCTCGTTTGGCATTACGGCTGTTTTAGGGCTTATGGTGAGCAAGTTAGGGATCAAACTTCCGGAGGAGCTTGCCCCGATTGCTTGGGCGGTGTTATTAGGGGCGGTCGCTATCTTTATCGTCGAGCGGTATGCCAAAAGTTATCCGGGGAATGGGTTAGTGACCTGGAGATTGGCGGTGTTTGTGGGGCTGGCTCAAGTGGTGGCAGGAATTTTCCCTGGAACCTCTCGCTCTGCGGCCTGTATTTTAGTGGCGATGCTAGCAGGAGCCAATCGACCGATGGCGACAGAATTTTCCTTTTTGGTGGGGATTCCGACGATGTTTGCCGCCTCCGCCTATGCTCTTCTGAAAGTAAGGGGAGAGATCTCCTCGATCGACTCGCAAATGCTCTTTGATTTAGGGCTTGGATTTCTCGTCTCGCTTGGGGTGGCCTTTCTCGTGGTGAAATGGCTTTTGCGCTATATTCAAACTCATACCTTTAACGTTTTTGCTTGGTATCGGGTTGGACTTGCGGCATGGCTTTTTTATTATCTTCTGAAATGATTGAATTAGCCCTGCGGAGTATTTTTCTTGTCGATCTCCATTGTCAGAGATAACACCTACGCATGTCTGAAGGTACTCTTAATGTCTCTTATGTGGCGGAGCTTTCTCGATTAAAGCTCTCGCCCGATGAAATTGAATGTTTCCAAAAACAGTTGGGGGATATCGTCGGTTATATTCAGCAGCTGCAAAAGGTCGATCTGTCTGGGGTCGAGGAAAAGGGAGATGCCCCGGATTTTAAAAATAATCTTCGCGCCGATGTGATGGGGGCCAGTCTTTCCCCGGATCAAGCGTTTCGAAATGCCCCTTTAAAAATGGAGAATCTTCTCCTCGTCCCCAAGATTGTTGAGTAACGCATAAATCGGTCAAAAACAAAATCCAAGGATATACTTAAGTGAAAACATTCTCTTGCCCATTCAAATTGCATGGAATTCCGATTTATGAATTTTAAAAATAGAGTTTCATTTGACTATTTTGCGAAAGATTTCAAGAGTGAGGGACTATGAGCCTGTATACTGAAACGATCACAAGCCTCCGCTCCAAACTCTCTGCCAAAGAGGTTTCTCCCCGGGAAATCGTCGAGTCCCTTCTCAAGCGAATCGAATCGGTAGATCCGAAAATCCAAGGCTATCTTTGGATGAACGCGGAAGAGGCGCTCCAACAGGCCGATGCGGCCGATCTGTCGAAGCCCCTCGGGGGGATTCCGATTGCGATTAAAGATAATCTGAATGTCATTGGAAATCCTTGTACCTGTGCCTCCAAGATTTTAGCAAACTATCAAGCCCTCTATGATGCGACGGTGATCTCCAAGCTTCGTGAGGCGGGAGCGATTCTGCTTGGGCGAACGAATATGGATGAGTTTGCGATGGGCTCTTCCACCGAAAACTCAAGCTGGGGAAAGACTCGGAACCCTTGGGATATCGATCGGATTCCTGGAGGAAGCAGTGGTGGTTCTGCTGCCGTGGTCGGAGCTCATGAGGCGATTGCCTCGCTCGGCTCAGATACCGGCGGTTCGATCCGTCAGCCGGCCGCTCTTTGTGGATGCGTTGGAATGAAGCCGACGTATGGGAGGGTCTCTCGTTATGGGTTAGTCGCTTTTGCCTCGAGTCTGGATCAAGTGGGTCCATTTACGAAAACGATTGAGGATAGCGCGTTATTGACGCAGGTGATTAGCGGTCATGATCCGCGGGATAATACGAGCGCTCTCCAAGCGGCTCCGGATTTTCTTTCCGATCTGAAAAAAGGGGTCAAGGGGATGCGTCTCGGGGTTCCGAAAGAATATTTTGTGGCGGGGATGGATCCTCAGGTGGAAAAGGGGATTCGCGATGCGATTCAACAGCTCCAATCTCTGGGGGCAGAGATTGTGGAGGTCTCGCTTCCGCATACGGAGCAGGCCACGGCAGTTTATTACATTCTCGCAACCGCTGAGGCCTCGGCAAACCTGGCGCGATTTGATGGGGTCCGCTATGGGCATCGCGCCTCGAATCCGACCGATGTTTTGGATCTTTATGGGCGGAGTCGAGCGGAGGGATTCGGCTCTGAGGTGAAGCGACGAATTATTCTCGGGACCTATGTCTTAAGCTCTGGCTATTACGATGCCTATTACAATCGAGCGCAAAAAGTGCGGCAATTAATCACCCGTGATTTCACAGAGGCCTTTAAAAAATGCGATGCAATATTAACGCCGACCTCTCCGACCGCGGCTTTTAAAATCGGAGAAAAATCGCAAGATCCGCTTCAGATGTATCTGGCTGATATTTTCACCATTGCCGTCAATCTGGCTGAGGTTTGCGGGCTTTCTCTCCCTTGCGGATTTACCTCCGAGAAGCTCCCGATTGGACTCCAAATCATCGGGCCAAAATGGGGGGAAAGCGCGATCCTCCGTGTCGGTCAGGCCTACGAACAATCGACCTCTTGGCATCAACAACGTCCCAACCTTTAAACGAAAACGATTATGGAATTTGAAGCTGTCATTGGACTTGAGGTCCACGTTCAACTGAAGACAAACAGTAAGATGTTTTGCTCCTGTAAAAATGAGTATGGAGGAACACAAAATTCTCACGTCTGCCCCGTTTGTTTAGGAATGCCTGGAGTTCTTCCGGTTCCCAATCAAGAGGCGGTGACGAAGACGATCCAGACAGGGCTGATGCTCGGTTGTCACATTGCTCCTCGTTGTAAGTTTGATCGTAAGAACTATTTTTATCCCGATCAACCGAAGAACTATCAGATCTCCCAATTTGATCAGCCCCTTTGTGAAGGGGGGGGGGTTCCTCTCAATCTCTTTGCCTTTCCCAAAGATGTGCAAAATGACCCGCAAGTGAACTTTAATAAAGTGATTCGATTGACCCGGATTCACCTTGAAGAGGATGTGGCGAAATCATTTCACTACGATACCTCGAGTGGAATCGATTTTAACCGTGCGGGGACTCCTTTGATGGAGATTGTCAGCGAGGCCGATATCGCAACCCCTGAGGAGGCCTATGCTTATTTGACCGCCTTGCGTCAAATCCTCGTTTACGGCGGAGTGAGTGATGCCGACATGGAAAAAGGGCAGATGCGTTGCGATGTGAATATCTCCATTCGTCCCAAAGGACAAATTGAGTTTGGGACCAAATGTGAGCTCAAAAACCTGAATACGATTTCTGGAGTCCGTCGCTCCTTGCATTCTGAGATTGCCCGTCAGATTGAGGTGGTTTCCGCAGGGGGAGAGATCCGTCAAGAGACCCGACGCTGGGATGATGCGAAGGGGCAGACCTTTTTGATGCGGATCAAAGAGAAGGCGCACGACTACCGTTACTTTCCGGATCCTGATCTTCTTCCGTTGCGGACCGATCAAGGGCTTTTTGCGGAGGCGCAAACACGAGTTCCGGAGCTTCCTCAGGCGAAAATCAAACGACTTCAATCAGACTATGGGGTCACCGAATATCAAGCGGGAGTCCTCGCCTCGGAGATTGCCTTTGCCAACTATTTTGAATCAGCGGCTCAACCGGCAAAAAATAAGGTGCTGATCGCAAATTTCCTTCTCAACGACTATCTTGCGACAAGCCCTGACCTCACCGCGATTCCGATTCCTCCGAATTATTTCACAGAGATTTCGGAGTTGGTCGATTCCGCCAAGATCAACAGTAAGCAGGCGAAAGAGGTATTTGCTGAAATGATCGCTTCGAATAAAGCCCCGACAGCGATTGTTAAAGAAAAGGGATTAGAGCAAGTCACCGATATGGGAGCACTTGAAAAATGGTGTGACGAAGCGATCGTTGCCAATGATAAGAGTGTCGCTGATTATAAATCGGGAAAGCTCGGAGCGATCAATGCGCTCAAGGGTTACGTGATGAAGATGAGTAAAGGAAAGGCAAACCCTTCGGTGATTGATGAGATTTTAATAAAAAAACTTACTTCGTAGAAAATATTTTCATCCAAGATAAATTCTTGGTTTCGGTCTTTAACCGATTTATGTTTAAGCTTGCTCAGGAAGAGACCTCCGATAGTCTTCGCATCTAACTTCTTTTTAATTGTGTTCGCAAACGACGATTATATTTTAGAGATCCTCACTAAAGAGGGATGGATCAGATCTGAAGATGCCGAAGAGGCCAAGCTTCAATCGAATCCTGTTGATTGGCTGCTCGATCAAGGAAAAATCACAAAACTCGATCTTTTAGGGGCCATGGCAAATGATGCCGGTCTTCCTTTACAGCAAACGATCGATCATATTGACTTTTCCGCAATTCAATCGATTTCTCAGGATATCGCACAACGCTATAATGTCATTCCTCTTTATTCCGATGAGAATCTGCTTCGGATTGGCGTCTGTAATCCTTATGATTATGAAACGATCGATACGATTCGAAGTCGAACCAATAAAGAGATCGAGGCGGTCGTTGTTCCTCTGGAGGTGATCACGGAGGCCATCAATCGCTTTTATGCAGAGTCGGAATCCAATGGCCCAAGCGAATTAGAGCGTGCGCTGAATGCAAATTCAGGAGCTGAGGGAGAGGCCCCGATTATTAAGCTCGTTCAATCGATCATCACCGAGGCGCAGCGACTCAAGGCGAGTGATATTCATATTGAGCCGATGGAGCGTCGTCTGCGGCTTCGCTATCGAATTGACGGAGTTCTTCAGGTGATGCCTGATATCCCCAAAAAGCTGCAATCGGCCGTCATGAGTCGTCTTAAGATTATGGCGAAGATGAGCATCGCAGAGAAACGACTTCCGCAAGATGGTCGTATTCAAGTCAGTATTGGAGAGAAATCCTCCATTGACCTTCGTGTTTCCAGCATTCCCTCCAATCATGGAGAGAGCATTGTCATGCGTATTTTAGATAAAACCAGTTTAATGCTCGGACTTCCTGAGCTCGGATTTCTCAGTGATGACCAAGCGGTGATGGAGCATGTCATGGGGCTCTCGGATGGGATTTTCCTCGTCACCGGTCCTACCGGTTCTGGAAAAACAACGACCCTTTACGGCTGCTTAAACTTTCTGAATAAGCCGGACAAGAAAATCATCACCGTTGAGGATCCCGTGGAGTACCAACTCCAAGGAGTGAATCAGGTTCCGGTGAATGAAGAGGTGGGAATGACTTTTGCGGCGGCACTCCGTGCCATGTTGCGTCAAGCTCCGAATATCATCATGTTGGGAGAAATTCGAGATGAGGAGACTGCGAATATCGCGATTAATGCCTCGCTCACCGGTCACTTGGTTTTTAGTACGCTTCACACAAATGACGCCCCAGGAGCGATCTCTCGTTTGATCGATATTGGGGTGAAGCCGTTCCTGATCGCCTCCTCCCTTCGTGCGGTGATGGCACAACGGCTTGTTCGTAAAATTTGTTCAAGTTGTGCAGAGTCCTATCAACCGACTGAGGCGGAACTACAATCGTTGAATTTAAAAGAGTCTCAAATCGCTGATGCTAATTTTAAAAAAGGCCGCGGTTGTGCCCGTTGCCGTGGCACGGGCTATAAAGGTCGAATGGGAATTTTTGAAATCTTCATGATCGATGATGAAATTCGAAATATGATCAACGACAAGCTCCCCTCCTCTCACCTCCGACAAAGAGCACGCGATCTCGGAATGCGCACATTACGTGAAGATGGAATTCGTAAAGTCCTCGCTGGACTGACCACCCCTGATGAGGTTATTTCCTCGACTCTAAAGGATAAATAAGACCGCCATGAACGCTCAATACCTTCTCAACCTTCTCAAAGAGAGCGGCTATATTGATCAGGCGCAAGCGACTCAACTTTTAGATGATGAGGTTCGCTCTGGAAAACCGATCACGGAGGTGATTGCGAATAACGGACTTTATTCGGAAGATGAGCTCTATGAAATTATCGCTCATTCATTAGGCACGGTTTATATTCCGGATATTTCGATTTACGATTTTAATCCCGATCTACTCTCCCGAGTTCAAGCACAAGCGGCTCGCCAATATGGGGTATTTCCAATTTTATTTCACGAAGGATTCCTTAATGTTGCAGTGACGGAGCCGCTCGACCCTAAGATTACCGATGGACTTCAATTTGCTTTAGGATGTCCCCATCAAGTGGTGATTGCCAAGGAGAAACAGATCCTTGATTACATTCAGAAATATTATCCGATCGCAGAGGAGGATATGAATGGACTTCTTGAGCAACTCGCCGGCGAGGCGCTTGAGGCAGAGTCCGGGGCTCCGAGTCGGGATTCGACGAATTTAGATGCCGCCTCTTCCGCTCCGATTATCCGTTATGTGAATACGGTTCTTGCCTTTGCAATTCAGGCGCGAGCCAGTGATATTCACTTCGAACCTTTTGAATATGAGTTTCGGATTCGTTATCGTGTCGATGGTGCGCTCTATGAAATGGCTCCCCCTCCAATGTCACTTTGCGGTCCTGTCATCTCTCGTATTAAAGTCATGTCGAGCATGAACATCGCCGAAAAACGGGTTCCGCAAGATGGACGTATTCAAACGACGATTGCGAATCGTGGGGTCGATCTGCGTGTTTCGACCCTTCCGACGCAATTTGGAGAGAGCGTGGTGCTTCGTATCTTAGATCGCTCCAGCGTGAATCTCGATCTTGAGGCGCTTAATCTTCCTCCTAAGATTTACAAATATATCTCGGAAACCATTCAGAAACCGAACGGAATTTTTATTGTCACAGGACCGACGGGGGCTGGAAAAACAACGACGCTTTATGCCTGTCTTCGTAAAATTAATACCGAAGATGCTAAAATTTTGACAGCCGAGGATCCGGTTGAATATGAGCTGGAAGGGATTCAACAGATCGCGGTAAAAGAGAGCATCGGATTGACCTTTAGCCGTATTCTTCGTGCCTTTCTCCGTCAAGATCCCGATCGAATCATGGTGGGTGAAATGCGTGACTTAGAAACGGCCCAGATCGCCATCCAGGCCTCGTTGACCGGCCACTTAGTTTTGACTACCCTCCATACCAATGATGCGGCAGGGGCGGTCTCCCGGCTTTTAGATATGAATGTCGAGCCGTTTTTGATCTCCTCCTCACTCGAAGGAGTTCTAGCACAACGATTGGTCCGAAAAATTTGCTCCCATTGTAAAACTCCCTATGAACCGACGGAATCGGTGCTCCAACAAATTGGGCTTTCCTCCTACGATATTGGGGATAAGGTTTTTTATTATGGGAAAGGATGCGAAAACTGTAACGGAACAGGATATCGTGGGCGAAAAGGAATCTACGAACTCCTCGATGTTTCTGAGCCGATTCGCGAGCTGATCAACCAAAAAGCCCCTTCGGTGGTAATTCGACAAAAAGCGATTGAACTGGGGATGACAACCCTACGACAAGACGGTTTGCGAAATATTTTTGATGGGGAAACAACGATTGAAGAAATTTTAAAGTATACTTAAAAAACAAAAAAGAGGAAATCCTATGCCGACATTCCAATACACTGCAGTTAATGCCCAACGCCAAAACAAAACAGGGACCGTCGAAGCGGCTAATGCCACTGAGGCCTCAACCCAAATTAAGGCGATGGGACTTTTCCCTACGAAAATTAACGAGTTGATTGCGGACGCTCCGGTTGTTGAGGGGAAAAAAGTTAAAAAAGGGGCCTCGATTAAGAGTAAAAATCTCTCCGTTTTTACTCGCCAGTTAGCGACCTTAATCGGTGCGGGACTTCCTCTCCTTCGTAGTTTGACAACACTTCAAAAACAGGAGAGAAATCCTGTTCTGAAGAGCACCATGGCCGGTCTTGCCTCTGCGGTTGAAGGAGGAGGCACGTTTTCAGAGGCTCTGACTCAATATCCGGGGATTTTCAATAAACTTTTCGTCAACATGGTCAAAGCCGGAGAGCTCGGGGGGGTACTCGAAATCGTTCTTACCCGTTTGGCTGAGTTCCAAGAGAAATCAGAGAAGATCAAAGGGAAAGTCGTTTCGGCGATGTTTTATCCCGTCGTCGTTCTCTTTATTGCGATTTCGATTTTGACCTTTCTTCTGGTCTTTATCGTTCCGAAATTCCAACAGATCTTTACCGAAATGCTCGGAGGAAAACCACTTCCTGCACTGACACAGTTTGTCATTGGCGCGAGTGATTTTCTTAAACATCACTATTTGATTGTTCTAGGAGTGATCGGCGCCTTGGTGTTCGCCTTTAATCTCTTTAAGTCCTCAAAAGGGGGGCAGATTGCGATTGATCGATTCAAGTTCAATGCCCCTGTCTTTGGAAGTCTTATCCAAAAAACATCAATCGCTCGATTTACGCGGACCCTCGGAACGCTCGTCAGTAGTGGTGTTCCGATTCTTCAGGCGCTTCAAATCACTAAAGAGACCTCAGGAAATGCGATTGTGGCTGCCGCTATCGAAAAGGTTCATGATGCCGTTCGCGAAGGGGAAAATGTCGTCACCCCTCTTGAGGCCTCTGGAATTTTCCCGCCGATGGTGATCAGTATGGTTCAAGTCGGTGAAGAGACCGGTAAATTGCCTGATATGCTTATCAAGGTGGCTGACGTTTATGAAGAAGAGGTCGATAACTCTGTGGCTGGATTAACCAGTCTCCTCGAGCCGATCATGATTGTCTTCCTTGCGGTCATCGTCGGGGTCATCGTCATCGCCCTTTTCCTTCCATTGGTCAGTATCATTCAAGGACTCAGTTCGCAGACGTAATCGACTGACATTGAATGAAAGGGATTCTATGATTTTCTCAAGCGAGTTGAAGAGATCTGCGCTTCGCTCGCTTGAGGATCATGAGGATCTTAGAAAATGAAAAAAAATCGATTTAAACTCGAGGCAAAAGGCAAAAAAAGTGCATCCGCCGGAGTGCCTTTTATTTTTCGATTTTTTTCATGGGGCTCTCTGCTTTTGATTTTTGGGGCAGCGATTTGGTTTTGGTCTCCGGAATGGGGGTCATCACCGTTGATCTCTGAACCGGAAAAAAAACTTCGGGAGCTCTCTCGGGAAAATCCGGATGCAGAAGTTTTTGAAGTGAAAAGCGAAAAAGCCGAAAAATAAAATAAGCGGAGGAACCGCTTTATTCAAAAGGAGGCCTCGATGAATTATTTTCTTGCTGCACCTAAACAACGTTTTTTGACGGCGTTTTCAATGGTTTTGAGCGCCGGAACTCTTTTCAGTGCCGGTATTGATCCCGCTCCTTCTCCTTACGATCTCTTTTGGAAATCCTCGACCATTCAAGAAATAACATTGAATCAGATGCTGGCCGAGATTCGGGATAGCGCCCCGGATTCAAAACGATCTCGATCTGAAATTCGAGCAAACCAAGCATCTCTTGCATCTCAAGAGTTACGATTTGATCCAACTTTTAATTCTGGATTTGGCTATCGTGAGGCGACCTGGTATAACAACTATTACGACCCACAGGCCAACAATCCTTATAAATATAGCGAAGATTATGCGCGAGGATTTAATTCAACTTTAGGGGTATCCCAGCCGATAAACACAGGGGGAAGAGTGGAGCTTCAGATGTTCAATAACTACACTGAAGATAAATGGGCCTACGCAAAAGGGACAAACGGACAATATTCGCGCCCGCTACAAGAGCAGATGTCCTCATTAACACGAATCAACCTCGTGCAGCCGATTCTTAAAAATGCCGGTTGGGAAACCAACGAACGTCCTGAAAAGCTCCAAGGAATTCAACTGCAACTTGCGGAAGTCCGCGCAAAATCAAACTTGATTGCGCGTCAGGCGGAGTTTTTAAAAAACTACTATCAATACTCTCACTATTTTCGTGAAGCGAGCCAGTGGCTCTGGCTCCAACAACAATATCAAAATATTGAAACGAGCCCCGAGAACCTATCGAAAGTTGAATCAGGGGAGAAAGAAATTCGTAACCGTTTGATCTATTCGCAAATGAAAACGATGGAGAGTCGATTTCTTCTTTGTAACTCCTGGGTGGCCCCCGCAGGAATGGAGCAATCTCTCTTTGTCCCCGAGAGGATCTCCCCCTCTCTTACCTTCTCTTGGCAAGATTCCTACCATCAGTTTCAGGAAAGTTACCATCATCGGCCTGAGCTCAAAGAGGCCAAGCTATGGAGAGAAATGCAAGCGCTTCAAGTTGAGTCGGTTCGTAATGAATTAAAGCCGAATATGGATATCTATGGAAACTACGGGTATCGTGGTATCGGATCGGATATCGATGATGCCGTTTCAACCTCGGTGGAAAATCCCACCCCGGAGTGGGGGGCCGGTTTCACCTTTTCCATTCCTCTTTCGGAACGTCGGGATCAACAGCGCTTGAAAATGGCAGAAGAGGGATTACAGCAAGCAGAGCTTAATCTCCTCAAAGTCGAGTCTCAGGTCTATGTGAACACAAATGTTACTTTGAGTCGACTAGCCTTTTATCATGATCAATGGTCGATTGCGGATGAGGCACTGCAAAAAATGACTGAAGTCCGACAACTTTCCGATCTAGCTCCTACGAAATCTTTGGAGGAGATCGGAAAAGTGAAGCCGATCCTTGAAGCGCTCAATCGCGAGAGCTGGACTCGCTACGAATATTTAAGAAGTAAGGTTGAATTTGAGCAAAACGCAGGAATCCTTCTTCAGGAGCAGCCGGAATTAACAGACCTCAATTTTGAAGAGAATGGCGCTGAATAGCCGGATAGCTGGATAGCCGGATAGCTTAAATTCATTTCTCGGAATTTTCTCAGGCGAAGCAACTGTCCCCATGGAATGGGGAATGGCACAGCCCCGACAGGTCGGGGCACAGTTGTGAAGTGGATTATTAAAACTTTCAATAGGGAACTCAGTCCCGAAAGAATCGGGATGCGAAGACTTGAAAAAAGGAAAAAAACATTCCTGCATTCTTGCATTCCTTAGAGGAATCGGTCTTCTTTGCCTTTTCCCCATCCGTGTGTTCCGTGGTTCCAACTGCTTTTCTAGCTTAAACCCATTTCTTGCATTAGCCTAACTTCCTGAAAAAATTCTCGAATTTTTTGGATATTACCTATGAAAACAGGTTTTTTGGCTTAGAGCTTTCTGCCTACAGGAGCGATCCAGTTTGGGGGTGAGCTAAAGAGTTTATGGATTTTTAGTTTCTCGATTAACTTTTCAAGATGTTCAGGGATTTGAGTGATCTGA
>CAMCSM010000029.1 GCA_945877805.1 Methylacidiphilum caldifontis | reverse complement strand
CATTTTGAGTACGAAAATCCATCCTTTCAGAATGTCTTCATTCCCTTCTCAAAGCATTCGCCCCCTCCCTTTATTTTGGGGAACTCTTTTTTTAGGGATTACCCTCGATCAAATCTCCAAGTTCTGGGCATTGGAATTCCTTCGCCCCCGTCAATCTCAAGTACTCCTCGACGGATATTGGAATTGGACTTATGTCGAAAACACCGGAGTTGCCTTCGGTTTTCTTCAAGGCCATAACAACCTTCTTGCGATGATGATCCTTCTGATCTTAGTTCTCAGCTACTGGGTCGCTCGAGATTTTGACTGGAGGCGAAATGAGGTCAATTTGATCGCTGCTTTTATTCTTTCGGGGGCAATAGGGAACGGAATCGATCGTTTTCGTCACGGATTCGTTATCGATTTCGTCGATTGGCACTACAAAGGGTGGCATTGGCCTGCTTTTAATATCGCCGATAGTCTGATCTGCCTGAGTGTCACCTGGATTCTCCTTCGTCAGATTTTCCCATCTAAAATATCGCTTCTGCTAAGTCCCCCTCAAAACGAGTAACCGGACCCCCGATCAACCATGAATCTTTGGCTCTCCTACGTCTCCTACCCGATCACCACAGCGGTTTACCTCGAAAAGGCCTTTCGTAAAAACCATCGAGTCACCACGATTGGCCCTCAAGTCACTTCGGAACAACTCACCCAATGGGGAATCGATCCCTTGCTCTTTGAGATCTCCGCTCAAGAGATCCCCACAGGAAACGAACCGGATTTACTGGAGATTTTAAAGTCTGCCCCATTTCCCCCTGACTTTTTTATATGGATCGAATCGGTCCACGGATTCTTCCCGCGACATATCGATCAACTTCCTTGTCCGACGGCATGCTACTTGATTGATAACCATCTCAATTTTGAATGGCATAAACATTGGGCAAAGCAATTTGATTTTGTCTTCATCGCCCAGAAAGAATATCTCGATGATTTTCGCGCTGCTGGAATCCATGCCGTTCATTGGCTCCCCTTAGCCTGTGATCCTGAGATGCACTGTCCAACTCCCTCTCCTCAAATTCGTGAAATCAGCTTTGTGGGGGCTCCTCATAAAGGGTTTCCTCGAGAAAAATTACTCCACCAAATTGCGGCTCATTTTCCACTCTTTCAGAAGCGCGCATATCGAGAGGAGATGTCACAGATCTTTGCTGAATCAAAAATTATTTTTAATCGATCTCTCAAAAACGATCTCAACATGAGAGTCTTTGAGGCGATGGCGAGCGGATCCCTTCTCCTCACCGATGATCCAGGAATCGCCTGCGGACAGTCGGAACTATTTACCAATGGAGAAGACTATTTGATTTATAATGAAAACAACCTCCTTTCATTAATCGATGAATTTTTAAAGAACGACCTCAAACGCGAAGCGATCGGCCGCTCTGGAAAAGATAAAATCCTCCATGCTCATACCTATGAACATCGATCCTCCGCGATGCTCGATGTTCTTGAAGGAGTCACGGTAAGCACCCCTGATCCTCAGCAATGGAGAGCTCTCTCCCAAGGCCACACCGATCGTTATTTTCTAGGAGAAACCCCTTGGCGAGGAGCGATTCTCCCCTCTCGCCCACAACGCTCTTTTATTCTTCCCCTCCTCGATCAATCTCCAACAAATACCGACCACATTCAAACATTGCTCAAAGATCTCGAAACGATTGACGGAAATCTCATCCTTATTTGTCACACGGAAAAAATGGCGGAACTCTATAGCCAACATCATCGAGTCACCCTCTCAGCGACCTTAAGCCAAAATGTCGGACTCACTCGTTCTTGGAATCTCGGATTTCATCTCTGTGAAACCCCGATCGCTTACTTTCTCAATCCCTATCACTCCCTGAAAACAAAAATAATTCCGAGGATAGAACGAACTCTTTTACAAATCGATCAGGCCGCCGTCGTTGGCGCCCAAGGCTCTTTTTTTAATTTCTTTGGAACGACCAATTTTCAAAATTTTAGTCAGGGAATCAGACATCGGCCTTTAAAAGTCGATGCAATTTCCCCATTTTTCTTTGCAATAAAACGCTCTCATTTTCTGAGCGGAGCTCTTTGTTTCGAAGATGATTATACCCCTTGTTCTTATTTTGAAGGATGGGATTTGGGACTGCAATGTCGCGAAAAAGGGTTGGAGTGTTGGATCGCTCCAACCTCCGAGGAGGAGAATTCCTCAATTCAAACCGTTCAAACAGAGATCGTTTACCGTTATTTTGATCGCCAGGAATCGATTCAGGAAATCGAAGCAAGGAACAGAAAACGATTTCAATCCAAATGGTTGGAACGGGCCAAACGAACGGGGAACTTCGATCTCTTTTGCTCTCACTATCCTGAGTATCTCAAAGGAATTGCTGAGGAAATGAATAAACAGTCCCAACCTCTCGAAGCAGAAAAACTTCTTCAAAAATCAAGATCGATCTTAGAGCAATTTGACCGATGTTTTAACCGATTTCTTGTATGAGAAGAAAAAACAAAGAAAAATTCTCTAAGGAAAGCAAGAAAACAGGAATTTCGAACCAAAAAACAAGAATGTATTTATTCTTTTTTCATGCCTTCTTGCCTTCCTTAGAGAATTTTTTCTTAGCTTTTACGGTTCAATCCAAGTTTGGAGTTAAAGCACAGGCAAAAAGGAAGATTCATCGACTTCTCCTTGAGGAAGTGGATCTAGCCAGTCGATCGTATAAACATTGACCTTAAGCTCTCCTTCATAGGGTCGCTGATGAATCCGGCTCCACAGCACCTCAAATCCCTCGAAACTCATCGACTGCCAATCGGAAACATAACGTTTACGACAAAGCTCTAAATTCATTTTCTGAATCGATACGCATTTGAATCGATAGGGCAATGCGTGACAGTTGACATGAATTTTAAACTCATCTCCTCTCCCTGGGTAGTACTCCCGTTTATCGATTCTCCAGGTCACGAAGCGTGTTGCCTTGAAAATTGTCGGAGCCATCAAAGAATGAAAGGGGATAAAATAGGTCGAAGCTCTCTTCGGCGCAGCTAATCCAGATTTCTCTGTTTTACGATTTCCAAAAGACTGTTTTCCACCCCAAGAGCCAAATTTTGATTTCTCCTTGGATTGATCAGAACTTTTCATGGAAGATATAGATTAACACTACGGCTTAAACGGAACCTTACTGGTTTCCCAAGCAGGATTCTGATCCTCAAAGTATTTAATCGACCAGGGACTCGTAAAAAGAACCGCTTTCGCCCCATAAGCATCGATCGCCTCTACCGATTGACTTGGTAAATCTAACTTCGCATTCACTTTATCCGCAGGTTGATCTTTCTTCACTCGGATCCAGCGGACATGCTGCCAGCTCTCCATCTCAACACGACATTCTGCTCCGTATTCACTCTCCAAACGAAACTTGAGAACATCGTATTGAAGAGATCCCACTGCCCCTAAAAGAGGAACCCGCTGGAGATTTCCAGCGATATCGAAAGCTTGAGCGACCCCTTCCTTTAAAAGTTGTTCAAGCCCCTCACGGAAACGTTTATATTTCGCCGTACTTGTATTATGAAGGGAGGCAAAGCACTCCGGTGCAAAGCGAGGAATCTCTTGAAATTCTAATCCTGGCTCGATGCTCAAGGTATCTCCGATCTGAAAATCGTGATTTCCAATAATTCCCACAATATCGCCGGCCCAGGCCTCATTGACCGTTTCACGCTCTTGGGCGAATAATCGTTGTGAATTGGAAAGTCGAATCAGCTTACCACTCCGTTGATTGGTAACATTCATATCACGCTCAAAGAGCCCGGATACGATTCGGATAAACGTAATGCGATCCCGATGCTTCGGATTCATATTCGCTTGGATTTTAAAAACAAATCCTGAAAAACCAGGGGCCGTCGGCTCCACCATTCCTCCGATCGATCGACGCGCCGCCGGAGGGGGGGCGAGCTCTAAAAAGCGATCGAGTAAAAATTGGATTCCAAAATTATTCGCCGCACTTCCAAAAAATACGGGGGAGATTTTTCCAAGTCGAATCTGTTCAACATCAAACTCTGCACCCGCTCCATCGAGGAGCTCCAACTCATGTCGAACCCGCTGATAGACATCCGGGGGAAGAATCGAACGTACCGACTCATCCTCAATCCCTTTGACCTCTAAAGGAGCGGCATAAGCCCCTTGAGGGGTTTTCTCGAAAAGATGAAACTCCTTTTTTTGACGATCGAAGATTCCCTTGAACTCCGCTCCATCTCCCAAGGGCCAATTTAAAGGACAGGCATGAATTCCGAGAACACTTTCCAACTCATCGCAAAGCTCCAGCGGCGGACGGGTGCTGCGATCCATCTTATTCATGAAAGTAAAGATAGGGACCCCCCGTTGACGGCAGACCTCGAAAAGTTTACGCGTTTGACTCTCAATTCCTTTACCTCCATCAATCACCATGATTGCGGCATCGACGGCGGAGAGAACTCGATAGGTATCTTCGGAGAAATCTTTGTGACCCGGTGTATCAAGCAAATTGACGCAACATCCGTTGTATTCAAATTGAAGCACTGTCGAGGAAACCGAGATTCCCCGTTGTTTTTCCAGCTCCATCCAGTCACTGGTGGTTGCCCGTTGATTCTTCTTGGCTTTAATACTTCCAGCGAGTTGAACCGCTCCTCCATAAAGAAGGAATTTCTCGGTCAAAGTCGTCTTACCGGCATCAGGGTGAGAAATAATCGCAAAGGTACGACGTCGTCCAATTTCACGTTGGGCAACAGCGGAGGAAATAGAGGGGGCTTGAAGTGACATAAAAAATCCAATCGTTATAAAATCAACGCTTCTGCGGCAGAACGAGCGCAAGTAAAGAGGTGAGAAAGCGTGTGATCATCTCCTCTCTTTAGGTTTTTCAAGGCCACAAGGCAAGAACAGCGTTTTGATATTAAACTCCACTAGCCAACCTTAGCACAGCCAGTGCCAACAAAACCTTTTCAAAGGCAGTTCTCACACCAAGTCACCAAGGCACAAAGTAAAAATTGGTTTTCGAAAGGTTTTCAAAACAAACAAAATTCCGAACTTCGTGCCTTTGCGCCTTCGTGTGAGATAATCTCTTTTGGTTTATGGCATTGAGAGTTTATCGTAGATTCCGCCCTCACCGAAAAACTGGCGATTGGTCTCTCCCCATCCGCCAAAGGCCTCTTCAATCGTGAAAAGCTTTAACTCTCCAAACTGCTTTGAAAACTCCGCCGCCACTTTTGGATCTCGGGGTCGGTAGTGGTGCTTTGCAACAATTCTTTGTCCCTCCTCAGAGTAAAGATAGTTTAAATAGGCGGAGGCAACCTCCGTGGTTCCTCGTCGTTTCGCCACACGCTCCACAAGTGCAACGGTCGGTTCCGCTATAATACTCGAAGAAGGGGTTACAATTTCAAATCGATCTTTGCCCAAGGTTTGAGTCACGAGAATCGCCTCGTTCTCCCAAGCCAAAAGAACATCGCCAATGCCACGCTCGACAAAGGTGGTCATCGATCCTCTCGCCCCTGCATCAAGTACGGGGACATTTTTGATCAGCTTTCTCAAAAATTCATGTGCTTTATGCTCATCTCCATTATTTTGATTCTTGGCAATGTGATAAGCCGCAAGAATATTCCATCGAGCCCCCCCTGAAGTCTTCGGATTTGGAGTGATGATCTGAACTCCGGGTTGTACTAAATCGCTCCAATCCTTGATTCGTTTCGGGTTTCCTTTTCTCACCAAAAATACAATCGTCGAGGTATAAGGAGCACTATTATACGGAAGCTTCTTTTGCCAGTCCGAAGGAAGCAATTTTCCTTTTTCGGAGATAAAGTTGATATCTCCCGCCAACGCTAAAGTGACCACATCGGCATCTAAGCCGTCAATGACCGATCGGGCCTGTTTCCCTGAACCGCCGTGGGATTGGTTAATGGTGATATCATCCCCTGTTTTCACCTTCCAATGTTTTGCGAATGCTGCGTTGTACTCAGTGTAAAGTTCGCGGGTCGGATCATAGGAGACATTCAAAAGAGAAATCTCCTTCGCTTCGATCACTGCGATGCCACAGATCAAAACCAAGAACAACATTCTCCATTGCTTTAAAATAAAATTTAGTTTGATCACAATCTCCTTAATAACGACCATTTATATCGTTATTAGGACGGTTGTCAATTTAAAATGCACTTTGATTCTCCTTAATCTCCGTTCATAGTCTGCCAATGACCTTTGACGAACGGATTCAAACCTACCTCGAAAAAAAACCGACGATCGACCCCTCCGCCTATCTCGCCCCAGGATCGATTCTCATCGGTGATGTTCACCTCGCTGCCCTGACGAGTGTCTGGCCAGGGGCGGTTCTCAGAGCCGATATTCAAACGATTCGTGTCGGAAAAGGATCCAATATCCAAGATGGAGCCATTGTTCATCTGGCCGATGATTATCCTGTCTTCATCGGTGAATACGTCACCATTGGACATCACGCCACCATTCATGCCTGTACGATTGGCGATCGTTGCCTGATCGGAATGGGAGCCACCATTCTTGATGGAGCAATCATCGAAGAGGAATGTATTATTGGAGCCCATGCCTTAGTCACTCAGAAAACACGAATCCCCGCAGGCTCTCTTGTTTTAGGAACTCCAGGGAAAATCGTTAAAACACTCACTCCCGAGGAACGAGCCGGGATCAAAGCCTGGGCCGATAAATATGTGGAGGTCTCCGCCGCTCATCGACGAGTTGCAGGAAAAACGACGACTTTCACAAAGAGCTAACTTTTCCAAAGATCCTTCCATCAAGAAAATTTAGAAATCTCTTAGGAAAAGGATCGTGAAAACGATAAGCTAGAAATCGCTGGAAGCGGAAATAATTTTGGTACAGAGGGTGAAAGGGGTACAACCCAGCAAGAAAGCAGGAAAAATCCATTCCTATTTTTGTTCGTAATTCCTGCTTTCCTAAGAGAGACGCAACTATTCAGCCCCAAAAATTTTATGCAAAGAAATTTCCTCGAACTCCCCAGCGGTCTCCTCTTTTCCTCGTTTTAAATAGCCACCATACAATCCCGTGATCTCTCCCATCCCATAAGCCCCCATCAACAGAGGGGCCAACATTCCCCCTAAAAAAGCGTTTTGCCAAGGGATCTCCTTCCAGAAAAGAGTCGCCATCACGGCGACTGCATAGATCCCCACCGGCCCCGAAAAAAGGGAATAGCTCCACCCAAAACCGAGAACGGCAACGGTCAAAATGAATAATGGGAACATCAGAGCAGGAATCAAATGCAGCCAGGAAATCTGACGCGAGATCATCATCTGCTCCCCTCTCCCTTTCCCATATCTGAAAAATGTATGAAATAAAGCCTCATAGGACTCCCTCTGCGGACGACGAATAAAAAGACTCGGATCATGAATGAGTCGAATCCCTTTGCTCTCCGCACGATCCATCCATTCATTTTCCTCATTCGGATAGAGGCGTTCATCAAACCCTCCCAACTCGATCCAAACCTCCCTAGGGGTCACAAGATGACATAAGATAAGCTCCGCCTGATCGGTCTCTCTCGCAACACCAACGCTCTGATATCGGGAGGCACTCCTTCCCATGAGCCAAGGAGAGGAAAAAAGAGCCTGAGCCAACCGCTCCATCTCCGAAGCCTCCTCGGTCAATAAAACTGGCCCCCCTAAAATCACCCGCGGCCTCTTCTCATAAAACGTCACTACCTTTTTAAAATAATCAGCAGGAACCTGACTATCGGCATCTAAAAAAACAATCCACTCACCCCGTGATGCGAGCACTGCCTGATTTCGCTGCCGACTCGGAGCTCTTCCTTCAGCTACGATCACCTCATCGATCGCAGGGTCCAACCCCGCCAATTCAAGGCTTTGCAAAACCGGTAACTCTGGGTTAAAATTCTCCACAGGAACGATCACACTAAATCGATATTTCATGAATGCCTCCTTTGTTATTATTGTCCCCACTTATCAAGAGTGCAATAACCTTCCCGAACTTTGGAGTCGAATCCAACAGGCAGCCCCTCAAGCCCATCTGCTCATCGTCGATGATGCCTCTGGGGATGGAACCCCCGAATGGATTCAAGCCCAACCGGAATTCAATCACTCTCTCTTTCTTCTCGAACGGCCTCAAAAAAAGGGGCTCGGCTCCGCCTATCTTGCCGGCTTTGAATGGGCCATCCAAAAAGAGTATTACGCCCTCCTCCAAATGGATGCCGATCTCTCCCACGATCCGAATGTCATCCCCCTTTTCCTCGAAAAACTCGAAACCCCCGTTGATCTCGTCCTCGGCTCCCGCTACCGAGAAGGGGTTCGCGTCCTGAACTGGCCCATCTCCCGACTCCTCCTCAGCCTCGGCGCCGCTGCCTACGTCCAAGGATTCACCCGAATGCCCTTTACCGACCCCACCAGTGGATACAAAGCAATCCGAATCTCCGCCTTAAAAGAGATTAGCCGCTCGCAGATTAAATCCAATGGCTACGGATTTCAAATCGAAGTCACCCACCATTTCTGGAGAAAAAAAATGCGGATCGAGGAGATCCCGATCATTTTCGAAGGACGTCACGCCGGGGAATCCAAGATGTCCACAGGAATTGCCCGTGAAGCTTTCTGGCTCGTCATCAAACTCATCTTTCGCTGATGAAACTTCTTCTCCTCTCATCACTCTTCTTCTCCCTACTTTGGTTTTTCCTATTAAAGCCACGCCTGCTTCCCGAAGCCGATCCCATCGATACCTACAAAGGAGTTCCGCTCTATTCGAACGGGAAAGATTTCAAAAAAAGCAGCGGACGTCACTATCATTGGAGCGGCTATTACTACGGACAAAAATGGCAATGTGTTGAGTTCATTAAACGATTTTTATTTCTCAACAAAAACCATCGAATGCCAGAAGTCATGGGTCATGCCATCGATTTTTTTGATCCCACAATTCCCTCAGGAACAATCAATCGAAATCGAGGAATGATTCAATACGACAATGGAGGCCTCGATGCCCCCCAAGCGGATGATTTAATAATCTTCAAAAATCCAATTCCCTACGGACATGTCGGCATCATTTCTGAAACCAATGAAAATTCTCTGGAAATCATCCAACAAAACGTCGGAACATTCACTCGACAAAGAATTTCACTACAAAAAATCGAAGATCGCTATTTTGTCGGAGATCCCTCCACAGAAGCCGTCGCATGGCTTCGTGTTCCCTAAGTCTTCCCTTGTGGTGCTCCGCACTATTAAATGATTCAGTCTAGCCGACTGTCGGGATTGAACCGACGACCAACGGTTTACAAAACCGCTGCTCTACCACTGAGCTAAGCCGGCAAAAGCTAAAACTGAACAACCCATGGGCAGTGAGGGGATCGAACCCCCGACCCTCCCGGTGTAAGCGGGACGCTCTACCACTAAGCTAACTGCCCTAAGATACTCACTTACAGTCACTGAAGATCTTTACAGATACGGCGACAAGGGGTCGAACTATGCACCTCTTTTTATAAATGGCAAGCATGTTTGGAAAGTCATTAATCTTTTTTTGAGGTCATTTTCGAGACTAACGCGAATCGTGGCCATCCACTTGCTGCTGCTTCGACCACCAAAAGGCAAGAAATAGAAAAGCGACGACGGCAAAGATCGCCCAACGAAATAACATCATCCGATGTTCCGCTTTTTCAATCTGGAGCGCTCGCAAACGATCAATCTCCTGTTGATTGCTTAACTTTTTCGCCCCCTCAACAAAGCCCGCCTGTTTCTCTTGTAGTTTCGTAATTTGAAGCAAGATCGAAAGACGAACCCGATCGGTCTCTCCCCCTGGATTAAGCTCCATTTTCTCCGCAGCGAATCTTAACTCATGAAGTATCTCAAAGGAACTCGATTGCATCTTTCCACTCTCGAACTCTCTTCCCAAGGTATAAATTTTTTCCTGAAACTCTTTGAGAGATTTGAGATTTTTATTCTCGATCGAGAGTCGTTTCTGAGACTCCTTCAACTCAGCAAGAAGCAATGGAATATTTTGTGACAGATGATTGGGATATTTGCGCCCTTTTTCAATTTCCCCTTCATGGATGTATCGCTTAATCGCATTTTGAAATAAAATAAAATCAAGCTCATCCCACTCTTCAAATTTCTTTTCAAATGGATAAAGATTCATTAATGAAACAACATCCCCTTTTCGTTCCATTACTCCCTTTAAATCATTTAAAAGTTCGAGCACTGTTTCAGAAGGAGGAACGACAATCGTCTCCCCAAAAAAAGGGGTCACCAAGAGTAAAAAAAAGAGGATCGTGAATAAAAAACGCATAGCAAACCTTAGTCTAAATGAGTGTGTGGAAATGTTTTCATGAAAGATAAATCCTTGGTTTTGGTTTTTAACCGATTTATGAATCGAGTTCCTATTGAGAAACCACCGCACGAATTCGTTCTGCAATCGCTTTAAATTTATTCGTAATATCGGCCCCTGTCGGGGCATAATAATAGGCCCCTTCCGGTTGTGTCGAATTATAACCGGAATAACGAGGATCATTCGCCAGTTGAATCATGATATTGGAATTAATGCCACTTCCCAATCCAACGGTATAGATCGTCACATTACTTTGACGTGCAAAGTGAAGAGCTAATGCCGCAGCTCGGTCAGATTCATCTTCAATAAAATTATTCCATCCGGACATTCCAGGATAGAAATTAGGAGTCGCAGAGGAGACCCAAAGATTCGTCCAATTATTGTAATTCGGCCCAGCATAAAAAATTGCTTTGGGAGGAGAAGTCACACTCATCGGCATAATAAAAAGCCTTAATTGGTTCGTTCCTGAGAGTGAGAGGCCATTCGTAAAGGCCGGATTTCCAGTGCCTTTCAAGGTATTTGTGGAAAAAACAAATGAAGCGATCTGATCTTCGCCCAGCATTGTCGTTTCATTTGTAATCTTCGTAACCATAATCACATTGGTAAATAAAAGACCAAAGTTGGTATGATTTGCTGCCGGGGCATAATTGGGGTCAACAGGAGTTGGCGTCCCCGTATTCGTATAGATCCCTGCGGTTCTCACCCATTGCTTGGTCGTTCCGTTCCAATATCGAGTGGCATTCGTATAAAGCACCCCGTTTATTCGGAAGGAACTCATTCCCTGATAGAAATATTCTCCGAGAAGATTTGTCGATCTCCAAATATTATGGTTGGTGTGAAAATTAGTTGAGGTATAATAGGCGATTCCATTCGTAAAATCTTTGTACCATTTATAATCCGAAGCGGTCACCCCAGAAATCCCTGAATAAAAACCAGCGGCATCTCGATCAATTCCTAAGGCATTCGTTGTGTTTGTTGCTGGCCCAGGATGATATTGAACTAGGTTCGTATAACGATCTCCAGATCCGGTGCCCGAGTTCGATCTCCATAAGAATTCTGGAGGATATGAGCTACTTTGCATATTCGTCCATTCAAATTGCGGTTTATACATCTGCCCATCCGAACCGGAATTCATAATCACATCCAAGTTCGTATACCCCGGTTGAAAATAAACAATGAATTGATTCTTAAGTAAATTAGTCGTCACCGTCACTTGATTTGTATAATGAGAAACATAGACCCCTTTGACGATCGGAATAAATTGATTGGTACTATTAAAGGCCGTCTCAAATGTATTGGTCACCGAATTTTGCAAAACATTGGTCATCGAGTTTATTGTCGTTGCTGGAGTATAGTCGTTGTTGACCCACTCCATGAGGTACATCACAGATCCCGGCCAATTTGTCGCCTGAACTTTTGTCGACTTCAAAGTACCACTCGCAGCATTCGTAACAAATATATTGGTAGCAAAAAATTTAGTAGAGCCAATATCTTTAGCCCAATCCGTCGTCTTTGAGTGATAGGGAATTAAAGAGAGATTCGTCGTCGCTCCTGAGTTAGTCTGATAATTAGTCCCCATCTGTCCGTAAACAACATTCGTATAACCAGGGGTATAGGCAAGCGTACGGAAGGAGTTAAATTGTCCATCGGTAAAAAAGACGAGATATTTTAAGGTGTTTGCATCATTCCAAGCCTCCTCATCCCCATACCAAAGAGTCTCGACTCCCATCCGAAGTCCATCAGAGGCTCCCGTGTAGCCGCCAAAATCAATTCCCGTCGTTGCATTGGTCATCGCATTCGTTCCTAAAGTCCAAAAATTACTCGTCATCGGAACATCGAGACGAGAATTATAACTAAAGGTGGTGATTGAAATTAAATCTACATTCGTATCAAACAACCCTAAAAAATTGGTCACGGCGCTTGGAAGCGCTGCGGCGCCTCCATTGCTACTCATCGATCCCGATCGATCCAAGACCATGGCAATCATTCGAGGTCGTCGTGCGGCGGCGGCGATTCCTTTCATCGGGAAAAGATTTCTAAATCCTTGAGAGGGCAGTAGAATCGTTTTTGCGTTAGCTCCAATCGTCGTTTTTGCCGAATTAATCTGTCCTCGTCCCCCAGCCTCGATCACATTGGTCATGACATTATAGTAGGTCTTTCCACTACTGACATAGCTGGCTTGATAGATAAAAGTAAAATTAGTTGTAATCTGGCCTGTTATCGGGTTCGTCACGGAAACCGCGGTTCCGCTTGGATTACTGTTTGTTAGATTTGCTAATTCAGAATAATTGCCGATCGCAAAGTTTCGAACTGCGACTGAAACCGCTTGTGCATTTGCGATAGTATTCGTTCCACCCCCCCCTGAATTTTGAACTCCGGCTAAAACGGATGCATCTGCGGCTCGGCCTAACTTCGCATCTTGTAGATAGATATAACCAAAATCCACCGCCATTGCCATAAAAGCGACGATCGTAAAGATCGCGCCTGCGAAGATCACAAGGATCTGACTCCGGTTCGAAATAGTAGTCAATTTAGTTTTCATAGATTCCTCAAATCATTAGGGAGACATAAAAAAGCTTTTATCGTAAAGGAGAGCTGATTGTGAAAAACCCAATATATTTAAAGGCGTGCGATTGGTATAAAAGATTTCAACACAATAAACATCTTTCCCCTGAACGACCGTATTCGTTAACTTCATGATATCAGGAACCCCAGGTCTTAAAGGTGTCGTCCACGAGCCTCCTGATAAAAGCTTACTGAGATCTTTGTTTGCGGTATCATTCGTTCCTGCCAAATAACCGGTTGTTCCAACAGTATTTGCCGTACTAAATCCTGATAAATAGAGATTGTTTGTATAGTTCTGCATTTTTGTGATGATAATAAGACCATTCGTCATAAAATCATTAAAGCGAAACCCACTCGTTGCAACAGAAAGGGTCGCCTGTAACCCTGCATCAATGTTATTTCCTGTTATTCGAGCACACGTACTTGCACCCTCACGGACCGCAGAGGCAAGAATTTGTGTGCGATAAATATTAATCGCAATAAAGAGAATCACGAGAACCATCGTAAAGAATAACGTCGCCATAAAAGCCATTTCTACGGTGGCTTGACTCTTTACCTTAGATTTAAAATGTGAAAAATTCATCTTAATTTGTCCAACGATTAGTGTTATTATAGGACCAAGCTTCATTTACAAAGGTACATTTGTAACTCACCATCAATTTATTGGAACTAAAGAGATCGCTTGAACCAAAGAAGCGAGAAAAAATACTCACGGGGGTCAACACCGAAGAGGGGTAGCTTATCGAAATTCGGACGTACTGAACGATATCATCATCCGATCTATCTCCCGGCCCAATATTTGGGGAATTTTCAGTGGCAGAGTTTGTCCCAGGCCAACTGTCGATCGAAAAATAAAGTCCTGTCGAGGCAGAGTTGGTCACTTTATTGCCAAAATCTGTTCTGACATCACCCATTCCCGCAATCGTTTTCATCATCACATACAAAATCGCCTGCTCCCGTGACATCTGACGCGTCGGAACGGTGGGATCTGCGACGATGATTTGTGTTGCGTTTGTAATCCAAGGCCCTGTGCTAAACTCGTACTCATTGGTAAATAAAATTCGTCCAGTGCTCGCAATACGGCCCCCCTCTCTCACGGCATGAGCAACTGTTTGCTTTTGAAAAAGATGATTCGAAAAATCAATTAACCCAAAAAGCCCAAAGAGAAAAAGAGGAAAAACGAGAGCCATCTCGACCAATGCTTGACATCGCTCAGCTCGGGATCCTTTTTTTGAAATGAGTCTCATAACTAAAATCGTTTAATGTCATTGAACCAAAACGTTCCACACACCAGCATAGTCTAACTTGAAATAAAGTAAAGGCTTTGTGATGAAAGCCTTACAAAGAATGAGAAATATCGTAAAGGGTCCTAAGGACTATCCCCTACAGTGATGAATTTCCCCTTAGGAAAGAAGATTTCCTTATCATTCGCGATCGAATCAGATCGGTCAGTTGATAGCCGATAAAAATCGCCGCAACCGTCGGCAAAATAGCGGTCGTGAAGACAAACAAACTCCTCATACTAATGACCGCTGAAAAAAAACCGGAGGCATAAATCAAAATCCCCCAATCGCTATTCTCTTCGCACCCAAATCGGTTCCACCACCCCATCAAGGAGCCAAAAAATAAAGAGGTCATGAGAACCCCAAACCATCCGCCACTCATATAAGCCTCTCCCACAAAAGAGGCGGCCACGGTATAATCCTCACCGGCCCCCACGACCTGCTCCATGGTCACACTCATCCCGAGCGGCTTCCCTGACCAAAGAGCTCGCGGGATCGGACGAACGAGCGCCAGATAAGGAATCTCCCATCCCAAATAGTCATGAACTTTTGGAAAATAACCGACCACTTGAGCTAAGGTAAAAAGATTCATATCGACGTAAACTGATTGGCTACTCGGGGCCTCCTCGAGCTCCCCTCGCCAATAGGCACCAAGCCCGATCTCTCTGAAATGCAACATCTGCTGGGAAGCGACAAATAATAAAGCGAGCGAAAGGCCGGCGACTAAAAAAATCCGTTTTTCCTGATCTCTTTTAACGGCGAATAAATAACCGATGACAAAGGTCACTAAGTAAGTACAAAAAATATGACGGGTTCCGCTTGAATATCCGTAAAAAAAGGTAATTCCGGTCCCTAATCCCATCAAAATCAATGAACCTAATGGATACTTCTCAATTCTTGCCAAGACGACTCCCATAAGCGGAGGAAGCAAATAAAGCAACATCCCTAATTCAGTAAGCATCGCTTTCCAATTCCCTAGTCGACCTCGAGTCCATGGCTGAAAAAATCGTGGTTCTAAAATGGCATCCCACCAATCCTGAAAATCAAAATCGACCGCCACGGCCATATGAAGATAGCCCAAGAGAAAACAACCGACAAAGAGTCCCGTCAAGATTGAGGGTTTGACCGTCGCCGAAAAAAGGGGAGTTCGTTCGATATGTTCTCGAGAGGTTAAATGTCTTCCGATGGTCAATCCCGCAAAAGCAAGAAAGAGGTAACCTAACGATTCATGAATATAGCTTCCATCGACAAGAGCTAACATCTCTTGCTGCGGAAATAGAAATTCAAAAAGCGTTAAAAAATAAAGGGCCAAAATTGCGGCAATATCAGAGCGGACCAGATTTCGCCACCCTCGCTGAAAATCAAAAATTAAGGAAAGCACAATCCCCACCCCAGTCCCCAAAGCGGCTAATGAACATAAGGCCATCAGATCTCCCCCCTCTAAGCGACTCCAGGTAAAAAAAAGCGCCCCTAAGAATAACAAGCTCCCCCACCCTGAAGGACGAACTGCCTCTTGTGTCACTCCGTTCTCTTTCATTAATTTAGGTCCTCTTGATCAACGCACGAACGCAAAGATCGCTCCCGATCATCGCCGTCCACCATGGTTTTAAATGAATCGATTCTGTTAACGCTTGCTCTTGAGAAAAAGAAAATCCTAACGCCTCGGTTCCGGTCACGATCGGAGCCCAAAACAAAGCGATTTCGTGTGCTAATTTTTCTGTTAAAAATGAGGCGTGAACTTTTCCTCCCCCCTCGACTAACAAATTCATGACCCCTTTATTTCCTAAATCTTTAAGGATATGAGAAAGGGACTTATTCTGATAAACAAGCGTTCGATCACGATTTAGATCGCTCAAGAGATGGCTCGAACTCGGCAGCTTCCCTCCGTGACTTACCACGACTCTCCACGGTTGATTTTTTCTTTTGAAAGCAGGATGGCGAACCGTTAAAGAAGGATTATCCTTTCTCAGGGTCTCCCCACCGATGAGGATTGCATCCGATTCCCCACGAAGCTCATGCCCCTTCTCTTGAGCCGCCGCTGAGGTCAGCCAAGAGCTCTCGCCGGAAGGACGTGTGATTCGTCCATCATAACTCATCGCTGCTTTTAAGGTGACCCAAGGGGTCCCCGTCGTGATCCAATGATTAAAATCGCGATTCAAGAAGGAACAGTCTTCCTTTAAAACCCCGACCGTGAGAGTCACTCCCCCTTTCTTGAGAATTTTAAAGGCCTTGCCGGAATGATCGGGATTCGGATCGGTCGCGCCAACGACGACTCTCTTGATCTTTTCTTGGATAATTAAATTCGTACAGGGAGGAGTTTTTCCGTGGGTACAACAAGGCTCTAAGGTGACATAGAGAGTCGATCCCTGAACAGAATGTCCCTTGCGAACGGCATCGCGAACCGCCATGACCTCCGCATGAGGAGTTCCCGCCTTTCGATGTTCCCCTTTTCCGATGATCACTTGATCACGAACAAGAATCGCACCGACGCACGGATTTGGACTTGTGAACCCCTTTGCTTTTTGAGCTAAAGCGAGTGCCTCACTCATCCAATAAAGATCATTTTTGTCCAAGAGAACTTTCAATTGATTGTTTTTGAATCAGCATGATCTGTTTTCTATTCCCAATTGGATTGAGAGAGGTACTGGGGGGGATTAACCGGGGACTTCCCCTTTGAGCTCAGTTCCTTTATTCATCGGCTCCATAATAATCTCGTTCACCGTCCCTCCCGCAGGGATCATCGGAAAAACATGCTCTGTATAGGGCACCATGACATCCAATAGATAAGCGGTCTTCGAAGCTAATAAACGTTTTAAAGCCGGTTTTAAATCCTTAGGATCGATCACTCGTTCTGCCGCGACTCCAAATCCTTCACAAACTTTAACGAAATCCGGAAAGATACGATCCGGCTCATTGGCAATTCCTAAGAAGGTATGGCCTCGATTGCTTTTAAAAAAGAGATCTTCCCACTGAACGACCATTCCTAAATATTGATTATTTAAGATAATCACTTTCGCCGCGATATTCTCGGCAGTTGCGGCGGCAAGCTCTTGAATATTCATCACAAAACTTCCATCCCCATCGATATCAATGACCTCGCGATCCGGACAAGCGACTTTAGCTCCCAAGGCCGCCGGATATCCAAATCCCATTGACCCTAATCCTGCCGAAGTCAAAAAGCTACGAGGATGAACGAAGTCATAATATTGACCGGCCCACATCTGATGCTGACCGACCCCGGTGGTGATGATCGCCTCCCCTTTGGTCATCTCATACAGCTCTCGAATCACCCTCTGAGGCATGATTCGCCCCGGAACCTGCTGATAGTTTAACGGATATTTCTGTTTCCACTCTGAAATCTGGGTATGCCACTCAGGAAATGTTTTACGACGACGTTTTTCAGTCGTAATGATTTTATTCAAACGCTTCAGAGCATAATTCACATCGCTCAAAATCGGGAATTGAACGACCTTGTTTTTGTGAATCTCTGAGTTATCGACATCGAGATGGACGATCGTCGCTCGTTTCGCAAACTCAGAAACTTTACCAGTGACGCGATCATCAAATCGAACACCAAAGGCAAGCAGAAGATCACTGCGATCGACGGCATAGTTCGCAAAAACAGTTCCGTGCATTCCAAGCCATTTGAGAGATTGCGGATCGTTCTCTGGAAAGGCTCCAATTCCCATCAAAGTGGTCGTCACAGGAATATTGGTCGCCTTGGCAAATTTATAGAGTTCTTTAGAAGAGTTGGAGCTAATCACCCCTCCGCCGACATAAAGAACGGGGCGTTCCGATTTTTCAATCAGCCCTAAAATCTCATGCAACGCTAAATCATCGGCCTTCGGAGGCTCACTAAATCCACGAAGCTCCACTTTATCCGGAAAAATCGGATGCACCATCGTTCCTTGAACATCTTTCGGAATATCGATGACCACAGGACCGGGACGGCCGGTATTCGCAATATAAAACGCCTCTTTAATCACACGCGGAATATCATTGGCATCCAAAACGAGATAGCTGTGCTTCACTGCGGGCAATGTCATTCCAAAGACATCGGTCTCTTGAAAGGCCCCTTTGCCGATCGCATGAGAGGGAACCTGTCCTGTAATCGCCACTAAAGGAACCGAATCCATATAAGCATCCGCAATTCCGGTAATTAAATTCGTCGCGCCCGGGCCTGAGGTTGCCATACAAACGCCGACTTTTCCGGTCGCTCGGGCATAACCCCCTGCCATGAAAACCCCTCCTTGCTCATGACGAGGAAGAATCGTACGAATCTTTTTGGAATGAGTTAACGATTGATGGAGCTGCATACTCGCTCCCCCAGGATAGGCAAAAATCGTATCGACTCCTTCACGCTCGAGACAAGCCACGACAAGATCACTCCCTTTCATACTGGAAGCAATTTTCTTCGAAGCGCTTGGAGCACTTAATGGAGTTTTTTTCTTTAACTTGGTTGAGATGCTTTTCATATCCTGTTTCCCTATTCGTTTGAGGTGCAGGAGCTTAGCTGAATCAATTTCAGATGTAAAATAGTAAAAAACCGATTTTCGCACAGATGTCTGAAATAGATCCTGTTTTTAGCTGATATCCTGCTTTCTTGCCTTCCTCAGAAATATTTTAAAAAAATAGCGAGATTAAATCTCACTTTTCGCGTGAGATTATTTGAAAATAGGCTTATCTTAATAAAGCATGAACCCTCCTGATTGTCTTCGATTTGCCTTATCCCTCTTCATTTCCACCTTCCTTTTGATCTCCTGTGGAAAAGAAGATCCCTTTAAAGCAGCCGATACGCATCTTCAACAAAAGGTTGAATATCTCCAAGCCAAAGGACGTTTTTTAGCTGCAGAAAATTCCAAAGCCCTTCAAGAAAAATCGACAGAACCTCCCGTCTTGACCACGATTGTTGACGTTAAAAGTATTTTTCCGAAATCCAAACCGATGCCACAACCTTGGGCGGCAATGATCACTTTTAGTATGCTTCATACGCAGGGAAGAAGCGAAATTATGCGCGAAAACTTCCATATCATCTTTGAATTTGAAGCCCCCTATTGGGCTATAGCCAAAATGGAGAGCGAACAGTTTTGGAGAAAAACCGGACAACATGTTTCTTGGAAAGAGATTACCTTAGAGTCGAACAAAGATGGCTGGGACATGATCAGCTCCCTCCTCGGCCTCAGTGGCCCATAAACCCATTTCTTGCATTGGGAATGGATATACCTCACAAACGATATCACCAAAATGGTGATAAAAAATGGAGGGGCACAGGCTCTGTGCCTCATCGGACGGGGAAGGCAGTGGGCCACTGCCCCTCCAGTTCTAATGCAAGAAATGGGATAAACCAGACTAACCGGAACCAAGACTCATTTGTGGGGCGAGTCGTTTTTAGATGGAATAAACTTCTTCCGACTCCGGTTTATGAAATTTGTTTACCCTGATTTTTTCCGTAAATGCGAGGGCAAAACCCCCATCGCCGTCCGATATTTAACCACCGTTCGTCTCGCCACTTGAACCCCTTGTTCTCCCAAAATTTTCGTGATCTCCTCATCCGAAAGAGGCTTAATCGAATTCTCTCGGGAAATAATCTCACGAATCTTATCCTTAACACTGGTATTGGAGATCAGCTGTCCATCTTGGCCCAAATATCCGGTCGTAAAAAAATATTTCATCTCAAAAACACCATGCGGAGTCATTACATATTTTCCAGAAACCGCACGACTCACCGTCGTTTCATGAACCCCAACCACCTCCGCGACTTGATTCATCGTTAACGGCTTAAGTTGGGCGACCCCCTTTTCAAAAAACTCTCGCTGACGCTTCAACACCTCCTGAGCAATCGCATTCAACGTTTGCTGACGCTGCTGGAGACACTTAATCAAAAACTTGCCACTCCGAATCTTATCCTTCAAATAATCTCTCAATCCCCGATCCTCTCCCGTCGAGCCAAGGAGATCTTTATATTCATCCTTGATCTTCAACTTCGGAATCACCTCATCGTTAATGAGAATCACCCATTGATCCTCCTCTTTCCGAATCACAATCTCGGGAACAACAATATTCTGCTTCTCCTCTGAAGCGTAGGCCGACCCCGGTCGAGGATTTAAATGACCGATTGCTTGAGAGGCCTCCACGACTCGATCGATCGGAACTTTTAACACCTTGGCAAGTTGAGGATAACGCTTATGACCTAAATCATCCAAATAATCGCGGATAATCATCCCCTCAATATCCTGATCCTTTCGAATCCTCTTGAGTTGAATCAATAAACATTCCTGTAAAGTCCGTGCAGCGACCCCCGCTGGTTCAAAAGTCTGAATGATTTCAAGAGCTTTAAGAACTTTTTCATACGGAACTTGCGCACTCATCGCAATCTCCTCAAGCGGTACCTTCAAAAACCCGCGCTCATCGAGATTTCCGATAATCTCCTCTCCTGCACTCATGATCTCGGCATCGGAATCCCCTAAAGCCAACTGCTGAGAAAGATGATCTGAAAGCTTGATCCCTTCCGTTTGAGAATCAAAAAAGAACTGCCGCTTTTCAGCATCTTCAGAGGTATACCGTGAGGAACCAACATTGGATTGAGAAAAGTACTCCTTCCAATCATCATCCCGTTGACTCTCACTGGCCGTTTGTGGAAGATCCTCCATCTCATCGGAAGAGGAAGGAGGCTCAGAAATCTCCTCTAAAACAGGATTTGCCGCGATCTCTTGCTGAACCAACGATTGAAGCTCTAAAGCCGGGGCCTGAAGAAGATGCAACGACTGCTGCATTTGCACCGAAAGCGCCTGCCCTAACGCCATTTGCTGATGCAAATTCATGTCTGCCATAATTTAACTAAATTACGGTAAAATCACCCAACTGCAAGCAATTTTCATGCCGATAAACGATTTATCAGAGCTAATTCTTCAGTTGTTGTAAACTCCTCATTTTGAGAGCTAAACGCCGATACATTTAAATGGGGAAAGCAGGAAAATGAATTTTCCGACTTTATTCCAAAAACACTTGTGAAGACGCTATGATTTTTAGGACATTTATGTAAATCGTTTTTTTAACTATTCTATGAAAAATGCAAGATACTCATTATGAGGAAGTTATATTTCTTCGTGAATTAGCCCTGACGATTTATAAAACAACTTTGGTGCAATGCTTCTCGCCACTGGCTCCACAACAGTTCTTAAACTTCTTCGTCGGATCAATCGGACAGGCATCATTACGACCGAGCTTTGGGCCTTGGCGACGAATCGGTAAGGTCAATTCAACAGGCGGCCGCTCCGCTTTCGGTGCATCAGGATCAATTCCCCCCAGTGAATTGTGCGGTTGGTCAATCGATTCAAAAATCAATTTTTGTGGAATCGAGGCCAACATCTTTTGGATCTCCATGATGGCGGCGCTCGATTTAAATAAGTTCGAGGTGATATCCGATTTAATCAGCCCCATTAAATCCTGAAACAAGGTAAAGGCCTCTTGTTTATACTCAATTAATGGATCTTTCTGTCCATAAGCACGGAGTCCAACGCTCGTCCTCAGACCATCCATCGAGAAGAGATGCTCCTGCCAAAGTTTGTCCACAGAGGTGAGAATCAAAGAACGCTCCATTTGATAAATGAAATCCTGATTCTCCGATTTCACTTTAAGATCGTAAGCCTCTTTGACTTTCGCCAAAACCCGTTTCGCAATCTCTTCTGGGGTCAGGTTCCAATCAAAATCCTCTTTGCGGCAGCCCATCGGAAAATGAAGAGAGACCCAACTCATGAAACTATCGGGGTCAGCTTCACTGCCACTTAGGCGCTCTTCTGCGTTAAGAAGAATGACCTCCTCCACGATCTCAAAGAGAGATTCACGAGGATTCTCAGTTTCTAAAACATCGGTACGGAATCCATAAACGACATTCCGCTGTTGGTTCATGACGTCGTCATACTGAAGGGTATGCTTACGCATCATGTAGTTTCGTTGCTCGACCCGTTTCTGAGCCGATTCAACGGCTTTATTGAGCCAAGGATGCTCAAGCTCTTCATCATCTTCCATTCCAAATTTGGTCATCCAGTTACTCAAACGACGGGAGTCACCGAAATTTCTCATCAAATCATCTTCAAAGGAGATAAAAAACTGGGTCTCTCCAGGATCCCCTTGACGGGCGCAACGTCCGCGAAGCTGGCGATCAATGCGGCGTGATTCGTGACGTTCTGTTCCGATGACATAAAGTCCTCCGACCTCAGGAACCCCTGCCCCGAGCTTAATATCGGTTCCACGACCGGCCATATTGGTGGCGATGGTCACAGCAGACTTCTGTCCGGCACGGGCGACAATCTCCGCCTCTTGTTGGTGATACTTAGCGTTCAAAACATTATGAATGATATTCTCCCGCTTTAACATTCGGGAAAGAAGCTCAGAGGTTTCGACGGAGATCGTTCCGACCAAAATCGGTTGTCCCTTTTCGTTTCTCTCTTTGATCCGCTTGACGATCGCATTAAATTTCGAACGTCGGGTCTTAAAAATGCTGTCGTTGACATCGATTCGAACGCAATTTTTATGCGTCGGAATCACGATCACATCAAGCTTGTAAATATCATGAAACTCATTCGCTTCGGTTTCGGCGGTTCCCGTCATTCCAGAAAGCTTCAAATAAAGACGGAAATAGTTTTGGATCGTGATCGTCGCTAGCGTTTGCGACTCACGATCGATATGAACTCCCTCTTTTGCTTCAATCGCTTGATGCAACCCATCGCTCCAACGGCGTCCGGGCATCATACGACCGGTAAACTCATCGACGATCATCACTTTGTTCTCTTGGACGACGTAATGAACATCTTTTTCAAATAAACAAAAGGCCCGCAGGAGCTGGGTAATATTATGAACCCGTTGGCTGGTCTCTTCATATTCCGATTGAGCCTCTGCCTTTTGCTTCTCACGCTCCTCAACACTCAGCCCTTCATGTGAATCAATCTCATGATATCGAGTCAGAAGATCGGGCAAGGTAAAGGCATCCGGATTGTTTGGATTAAGAAACTGACGCCCTTTTTCACTGATATCGACTTCGCTCGACTTCTCCTCAATGGTGAAATAGGCCTCTTCCTTGATTTTATATAAATCGGAACGACGCGGATCGTTATACATCGAAAGCTCAGCATCTTCGACGGCACGCAGAAGCTCGGCATCCTCTAACAGTTTCATCAACTGTTTATTTCGAGGCATCGTCAATTTGATCTTAAAAAGTAACCGTCCAATCTCGGAGAGCTCTTTTTTCTCCTCCTGCATCTTTTTGGCCTCCATCGCCCAACGGGTACATTCAATATTCTGTTGGTGCACGAGCTTATCAACAGGGGCCCGATAGCGGTCATATTGATGAGTGCTCACGGTCACAGGACCGGAAATAATCAGCGGAGTCCGGGCCTCATCAATCAAGATACTATCGACTTCATCAATAATCGCGTAGGCATGCCCCCGTTGAACCTGCTCCTCTTTACGAGTGGCCATTCCGTTATCGCGGAGATAATCAAATCCAAATTCACTATTCGTACCGTAAGTGATATCACAGGCATATTGCTCACGACGCTGAGTTGGACTCATATCATGTTGAACGCAGCCGACGGTTAATCCGAGAAAACGAAAAACAGCTCCGACCCATTCACTATCACGACTGGCGAGGTAATCATTGACGGTAACGATATGAACCCCTTTTCCGGTCAACGCATTTAAATAAGCGGGGAAAGTGGCGACGAGGGTTTTTCCTTCACCGGTTGCCATCTCTGAAATACGTCCTGAATGAAGAACCATTCCGCCGATCATCTGGACATCATAAGGGAGCATCTCCCAAACCATCTCCTGACCTCGAACTTTAAAGGCCTTACGTGATTCCGTAAAACGACGGCAGGTATTTTTAACCGTGGCAAAGGCCTCGGGAAGAATCTGATCCAAGGTCTCCCCTTGTAAAAGACGTTTTTTAAACTCCTCCGTTTTTGCAATCAATTCAGAGTCAGAGAGAGCGCGATAGCCCTCTTCAATTTGATTGATCTTTTGAACGATCGGAAGAAGCTTGGTGACTTCACGTTGATTTTTCGTGCCGAGAAATTTTTTAAGGATCCACTGAAACATAGGGCGGAAACCTAGCGTGCCTTTTGAAACTTGTCTCTCATAAAATAAATAGGTTTAAGGACAAACCAACACCGCATCGGTACAACGAGGGCAAAGTTCAGGATGATCGGCATGCTTTCCGTTCTCCTCCCCAAACTTCCAACAGCGAACGCATTTTAAGCCACTCGCTGGGGAAACCTCGGCGGATAAGCTCTCAGCCGATTCCAATTGAACCTTGGAAACGATGAAGATTTCTTGAAGTAGCTCCCGATCGATCTCCTCAAATCCGGAACCTCTCAAGATCACTTGCGCCTCAAGACTTTTGCCGATCAATTTTTGCTGACGGGCCTTTTCAAGAGGCTCGTTCACGACGGAGCGGACTTGAATCAATCGATCCCAACGATCCCGATATTTTGCCGCCCCCTCTCCTGCCTGAGGAAAAAGCTGTAAATGAACCGATTCCTTGTGACCCATCATCATCCAGGTCTCCTCCGCGGTATAGGGCATGATCGGAGCAATGATCTTCACTAAACTCTCTACGACTTGAAACATCACCGTCTGTGCGGCAAGTCGGCGTTTGCCGGTCACGGCATCGCAATACATGCGATCCTTCAGAACATCGATATAAAAGGCCGATAGATCGACCGAGCAAAATCGAATCACGGCATGATAGACGGCATGAAACTCATAAGCCTCATAAGCCGCAAGAACCGTTCGAATCAGATCTTGTAACTGAGCCTCAACATAAAGATCGATCTCCGACCATTCCGAACGAGCCACCGCTTTTTCAGGGGTGAATCCGTTGAGGTTCCCAAGTAAAATGCGGACGGTATTGCGAACAGTACGATAGGAGTCGGTCACGCGTGTAAAGATCTCCTCGGAAAAGGGAACGTCATCTCGATAGTCCTGACTCGAAACCCAAAGCCGGAGAATATCGGCTCCAAATTTATTTACAAAACTCAGCAGGTCGGTCGGTTTTTTATAAACATCCGACTTCGAAAGTTTTTTGCCATCCATATCGACGACAAATCCGTTGGTCAGAACCTGTTTATAAGGAGCCTTCCCACAGACCGCCACAGAGGTCAACAAAGAGGATTGAAACCAACCGCGATGTTGATCACTTCCCTCAAGATAAAGATCAGCGGGAAAAGAAAGTCGACGCTTCACAACCGCGGTATGACTGGCTCCGGAATCGATCCAAACATCGATGGTATCTAATCCTTTTCGAAGTCCTGTGGGCAATCCCAAGATCTTTGCGATCTCCTCCGCCTCACTCTTAAACCACCAATCAGTCCCTTTTTCTTCGACAATATCCGCAACCTGACGCACTTGATCCGCAGTAAGAACCGCAGTTCCTCGATCATCATAAAAAACAGGCAAAGGAACTCCCCAAGTACGTTGACGGGAGATACACCAATCGGGACGAGACTCCACTGCCCCACGAATCCGGTTCTCTCCCCAAGTCGGAACCCAAGTGACGCTCTTAATCTCCTCTAACGCCTCAGCACGAAATCCGTTCACATCGATAAACCATTGAGAAACGGAACGAAAGATAATCGGGGTCTTCGAGCGCCAGCAATGCGGATAATCATGAGAAAACTCCTGATCGGCCCAAAGTTTTCCTTGATCTCGCAATAAATCACGAACGATCGGATTGGCCTTAAAAACATATTTTCCAACCAGATCGGCAACCCCGCACTCCTCCGTCAAACAACCGCGATCATCCACCGGAGAAAGGGTTTGGAGTCCAACTCGTTGACCGAGTTGATAATCATCTCGACCGTGACCGGGAGCGATATGAACAAAACCAGTACCGGTATCGGTCGTTACAAAATCAGCGAGATAAACTTTCCCCTGACGATTGAGAAACGGATGCTGATAGTCAATCCCTTCAAGATCGGCTCCCTTAAAGAGTCTAATCGGCTCTCCGGCAACAAAGCCAGGAAGCGAGGCCGCCAATGCGGTCGCCGCTAAAAAATGTTCTCCATTTTGTTGATAAAGTCCGTAGGCTATTCCGGCACCGACGGCGACTCCGAGATTCGCCGGTAAAGTCCACGGGGTAGTCGTCCAGATCAGAATCGAAACAGGAGTCGAGACTCCAAGCTTTGCGAAAGAGGAATCGAGAACTGAAAAACGGACAAAAACAGAGAGATCAAGCTTCGGAGAATATTCGATCTCTGCCTCTGCTAATGCCGTTTGACATCCGGTACTCCAATAAACAGGGCGAAGGGCTTGATAGACCCAGCCCTTTTCCACAATACTCGCCAAAGTTCGAAGAACATCGGCCTCATAGGCTGGATCCATCGTCAGATAAGGATTCTGCCAATCCCCAAAAACACCGAGACGCTCAAATTGATTTCGTTGAATATCGATATATTTGCGAGCATAAGCCTCACAGTTTTGGCGAATCGTCACCGGATCTTTCGCTTGATCCCCTAACTCCTTCATCACTTTATGTTCAATCGGAAGACCATGACAATCCCATCCCGGGATGAAAGGGACTTGATAACCGGCCATATTCTTCGACTTAAGAACCATATCCTTGAGAGTCATATTCAAAGCATGTCCCATATGGGCATCCCCATTGGCAAAGGGAGGGCCGTCATGAAGAATGAAACTTGGCCCGTTTTTACGGCGTTCGAGAATTTTACCGTAGAGATCCTCGCCCTTCCACTTTTCAAGGAGTTTCGGTTCACGGGTCGGCAGATCTGCCTTCATCGGGAAATCAGTTTTCGGAAGCTGTAAGGTCAATTTGTAGTCAACGGCCATAAGAATTGCAGAGGTTGGAGAAAGTTTGAGGAAAAATCCATCAATAAGTTGAGGAAGTAGCTGAATAGCCTGATAGCGAAAGAAATACCGTTTTGAACCACGGATGAACACGGATTAATTTAAAGGCATTGAAAACTCCAATCTCAAAACAGGTTAAATTCCGATCCAGATCGCCTGTTTATTTTCCTAATTTCCAGCCTTGCTTAGAGAAATTGCCTTTAAATCCGTGTTAATCTGTGTCCATCCGTGGTTAATGGTTTTGCGCGATCGCTTAGCTCTTATTCTTCTTTAACGAAATCAACGGTTTCTCGATTAAAAACCAACACAAGCTACTGATCAGATAGGAAGTAAAGAAAGTTGCCCCGATGACTCCGATATTCGAAGGATCGGTGATGATCCCAGAGCGACCAAAGTTAAATTGAACGTAGTGATGCATGATCGGATGGAAGATATAAAGCCCGTAACTAATCATTCCCGTATAAACTAAAAAAGGAGCCGTCAAAATCTTTTCCCAAAGGTTCGTAAATCCTACCGCCGTTCGCAAAATCAGCCAAGCAAAGAAAAGGGCCTCAGAGCTCTCCGCAAGATGAATCCAAGGGGTGTTGAAGTAAACTATTCGAATCGCCATGGCGATCGCCAGAAAGCTCCAAGCCAAAATCGGAATCCCACAGGAGGAGGCCAAGTAGTGAATCTGCTCTTTGCGTTCCCGATAAAGAATCGCAATCACCGCACCGATGGCAATCGAGTCCATCGAGGATAACGGAGAGTACCAGATCATCATCGGCGCCACACCGACCACCGTTCCCAACCAGCGATGAAGCCAAGCCCCGATAAATAACAGGATCATCAGTCGAATAAACCATTTGCGGGGTATCCAAAGAGTTAATCCGGTGAGAACCAAAACCATTTGTTCGCTCGTCGCTAAAAACCAGAAATGAGAGAGAACCCCTGCCCACTCCTGATAAATTCCCATGTAAAAGTTGATTGAAAAAGTCGAAATCCAGATCCAGATCTGACGAGCCGGTTCGACCCCAAAAAGAAGTAATAATCCGAGGGCTAAAAAATAAACAGGGAAAATACGGATGACTCGTTTTTGGTAAAAATCTTTAAAAATATTAAGCGGATTTAATCCCTTTTGTTTTTGTTGCAAAAGATTTCCGACGAGAAGAAATCCAGTCATCACAAAAAAGAGTCGAACCCCCAGCGGCCCGAGAGCGACCCACTTGCTCGAGCCGGGAACCAAATGATGAAAAAGCACCAGCAGACAAGCAATCCCACGCAGGGCATCCAGCTGTGGAAAATAGTTCTTGGGCGTACTCATCAATGTAGACTCAAGCATCTCACTCCTCCTTGTCCAGCGAGCTTTCGCAATCTCGATAGCCTGATAGCTCGATAGGGTAGATCGGCTAATGGACTAATGGGCGGTACGTCGCCAGCGACTTGGACTGTTGGGTTGAGTTCAGCCCCTCAGCCCC
>CAMCSM010000028.1 GCA_945877805.1 Methylacidiphilum caldifontis | reverse complement strand
TCAATACCAACATCCAATCGCTTAAAGCCGCGGCGAGAGGGCTCCCTAATTTCGAAAATTATAGAATCAGAATCCTATTCTTCTGTGGTAAACTTGATTTAATTCCATGAAAACCCTAAAAATACTCCCCCTAAATCCGTGAAGAGCCGACAAAGAGAACGGGACGTTCCGGAATCGGGGCACCACATTCTTCGGCATGCTTGCGATAGTTTAATCCAATACAGAGGATTTGCGTCGGAACAATGGGGGCTAAGAGTTTAAAGATTTCCGATTTCTTTGAGGTTGCCTTTAATGAGGTATAAGGATCTCCTTCGAGATCGAAAGTTCCCTGCTCCGTTTGCTGAGCATAAGTAATTTTTCCTTGAGCCTCTTGATAGCGTATGATTTTCATAATGTTTTATTTTTTATCGGGTTGCGTTGTTAGGGTGAGTTTTGCTGGCCATTAAAGTGAAAGAGTTCTTCGAGATTCATCCAATGTTCTCCTTGCGCTCGATTGCTGAGAGGGATTTGACAAGGAATGCACTCTTTCCACCAGAGAACGGTTTCGGGGTCGCTTGCCATTTTTTTCATATCCCCTGCGAAATCCTCTCCTGAATATTCAAAATAGCTGAATAAATAGAGCTTCCCTGAAAGGGGGGCTAAATAGATGCTGTAGTTGCTGATGTGAGAGGTTGCGATTTGCTTTAAGACGGAGGGCCATACCGCCGCATGTAATTGGCGATAGGTACTCTCTTTTTCGGGAGATAGTTCGATGACTGAAGCGTAGCGTTTTATTTTTGCTTTTTCTTTTTGATCAGGAGGGAGATTGGTTGTTCCGTAGCTGGGAGGGGTCGTCGGATTCATAGTTCCTCACTCTTGAAATCTTTCGCATTATTTTTCGTCGGAACGAAAAATAAGATCAACAACTCTGTCGTTGAGGTCGCAGGACGCGGCCTGAAAACTAAGAGGAACTTGAGCGACGATAGGCAGAAAAGAGGGAGTCTGGAAAGTTTGGTGCGGGGGCGCAGCGGGGCACAACCAAAACGAAGTTTTGTAATGGCGGGAGCCGAACGAATCAACTTGGATTGCAAATACAACTCACTATTCCGCATAAATCTTGATATCCTTGGTTTCGGTCTTTGACCGATTTATGTAAGATGGTAGATGCGTTTTGAATTACCAGAGAAAATCGCTTGGCGATTTTCTTCAGAGAGGTGAGCTGTTTCTTGCAAGACCATTTCTAGCCACTGATCATAATTCCCATTCAGATTAAGTACAGGCCAATCACTGCCAAAGAGCGCTCTTTGCGGACCAAAGGCTTCAAGAACGATTTTAAAAATAGAGGAGATTTTTTGAGGGTCAGAATTCGCAGGGAGTTGAGTGAGAAGTCCGGAAAGTTTGACGGAAACATGAGGCATCTCTGCGATTGTCCGCAAATCTTTCTTCCATTGTTCAAGCGAATTGTCGTTGAGGGTGGCGTTACCGAAGTGGTCAAGGACAAAGCAATTCTGCGGAGAGCTTTCAACGAGCTTCGTGGCCTCGGGAAGTTGATTATTTTTAATGCAAAGATCGAAAACAAGATTTCGATCGGCAAGCGATTGAACTCCTTGAATAAAGTCAGATTTTAGACAAAAAGAGGCATCGACCTCCGTTTGAAGCTGATGACGAATCCCCTTTACGAGCCTATTTTTTTCCAAGATCTTCAGGAGTTTTTGAGTTTCTTCTCCTTGATTCATCGGAACATAGGCGACGATTCCTTTAATCCACGGGAATTTTTCTGAGAGTTCCGTGACCCATGCAACTTCATCGAGTGCTTGCTCTGTTTGGCATTCGGCTTGCACAAAAATTGCCTCGATATTTTCAGTGAAGGGATGGGCGTGGAGTAGTTCTTCAGGGGTCTGTTTTCCAGCGATCGTGGGAACTGCCGTCAGCCATGGATAGTGGAGCCTTTCTGGATTCCAGAAGTGAAGATGGGAGTCAATGATTTTGAACGGAAGGGGGTGCATCAGGGACCTTTATTTTCCAGCGGTCCAACCGCCATCGATCATGAAAGTACTTCCGGTGACCATCGAGGATTCATCGGCCGCTAAATATAAGGCGGCAGAGGCGATCTCTTCCGGTTGAGCCATTCGCCCGTTGAGCTGAGTCGAGGCCATCTCTTGATACGCTTTCTGAGGATCCGCATATTCCGCAATTCGCCCTTTCACAAAAGAGGTCTCTACGCGTCCTGGACAGATGCAATTAAATCGAACTCCGGTATGCGAGTGATCCAATGCGAGCGCTTTTGTTAAGCCGACCACTGCGAATTTTGATGTCGTATAAGCCAATCGATCACGAACGGCAACAACCCCTCCGACGGAGGCCATATTAATGATACTACCAGCTCCTCTTTCAAGAATTTTTGGGACAAAGGCCTTACAGGTGTTGAAAACGCCGCGAACATTCACTTGATACAGTTTGTCTAAATCTGAGACGGAGGTCTCCAGGAGACTTCCGACATGGCCGATTCCTGCATTATTGACTAAAATATCGATCGGCCCCAGGAGCTGTGCGATTCGCTCGCATTCTTCCTCTTGGCAGACATCGAGAACAACAGCCTGAGCTGAACCGCCGAGCGATTGAATACGGGCGACCGTTTCTTGAGCTGCTTTTTCATTTCGGTCAGAAACAAAGATAAAGGCCCCTTGTTTTGCAAAAACATCAGAAATAGCGGCTCCAATGCCCGATCCGGCCCCGGTGATCAAGGCTTTCTTTGTCATTAATGAAAACATAGTTACTTCCTTATTCGACATTGTTTTAAATTTATTGTATTTAATAAAATATATTACTAATAAATAACTTGTCAATGACCGAAATGTTTTTTAATAAAGGAGAGCGGTGACTTAAAAAATTTTATTTCTTACTTGAAGGCTGGTCGATAATCGATTCTTCCCAAGCATTTTCAACAGCATGGACAGCTTTTAGAAGCTGATTCAAGAGGAGGGTGGTATCGATTTTTTTTCCTAAAGGATGGATCCAAGTTGTCGCGAGAACCGCTTGAACCTGTTGTGTGCTGAGCGATAGGATGGGGGCCGCCATATCGGTGACTCCGTCGTAGTAATGACTGGGTGAAGAGAAGAACTTTGTTTTTTGGATCTTCTCAATCGATTCAGTAAGAGTCTTCTTTTGATTCGAGGGGAGAGGGGTCGATTTCATTAAGGCCGCTCTTGTGCTCTCCGGAAGAAAGGCAAGGTAAACGCGACCAGAAGTCGTCGTAAAGGGATCGAGGACAAGGCCATTTTGAATCGTGATTCGTGCTCGAGTCGGAGATTCAGTTTGAGCGACAATGATTAAGTCGAGGCCTACAGGAGCAGAAAGATGAACAGACTGTTCCGTATGATGGCTAAACTGCTGCATGACCGGAAGGGCCACGGATAAGAGATCTCGATGGGGGGGGTGGTTATGGGCAATAGAAAAAAGTTTTGAAGATAGGCGAAATCCTCCCAAATGATCTCTGACTAAATAACCTCTGCTGGCCAGTGAAGTGAGGGTTCTCTGTATTTCAGAAACAGAGCGATGAAGGCCTTTGGCAATTTGTGAGAGGGTATGTGAGAGGCCGCTTGAGGCGAGAAATTCAATAACATCAAGGCCTTTATCTAAGGCAGGAGCAAGAGACTTTATCTTTTTATTTTTCATTACGATCAATCATTTCATAAAATCGATGTTGTTCAATTAATTATTGCGAGAGAGCTGTCTCCAAGTTCGGTAGGTTTCGCGGAGAATCCGAATGATTTCTCGCCAGCCAATTCCGCCGAATTTATGTTTGAAATCGACGACGACAGGGGCTTCGACCATTTTTACCTGAAGTCGAGAGAGCTGTGCGAGGAGTTCCAAATCAAAAGCAAAGCCTTTGAGGGTCGTTTTTTGGAGGGCTTGGAGAAGAACTGTTCGTTTGAACAGTTTGAGTCCTGTTTGAGTATCCCGGAGCGGGAGATTAAAAACGGTTTTAATGAGAAGATAGTAGCTCCAGCTGTAGAGGCGACGATGAAACGGATAGTGGACAGTGCTATCGGGATGCATTTTGCTGCCGATCACGGCATCGGCCTTTTGAGTTTTTTGGATGGCGATAAAGAAAAGGATCTGTTCTGGAGGAAGATCGAGATCAGAATCCATAAAAATGACCCATTCTCCTTGGGAGTGAAGAGCTCCTTGGCGGAGTGCCTCTCCTTTGCCAGAGTGGGGGATATGCAGAGGATGAATCTCAGAAAAAGAGGCCGCAGAACGATCGATTTCTGAGAGGGAGTGATCGGTGCTGCCATCATTGACAGGGATCAGCTCAAAATCACCAGCGAGCTTCATCACTTCACGAGTTTTCTGGAGATTGGTGAAGATCGAGGCCCCCTCATTGTAAATAGGCATAATGACCGAGATCATGGGAAAACCTTACGGAACCATTGATCATAGTGAAAGCACGAAATCGGAAGAAATTAGCTACCCAATGGGTAGCGAAAGATCTTCACGTTCCTTTCCGTTCAAGAGGGGTTTTAACCGCCAAGATCAATGAAAGGGAAAGGCAAAGGGGGATTGCAGTTTTTGAAACAAAGTAGAAAATGAATTTCATTTGTAGTCTCTTTGCTTTTGCTTGGCGGTTAAATTTCTTTTCTTGCTTTTCTGCCTTCCTAAGAGAGTTCTTTATTCCTCTCTAAACGGAAAACTTAAGCGAGATCTTATCTCATAAAAATAATGGAATCTATCTACGATGGGGTGTCGATATTCAATCATTCCATTTCGGCTGCTGATTTAATCAAATTTTTATTTATGGAAGGATCTAGGAGGATGGCAGCAGCCTTGACCTTCGTATTCATATCTCTAATATCTAATTGATGATCGATTTTCTTCAAATCGTCGGGAGGAACTTTTTCCGCTTTCTCAAGCATTGCGGTCAGTATGCGCTATTACTGATCGATATCCTTCGTTCCCTCCGTCATTTTTCGATTCGCTGGAATTTGGTGGCGCAACAAATTATTTTCATGGGGGTCAATTCGTTACCCGTCGTGATCTTGACCGGTTCTTGTATTGGGGCGGTTTTTGCTTCTCAAATTCATTTGAAATTTAGTGAGCTGGGGATGGGATCGGGGGTCGGTCCCGTGGTCGCCTATGCGATGTGCCGTGAGTTGGGGCCGATTATTTGTGGACTCATGATTGCGGCTCGAGTCGGGGCCTCGATTTCAACAGAGCTCGGTTCGATGAAGACCTCGGAACAGGTCGATGCGTTGCGTTCGATGGCGGTTTATCCGACTGATTATCTCGTGATTCCTCGACTCATTGCCCTTTTAATCAGTATGCCACTTTTGGTTAGTTTCAGCATTTTTTTTGGAATTGGGGCAGGCTATGTGATTTCAGTTCCTGTTTTGGGGGTAGAACCGGCCTACTATATTAATAATACGCTACGATTCACAGGGGCTCAAGATGTCGGGGTAGGGCTGATTAAGTCGGTTATTTTTGGTTTTGTGATCTGTACGATTTGTTGTGAGCGTGGGTTGAACTGTGGTCATGGGGCCCAGGGGGTCGGTAAAGCGACGACAGAGGCGGTGGTCAGTTCGACGATCGCATTGCTCGTTTGTAATTTTTTTATCACATTTTTACTGAACGCTTGGATGAGCTAAAATCATGATCTCACTTCGTAATATCCATAAAACATTGAATGGGCAGAAAGTCCTCCAAGGGATCAATCTTGAGATTGCCGAGGGAGAAACCGTCGTGATTATTGGTCGGAGTGGTTGCGGTAAGAGTGTGACTTTACGCCATATTTTAGGGTTGATGAGGCCGGATCATGGGGAGGTTTTTTTTGAGGGTCAAAACTTGAGGGGACTTTCGGAGATTGAACTGATTCCGATCCGTCAAAAAATGGGAATGCTTTTTCAAAATGGAGCGCTCTTTGACTCGATGAGTGTTGGGGAGAATATCGCATTTCCGTTGAGAGAAGAGGGAAAGATGACGGAGGAGGAGATTCAGTCGGCAATCGCCGAGGCTTTAGAGATGGTTAATTTGGGGGGGCAGCAATCGAAAATGCCGGCGGAGCTCAGTGGGGGAATGAAAAAGCGAGTCTCTTTAGCGAGAGCGACGGTTCGTAAACCGAAATTACTTCTTTATGATGAGCCGACCTCTGGGCTGGATCCCGTCGTTTCTGATAGTATTAATAAGCTGATTTTAAATTTAGATAAAACCTTGCGCCTGACCAATGTCGTCGTGACTCATGATATGAGAAGTGCCTGTGAGATTGGGAGTCGAATCGTTTTATTGCATCATGGAAAAGTTCATTTTTTAGGAACCCCAGAAGAAATTAAGTCGTCGCAAGATCCGATTGTGTTCCGTTTTGTAAATGGAATATCGGATGCAAGTGTCGCAACGGAGTAATGATTATGAAAAATAATTCAAATACAGAAATCGTCGTCGGTGGTTTTTTACTCATCGGTCTTGCTCTTTTGGGGGGGCTGATCCTCGTTTTTGGAGGTCTCGCACAAGGGATGGGGCCGAGCTATGAGGTAATCGTCGAATTCCAAAATGCGAGTGATCTAATCAAAGGAGCAACGGTTACCTTTTCCGGTGCGCCGATTGGAAAAGTGGTCAAGCAACCGTATCCGATTAAAGAGGGTCGCGCAGTTGCGGTGCATTTAAAAATTCAGGACTCCTTTAAAATCCGCGAAGGGTCACATTTTCTTATTGGTTCCAAGGGAATGCTGGGGGATCGTTACGTCGATGTTCAGCAAGGGGATGCCGATAAGGCCTATCTCGAGGATGGGGCTCGGGTCGAGGGGGCAAGAGCTCCTGGATTTGAGGAGTTAGCGGCGAATGCAAAACCGATTATGGAGCGGATGAATACGATTGCGATGCAGGTTGAGAGTATCACTCAGAAAATGGATCAGGATTTAATGACGGCTGATACAACGAAAGATATTCGGGAATCGCTTAAGTCACTCAAATCAGTTTTAGCAAAATCGGATGAACTTTTAACCTTAGCGAAAAAAGGGAAAGGCCCTTTAGCGATGATTTTAAATGACGAAAAAATGGCAAGAGATTTTAGTGCCTTTGCGACTAATTTACGAGAACATGGCCCTCTTTTTTACGAGGATTCGGCGGAGGAGACCGCAAAAAGCAAAGAGAGTGAAAAGGATAAATCGAAACGGCAACCGTTGAGGAGATAAAGGAACTTTATGGAGAATCAATTTTTAAGTGCTGTGATTGTTGCGGCGGGAAAAAGTCAGCGGATGGGGTTTGATAAAGTATTAACTCCTATCTCCGGAATTCCTTTAATTGCCCATACGCTTCAGGGAATCTTAACCTCTCCTTTAGTGAAAGAGATTATTTTGGTGGTTCGTCCTGAGACAAAGAGCTCTTTTGAGCAAGCCGTGCGCTCCTTGGATACCTTCATTCCTGTGAAATATGTTGAGGGGGGGGCAGAGCGGCAGGACTCGGTTTTAGCTGGGATTGAGGCCTCCGATTCGAACAATGAATTTGTGATGGTTCACGACGCGGCCCGTCCCTTTGTCTCTGCGGAGGTGATTCGAATGGTCTTTGACGTGGCGCAAGAGTCAGGGGCTGCAGTTTGTGGGCATCCCGCCAGCGATACGCTCAAGGAGATGGGAGAGAATCAGGCGGTGGCAAAGACGCTGGATCGCAGTAAAATTTGGGCGGTACAGACTCCGCAGATTTTTAAACGCGATCTTATTTTGAAGGCCTATCAGGCGAATCGTCAATCCGGTACCGTGGTTACCGATGATACTGCCGCTGTCGAGAAGTTGGGGGTTGCGGTTAAAGTCGTTCATTATCCTGAAGTTAATTTTAAAATTACCTCTCCCTCGGATTGGGCGCTGGCGCGAACTTTTCTAGCGGTTCGAGCCTCAAAAGAGGCCCCTGGTCTTTTGATTCGAAAAAATGTTCACGATATCAACAATCAACTGACGGCTGTTTTTGGATACGCCTTCTTACTTCAAAGTGAATTAGAGGGAAATGAAACCGTTAAGAATTATTTAGATCAGATTGATATTGCAGGGAAAAACTGTCAAGAACTCGTGGCGAATATTCAACGACTCGCCCGCGATATTTTTCCGAAAGAGAATGAAAAATGAGCCTTGGAATTTATTGTGGCGGACAACTGGAGACGAATGCTTATTTTTTAAAATCTGAAAAAGGGATTCTCTGTTTTGATGCACCTGAAGAGACCCTTGAGGAGTTAAAGGAGAAGAATTTACAAGTTGAAGCTCTCATCTTAACTCATGGACATTATGATCATATCTGGGATGCGGCAGTGATCCAAGAGCATTTTAATTGTCCGGTCTGGGTTCATGAGGCCGATGCTTTCATGGTTGAAGATCCGAAGGTTTTTTCGATGTGGGGGATTCCTCCGATTTTGCCGGTGAAGCAACTGAATCGACTTCCTGTTTTGGAGAAGGGATCGGCTCCTTGGGCCTGCGGAGGAATCGATTTTATGTTGTATCATATTCCGGGTCATTCCCCTGGGAGCGTCGCCTTTTATGATCTCAAAGGAGGTCAGGTGATTGGGGGAGATATTCTTTTTTCAGGAGGGGTTGGACGATGGGATCTTCCCGGAGGGAATCAAAAGGATTTAATTTCAGGGATTCATCACTATTTAATGACTCTTCCTGAAGGAGTGAGGGTCTATCCTGGTCATGGTCCTGCGACGACGATCGGTGCGGAGAAGAAGAGGAACCCTTATCTTTAGATTTTCTTGCGTTTCATGAACCGTTCGTTTTCATGAAACATCAGAGTTGACACGGTTTTTGCCACAAGGGTGTAACTCTGTGATTTCATAAATTGAAACAAAACAGAGCTTTGAGGATCTTCAATCTCGAAAGCAAGATCCTCGACGAGCACGATTTCAGGGCGATATTTTTTCCAATCCAAACTTTGAAGAACCTCTAAATCCATCCCTTCAGCATCCACGCTCAGGAGTTGAAACGGTTGATCTTGCGGAGCATGTTCGTTTAAAATATCGGTCAGAGGACGCGTCGGTATCTTTCGGATCGAATGTTGAACAAGTCCACTTTGGTTAGAGAGGATTCGCTCTGCGAAATCTTTATTAAAGGTATTAAAGGTGGGGAGATTAAAGGAATAATAGTCTAAATCTTGAGCGTTACGGGAGACCCCCATGTTGATCGTTTTATCTTCTGATCGGAGATGTTCGAAAGCAGGGATTGCATCTGGATTTGGCTCGATATTGATCCCTCGGAGTCCTCGAAGATAAAAGGCAAAGGTATTCGAGAAAGTAATCGGATCATAAGCTCCGACATCGACATAATAACCGGAGATCTGCTCTAGATAAGAAAGGACGAGCTTATCTTCACCGGTTTGAGAAAAATAGAGATAAGGAATATTTTCAGCATCGAGTTTTAACATTATTTCTTCTTTCTGGGATCCATCGCATCTCGAAGTCCATCTCCCAAGAGATTGAGCATCAGCAATAGAATCGCCATGGTTCCCGCAGGAAAAACAACGAGCCACCATTGGATTTCAAACGGATTTAAATATTGAGCCCCTTCAGAAATTAATGACCCCAAGCTGGCGGCAGGGGCTTGAACCCCTAATCCTAAGAAGGAGAGAAAGGATTCCTCTAAAATGACGACCGGAATGGTTAAGGTGAGATAGACAATGACGATCCCTGTGAGGTTTGGGAATAAGTGTCTGATGATGATTTGAGAGTGAGACTGTCCCAGTGCTCGAGCCGCTTGAACAAAGGTCGATTCCTTTAACGAGAGGACTTGGCCACGGACAATTCGAGCCATCGTGAGCCATTCGACGCATCCCAGACCAATAAAGAGAAGGAGGAGTCGGATATGCGGAAGCATTTCTGAGAAATTCATTTTTTCAAGAAAATGAGCCGTCGGCTTTTCAAGAGCGCTGATCAGAACGATCACAAATACCAAGCGAGGCAGCGAGTAAAGTAAGTCGACGAGCCGCATCAGGAGTAAATCAATTTTTCCGCCAAAGTAACCAGCGATGAGCCCGACGGTGACTCCAATCACAAGACTTACTCCTGCCCCGATCGAGCCGACAAATAAGGAAAGACGAAGTCCACTGAGGAGACGAGCGAGTAGGTCTCGACCATGGAAGTCGGTACCGAGCCAGTTCTCCGGAGAGGGAGGAGAAAACTGAAGGGCCGTATTATGGTCTTGAGCATGGGAGAGAAAAAAGGGGCCAAAGAGGGCGACGATTAATAGAGCGATGAACGCGATCAAGGTCACTTTTAAAAATCGATCACGCCAAAGGAGCTGAAAAAGAGCGGTTTTCATGAAAGTTTAATCCTCCGATCGAGAACCGTGTAGAGGAGATCGACGAATAGATTTAAAGTCATTAAAATAAGACTGAAAACAAGAACAATTCCACCCACGACAAAGAGATCGCGATTGAGGACCGAGTTAATAAAGAACGGTCCCATCCCTGGGATTTTAAAGATCTGTTCCACGACCATCGAGCCGGTGAGGAGATTGGCGGCCAGTGGACCCGCATAAGAGAGGACAGGGAGGAGGGCAACTCGAAGGGCGTGGCGAATAATGATTTGAGATTCAGCAAGTCCTTTTGAGCGAGCGGTGCGAATAAAATCTTGCGTGAGGACTTCGAGGAGACTCGTTCGCACCAATCTTGCCACCGAGGCAGAGAAGGGGAGTGCGAGACAGAAAACAGGAAGAATCCACTGATCCCAATTCCCAAAACCGGCCACAGGGAGCCAGCCGAGATGAAGTCCAAAAAAGAGAATAAACAATGGGGCGAGAATATAACTCGGAATCGAAATTCCGAGCAGTGCGATGAACATGAAGGAGCGATCTTGCCATTGACCTTGATAAAGCGCGGCAAAACTTCCTAAGGAGATCCCAATAAGAAGCGTTAAACAAAAGGCAGCACTCCCTAAAGCCATTGAAACCGGAAGGGTTTGGGAGAGAATTTCGTTCACCGACCAGTCCCGATATTTGGTGGAGATCCGAAGGTCACCACGAATGACATCTTTGAGATAGGAGCGATATTGCTGGCCGATCGTTCCCGAGAGACCGTATTTGCTTTCCAACTCCTGAAGAATCGATGGGGGGATTTTTCGATCGGCACTAAAGGGATTTCCGGGGGCGAGTCGCATCAGGAGAAAAGTAAGGGAGACCACCGTGAAGAGAGTCAGGAGCATGAGGAGGAGTCGACGAAAGAGGAAGGGGATCATAGCGGTTTCTTTTACTTTTTATTCGGCTGAATTAAATAGAGTTCTCGAAGCGGATGGTCATCGACGACATTCGCCTCAAATCCCCCTAGTTTATCAGAGTGATAGAGCGACATTCCGACAAAATGGTAAATAGGAACGATCGGAAGTTCCTGCTCAACTAAAATTTTTTCAGCGCTCTGGAGGATCTCGGCTCTTTTTTCGGTATTTTGTTCCAAAGTACTTTCCGTCATCCGTTGATCATATTCCGGGTGGCTCCATCCAGTACGATTATTTCCTCGTCCTGTTATAAAGCAGTCGAGAAAGGTATTGGCATCATTGTAATCGCCGACCCAACTCGAACGACAAATATCAAAGTCGAGCTGATCTAAAGAGCCTAAATAAACCTTCCACTCTTGATTTTGAAGAGTGACATTGACCCCAAGGGCCTCTTTCCACATCGATTGAATTTCAACGGCGATCTGCTGATTGAGTTCGGAGCTATTATAAAGAATCGATACGGAAGGGAATCCTTTTCCTTTCGGATAACCTGCCTCTGTGAGAAGTTTTTGAGCAAGAGCGATATTTAAAGCGAGTCCTTGAGGAGGGGTATAATCTCTCACCCCAGGGGGAGTAATGGTATGGGCGATCGGCTCTCCGGCGCGAGTAATTTTGTCGACGATCTGTTGTTTATCGATCGAGAGGGCGAAGGCCTTTCGAACTTTCGGGTTGTTGAACGGTTTTCGAGTGACATTAAACCGGTAGAAATAGGTGGCCAAAAAAGGGTTGGAGTGAAAGTAAGGCTGTTTTCGGAGATGCTCAATCATGAGCGTTGGAATCAGTCCTTTATCCATAATGAGGTCGGCCTTCCCAGAGTAAAAAAGATTAAAGGCGGTCGTCGCGGAACTCGTGGTGAGGGCTGTGATCTGTTCGATATTGACTTGATCGGCTCTCCAGTAGTGGCTGTTTTTTTGTAAAACAACACGATCATCAATTTTCCACTCTTTGAGTGTATAAGCCCCGTTGGAAATCATTTTTCCTGGTTTAATCCAGTTCCTTCCTTCCGATTTAAGAGAGGGAAAGTGGACAGGATAGAGAGTGGCCATTGAACAAAGATCGAGGAAAAAAGGGGTAGGATTTTCTAATTGAACTTCGAGCGTTTGGAGATCGGGGGCATGAACTCCGACGAGATTAAAGTTATCGATCTTTCCTTTGTTATAACTTTCAGCGTTTTTAATGGGATAGAGAAGATCCGCATATTTTGAGGCCATTAGGGGATTCAGCGCCCGTTCCCATGATTGAACAAACTCTGGGGCGGTGACGGGATCTCCATTGCTCCAATAGGCTTTACGAAGGGTAAATCGAATCGTCTTTAAATCGTTCGAGAGGGTCCATGATTCAGCGACCCCAGGTTCGACCTCCCCTTTTTTATTTCGTGCGGTGAGCCCTTCGAAGAGGGTACTGACGAGCCTCATCTCCGGTTGTCCGGTGATGATTGCAGGATCAAGACTTTCTGGCTCGGCGCCGTTGATAAAAGTAAAAGTAGAAGGGGGGGTGGAGCGATGACATCCGCCGAAAATTCCTAGCAGGAGGATAAATAAGAGTGATCGAGTCCACAAAGGCATCCTTTATATCTACGGTTTTTTAAAAAATATGCAAAAGAGAACTTGTCCTTATCCGAAGGCTTTTCGAGTTGGACTATTAAGTATCTGAAAGCAAATAATAATAATTGGAGGAGCCGACTTTTGTGGACTCCGGATTGGCGACGAGCCAATTGGATCCCTTTCCTGTGGCACGATGATAATCCTCAGTTGCGGCGATTTCTGTGATTTGCGCAACAATGGTTATTTTCTTTCCATTAGCGTCTTCGAAATAGCCGTTAATTTTATCCCCGAAGACAAGATCATTCCACGGTTTCTGTTTTTTTATCGAAATACAGAGCGTAAATTCTGCGGAAGGGGACTGAGAGATGGAGATCCGTTGTAGGCCAGGAGTATTCTCATTGAGTATTTCATTCACGAGATTTTCAGCTGCTTTTGCTTCCATTTGATCGGCAGGATTTTTTAAACTCAAGCGCTGCCAAGCCTCTTTGTAGTGGATGCGCACTTTCCCCTTGGTCAAAAGGGCAGATAAAAGATCTTGGGTTTGGTTGCTCGAGTAGCCAAACCGATTAATGAGCAGGGGGAGGGTATCGGCAAAGGTGAACTCTTCATCAGAATCGGCCTTCCCTTGAACTAAATTTTGATTCACGATAATAATACTCTCTGCTAACTGACTCATAGGAGTTTCATATCAGATTAAGAGATTTATAAAAGAGATAAAAAAAGTTATCTTCAGGATAGATTTTTATGAAATTTTATCCATTCTTGGGCGCATGAAAGTTTTTTTAGGAAGAGTGATCACAAAAAAAATCTTTCTTGAATTGACGAATGAAGCAAAGTCAGGAATTGTATCCCTCCTTTCGCCCGAGTGATGGAATGGCAGACATACAGGACTTAAAATCCTGGGAGGTTTACCCCTCGTGCGGGTTCGAGTCCCGCCTCGGGCATTTTATCAAAATGGTAAAATGAATCAGATGGTATTTAGGCACTATTTTTTCCTCTCGAGGAGAGGATTTTTACATCGAATTCCCCGAAATCTTGAGAAGTCGTGATCATTACTTTTCCTTTTCAAGTGAGAAAAGGGGACTATTTTACGGCCTATGTTCGATTCTATTTTTAAATTTCTTCAAACGGGGGGGATTTTTATGATCCCGCTTGGCATTTGCTCGATTATCTCCGTGACGATTATGCTTGAACGCGCCTTTGCCCTCAGACGTAGCCATATCATGAGCGGACGATTAACTTCGTTGATCTCTGAAATGCACGGTGGTGGGGCTTTTGCCCATATCCAAGCCGCTTCTGAGGAGGATCACTCTCCGCTCAGTCGTCTTATTTTGAACTGTTTTCATCAGCTTCCCTTTTCTAAGTATGAAAATACGGAGTCCCTTCAAACCAAAGCTCGGGCTGAAATCAGTCTCATGGAACGTGGATTAGTGATTCTTGAAATTATTGTTGGGATTGCCCCGCTTCTGGGATTGCTTGGGACGATTGCGGGATTAATCACGATTTTCGGTGATGTGAGTGGTACCGGTCAGATTGCGAATCAAGGGGCCAAAATTGCTCAAGGGATCGCAGAGGCTCTCAATACAACCGTTGCGGGACTCGTCGTCGCGATTCCCTCTTTAATTGCTCACAGCATCCTTTCTAAAAAAGTGGAGGGGTATGCGGTTGAAATGGAAAACATCTGCATGGAGCTCTTGAGTAAGCTTTATACGGTAGCTCGATAGAATACTTTCGTTTTCTCATGAAATTTTACACTAAACAGCGGCGTACCCCGACGATCAACATCGTCTCTCTTGTGGATATTCTCTGTATTTTACTCATCTTCTTTGTGGTCACCACGGTATTTAAAAAAGAGGAACCGGTGATCCGATTGGACCTTCCCAAATCCAGTCAAGGCAAGCCCGTCGATCCGAATGCCCCGATCATTATTTTTGTCACTGAAGATGAGAAAATATTTCTCGGCGATATTCCGATTGTCCCTGCGAATTTGAGTAGCAGTATTCAAAAAATCCACAAAGAGCTTCCGAACTCTAAGTTTGCACTTAAGTCTAGTAAGAAGGCTCCCTTTGGAATCATTGTTCAGGTGATGGATGCCGCAAAAGAGGCGGGGATTGATCAGCTTCCCGCATTTACTCAAGAAGCGAACGAAGCCCCTTAGCCTTCAAACAGGAAGGAACCATTTTTTATTTTTACCCCTTAAAAAACTGATAAATTCGCAGGGCGTGAGTGGATCCGAAATAGGAGATTCCATGGATGAGATGATGGTAGGCTTTTTGCACAAGGGAACGGGGATCATGAAGCGGGGAATCGTTTAATAAGCGGTTCTCGGAATTCAATCGCTGACGGTAGATTTCCCAGGGCAGATCCCAGATATCGAGAAGGGCAAAGTTTTCCGTTTTCTTTTGTTGGAGAAGGTGAACGATTTCCGAAATAAACCAGGGAGCGGGATCATCAAATGAATCGGAGAGGGAAATTCCATGAAGTTGATAGCCCTCGATCCATGGTTCCGAAATCGAAGCGGTTTTTGCCTCCCAGCTCTCTCTTGCGATCGCATAGAGAAGGTTGATCCGAATCGAGTTGAGGACGGTTTTCGGCCCTTTTTCCCATTCGAGAAGACGCCAATGAGCCTGTTTGAGTTGGGTTCGTTTCCAGGCAGAAAACTGATAGTGAAGGAGAGGAAGATCAAATGTTTTTTTTGGGTGATGAAATTGTCGAGGAACTCGGGGAAAATGCAAAAAGCCCTCAAAGGGATAGTCGCTTTTTCCATCGTCCCAATAAACACAGTTCATCGTTCGATCAGACCAGATCCCATGAGGCTCAACTCGATACTCTCGTGGGCTTTTCCAGAGCATGATCCAAGGAAGTGCAAGGGAGCTTCCGGGCTGTTCGAGTCTTTGGATGAGTTCTTGCTGGATTAAAGGGGAGAGGATTTCGGCGGAGAGAATCTCATCGGCATCGAGAGTAAAGACAATCGATTGAGGATTGATCTGGCGTGCTGCATGGAATAAATCGTGACGCCGTCGATGTTCTGAAGTCAGGTAGCAGGGGTCAAAAGGGAGAATTCTAACTTTGGGAAAGCGCCGGCAAATTTCGAGACTTTGATCGGTACAGCCGGAGTCGAGAATGAGAATATGATCGGCCCAAAGAGTCGTTGCCGCAAGGAATCTCTCAAGGATCCATGCCTCATTGCGAATCGGTGTCGTCACAATGAACGGCGGTCTCATGGAAGCCAGGAGTAGAAAATACGATTGCGTTCGCGGGTGATTCGATGGAGTAGTCGGTAAATCGGATTTTCGGTATAGCGACAAGCGACTTCATATTGCTCCTCAAAAAGACGTATGGGATTCCGTGCTGATTTAGAATCGGCGTGCCAACGAAATTGAGAGAGAATATCAAGAGTGATCCAGGGGGTATGATGCGCGGAGAGACGGAGCCAATAGTCGTAATCTAAGGCAAGAGGGTAGGGGGCCAGATCTCCACATTTGAGGAAAATTTCTTTTCGGATAAAGACCGACATTTGGGGAATCGGATTTTCAAAGAACAACAACTCATTGCGATAGTGTTTCAAAAGCCAATGCTTGTAGGCCTGATGGATTTTGCGAACCGGTTTTCCGTGCCGATCGATCATCTCGAATCCGCCGACGATCCATTGAATCGTCGGATGTTTTTTAAAAATCTTTTCTACGGAACGAAGCGCTCCTGGCTTTAAGGTATCATCGGCATTTAACCAAGAGAGGATCTCTCCTTGCGAACGATGAAATCCTCGATTAATCGCATCGTATTGACCTCGATCTTTTTCGAGGTGAATCGAAGTAGGGGGGAGTAGGGATCGAGCGATTTCGATGCTTCCATCGGTCGATCCTGCATCTTGATAAACAATTTCCCCTTGAACTTCTTGAAGATTATTTTGGATCGATTGGAGGGTTTGCGCTAAAAAAGGGATTCCGTTGAGGCATGGAACGGTAATGGAAAAGGTCATGGGCCAGATTAGGTCAACGAATCGGCAAGGTACCGAACTGCCAAAGCCTCATTTTCGAAGTCGATCGTGAGTTTTCGACCGGAATTAAAAGCGATGAGGCTGTTCCATTCTGGAGAGTTGAAGAGCTCCTCGGGTTTGGTCTTCGGAACCTCATCAAGATTGGCCTCATAAGCATTGGCGCAGAGGTCGGCAAATTGGAGCACATGAGAGAGGAGACGGCTTTGCGGATTTGAATTTTTTTCGGGAGCATGATGCCAACGAACCGCTTCGATAGAGCGTTGACTCAGTTCCCAACGATCACAGAGGTTGGCAGAAACTTCCGAGTGAACAAATCCGAGAATCATTTTTTCAGCGGTTTCTGAGTTGCATTGTTCCTCTGACATCACGCGAATAACCTCTTGGAAAAGTTCAGGGAAGATCCGTTGTAAGAAAAGTTTTCCACTATCATGTAAAAGGCCGGAGATGTATTCATCTCCTGTTTCTTCATCAAAATAGGGATAAAGGAGCTCCGTGTATCGGGCACATAAAATACTATGTTTCCAGAACTGAGCCCAATTGGCTTTCACTTTAAAACCATAAAAGCTGCTGATCGTTCCATGGAGACAGAGAATTTTACGCAGTTGCTTCAGTCCAAGCCGTTGGAGACAGTCGTGGAGGTGGTGAAGATTCCCCCCGCCATAAGTGCTGATATTTGCAGAGCGAACAAGCTGAGCGGTAAGGCTGGGGTCAAGGCGAGCGGTGTTTTCGATCTCTTCAATGGTAAAGTTATCAGATTTAATGATATTTTCGATCTTACGGACAATCGCAGGAAAGGTCGGAATATTCGGGCTATGAGCAAGGTAAGAGATGAGCTGCTTATGGAGATCCTCCTTTAGGGAGTAGGAATCGCCGTCGCTTTTAATAAATCGCTGTAAAAATCCAGAAGTGAACTTCGAATCTGCCATGAAAAGAGGTTAAAGATCTTTTTTTATAAAAAAAGATTATTTTTTATCCACGGGGGCGATGTCGGTGGTAATATCTCCGGGTTTTGCCCCTTTTCGAATCCACCCTTTATCAAACATCGCGTTACTAAAAAGTTCGATGAGTAGGGGGTTGTAAATTTTGGCAGCCGATCCAATCCACTCGAGTGCTTTGATGTTGTTTTTATTTCCGAACTCCATCGCAGAGCAGCCGAAGTAGTAGAGAGGAGTGATTGCGTAAGGATCAAATTTATCGAGCATCTTTTTGCCCTCTGTGAGATTGCCCTCGAAAATATAAGTTAAATAGATCTTATAAGTAAAAAAATCAGCAGTGGCATCCCCCCAAGGAAGGGTGTTTGTTTTATCTTTAGGAGTTGCCTTGACGATTTCCAATAATTTACTCAATTTTTCTCGGGAGGCAGGGAGCGCTCCTTGAACAAATTCAGCTTCGGCGAGATTATATTGAGCCCCAATATTATCCGGAAGAAGCGTTGCATTTTTGAGGAATATTTCATGAGCTTTTTCAAATTCTTTTTGACCGAGATAGATGCTTCCCTTTATCGATGAGGCTTCACTGGTGTTCGGTTTTAGTTTTTCAGCCTCTTCAAGGAGTGCCAATGCTTTGGTAAAGTTTTTCTCGTTTGCTTCTTTGTTTGCTTCCCCAAGTTTTTTATAAAAAGGAAGATCAGGAGAAGGTGCTGGAGTAGGCTCCTGAGCAAGGAGAAGGAGTGAGAGTAAGCCGAGGCAAAATAAGGAATGAGATAGGCGCATGAATCGATCTTAACATAAGAATTTATTTTGGCGACCTTGAAAAATCGATTTTTTAAAGGTTGACAGCGATTGCCTCGTCCCCAAGATTTTGCACTCAAATGAAGCGTAAATCCTCTACTCACTCAAAGCCGATCTATCGTCGTATTCTCCTCAAACTCAGTGGTGAAGTCCTCGGAGGAAATGGGGATGTCATTAGTGCCGAGTATACCTCGGTGATCGCCCGTCAAATCAAAGAGATTCATCAACTCGGACTTGAAGTCGCTGTTGTCATTGGCGGGGGGAATATCTGGAGGGGTCTTACCGCAAGCCACGCCGGAATGGATCGAACGACTGCCGACTATATGGGGATGCTGGCGACGATTATCAACGGTTTGGCGCTTCAAGATGCCTTAGAAAAGATCGATGTGATTACTCGGGTCCAAACGGCAATTGAAATTAAAAATGTTGCCGAACCGTTCATTCGCCGACGGGCGATGCGTCACTTGGAAAAGAATCGGGTGGTTATTTTTGTCGCAGGGACCGGAAATCCTTTTTTCTCCACCGATACCACTGCCGCCCTGCGAGCCAGTGAAATCGGGGCCGATGTGATTCTCAAGGCAACGAAGGTTGATGGAATTTATGATAGTGACCCTAAGAAAAATCCGAAGGCCAAGCGCTACACGAAGATCACCTATTTAGAGGCTTTAAGGAATCGTTTAGCGGTGATGGATTCAACGGCTTTCTCCCTGTGTATGGATAATCACGTTCCGATTGTTGTTTTTGATATGTTTAAGGCGAGCAATTTAAAAGATGTCGTGATGGGAAAATCGGTGGGAACACTGGTCTCAGATAAAGAATAATTTAAATAAGATTAAAGGTTAAAAGTTATGTCACTCGATGAAATATTGATGGAAGTGGAAGAGAAAATGGAGAAAACGGTCACGGCAACGAAGACCGAGTTTGCCTCGATTCGTACCGGCAAGGCCTCCCCCGATCTCGTCAGTCACCTTCGCGTCGATGCTTATGGTGTCACGATGACGATGAAGGAGGTCGCTGCGATTACGACCCCTGATCCACGAATGATTCTCATTCAACCGTGGGACACTGCAAACGTCGAACCGATTCGTAAAGCGATCGAAGATTCCCGCATCGGCTTAATGCCGATGATTGATGGGAAGATGATTCGACTTCCGATCCCTTCACTTTCTGAGGAACGTCGCCACGATCTCGTGAAGACCGTCAAAAAACTCTGTGAAGAGGGAAGAGTCGGAATTCGAACCAGCCGCCGGCTCGCGATGGATGAGATGAAACGAATCCAAAAGGCGGGGGAGATTACCGAAGATGATGCGGAACGCTCTGAAAAAGAGGTTCAAAAGTTGACCGATCACTATATTGCTGAAATTGAAAAATTAATGGTTTCTAAAGAAGCGGAATTGATGAAGGTTTAGCGATCACTTAAGGACGAGATGTTGTATCCTTCGTTAGAGGCCTTTAAGGGGCTGAGTTCCCAAGGGAACTTGATTCCAGTCTATCGCGAAATCGTCGCCGATTTGGAAACGCCGCTGACCCTTTTTTCAAGGCTTGAGAAAGAGCAGAACGCTTTTTTATTAGAATCGGCTGAAAAAGGAGGGAAGTTTTCTCGTTACTCCTTTTTAGGGGCCAATCCCGCTTGGGTCTTGACCGCCTCCCGAGGGCATTATCGGTTTGTTGATTCCGCAGGGGTTCGTGAGTTTGATTCTGATCGGGATCCGTTGACCGAGCTCCAAGCGATCATGTCTCGATATCGCCCCGTTTCTCATGGAGATCTTCCTTTATTTTCAGGGGGAGCTGTCGGGTATATGGCTTACGAATGTACGACTTATTTTGAGCCTACCGTTCCCCGTGCCAAGGGGGATGACCTTCAATTGCCCGATGCGGTCTTTGGGTTGAGCGATACCTTGTATATTTTCGATCATCAAACGCGAAAGATTCTACTCGTGGCAAATGCCTATATCGAGGGGGATTCTGAAAAAGCCTATCAAGAGGCCGTTCAGAAAATCGAGAAAATGATCTCGATGCTTTTGAAGCCGATGGTTCCGACTCTTTTTGAGGCTCACGCGCCAACGCTCACCGAGGAGCTCACTCCGACCGTGAATATGACTCAAGAGCGCTATTTGCAAATGGCGGCGGAGATGCAGGAATATATTAAGGCGGGAGATATCTTTCAGGTCGTCCCCTCGCAGCGTTTTGAGGTTCCTTTTTCCGGTAAACCGTTAGATTTGTATCGTGCTCTGAGAACGGTGAATCCCTCCCCTTATATGTTTTGTCTCCAGTACGACGGCTACTCATTGGTGGGAGCCTCTCCGGAGGTCCATGCTCGATGTGAGAATGGGGTCGTGACGATTCGTCCGATTGCCGGAACCCGCCCTCGAGGAGCGACGGTTGAAAAGGATGAGGCTTTTGCGCAGGAACTTCTCGCCGATCCGAAGGAGCGAGCGGAGCATGTGATGCTGGTTGATTTAGCGAGAAATGATGTAGGACGAGTTTGTCAGTATGAATCGGTTCAAGTCACCGATTTTATGACCATTGAGCGCTACTCTCACGTGATGCATATCGTCTCCAATGTGATTGGAAAATTAGATCCCCGGAAAAATGCTTACGATGTGATGCGAGCGACCTTCCCCGCGGGAACCGTCTCCGGTTCCCCTAAGATTCGGGCGATGCAGATTATTGCGGAGCAGGAGCCGACCTGTCGCGGCTCCTATGCTGGGGCTGTCGGCTATTTCGGGTTTTCCGGAAATTTAGATTCCTGTATTGCCTTGCGCACCGCCCTTCTCAAGGGAGGGAAAGCCTATGTTCAGGCCGGTGGGGGATTAGTCGCTGACTCGACTCCGATGGGAGAGTATCAAGAGAGTGTGAATAAGGCAAAAGCGGCGATCAAATCGTTAGCGGTAGCGAAAACAATTCGAAATTCGGCCTAAAATTTCATTAGTTCCGTTCATTGGCATTAAATAATGGATTTTTTTATTACAAACCCGGAATATTCTATTTTAATAGGATTGATTCTCGCTTTTTTAAGTTACTTTTCGTATTTAAAAGGGGTGGGGGCTTATTTTTTGCCGTTTGCTTCCGTTTTATGGTTTTTTTATTATATTTGGGAAACGTCGTTAGTGGGATCTGGAATGAATATTCGGATCGATTTATTTATCATATATCCGATATTATTTATCATGACGATCGTCTCAATAGGGCATTATTTTCTTTTACTTGAAAAGTTAAAAAAATAATTTCATGGGAAATTCGAAAGGAGTTCACGTACCGTTTCGGTATTCAATGTGGGTTGATTCGGTGAGGAAAGGACGGTAATTCCTGTTAACGGACATTTTAAACGGATCAACTTTGCTTTGATCTCGGCGGGAAGAAAGGCGCGACGCCTCATGTATTCAGAAAGTGTAATATTCTCTTTTTTTGCCTGGGTTCGAATCAGACGTGCTTCATCATCAGAGACTTTAAAGGTAATTATTTTCAATTGTAATACGGTATTATTCTTTTGATTTTCGTCAAATTAGATTTTAGGAGAAGAGCGAGGAAGCCTCTTTTTAGTGGGAGGGGATTTCTGAGGGTTGTCATCATCGATTTTTAGGTTAATTAAAGGGGTGAGGAAAAATGATCATGAATAAGAATGTGTCGATTCCTGGGCCTCGTTCACTTGCGCTTGCGGAGCGATTACGTGCGGTGGAGTGTCGGAATACGACCTTTCTCTCTCCAGAGTTTCCGATTTTTTGGGAGCGGGCCCATGGCTCGCAGGTATGGGATGTCGATGGGAACTGCTTTCTTGATTTTACGAGCGGTTTTGGAGTCGCGGCGCTCGGCTATACGCCGGAGTTTTCTGTGGAGGTCTTGGGGGACCAGGCGGGGAAGCTCTCACACGCGATGGGAGATGTGCATCCGACGGAGTTGAAGGTGCGACTTTGTGAGAAACTTTCGGAGCTGACCTTTGAGGCTTGGGGAGCCGGAAAAGGGAAGGCGATTCTTTCTAATTCAGGAGCCGAGGCCGTCGAGGCTGCTTTAAAAACCGCTTGGATGACGACGGGAAAATCGAGGGTCATTGCTTTTGAGAATAGTTATCATGGATTAACCTGTGGGGCTTTGACGGTAACGGGGAGAAAGGATTTTAGGACTCCGTTTCAATCGGCTTTGGCAGATATTACGACTTTTCTTCGCTTTCCTCAAGAGGCTCAAGAGTTAAAGGCTCTGGAACAACGAATTCGTCAACATCTCTCAGCCGGTCGAATCGGGGCGATGCTCGTCGAACCGATTTTAGGACGAGGGGGGGAGGTCATTCCCCCGGACGGTTTTTTGAAGTTACTGCGTCGCTGCTGCGATGAATTTGGGGTGCTGCTGATTTTTGATGAGATTTATCTCGGCTGGTATCGTACCGGAAAGCGCTTTGCCTGTGACCATGAGGGGGTTATTCCGGATTTGATCTGTTTAGGAAAAGCGATGACGGGACTTTTTCCGATGGGGGCTTGCGTCGGAAAGGGGGAGGTGATGGATCGTTGGCCAGAGTCAAAAGGGGAGGCGTTGCATACGAGTACTTTTTTAGGCAATCCATTAGGGTGTCGTGTGGCATTGGCTCAGCTTGAGGCGTTAGAGCGGGATCATCACGGTCTTCAGATCGATCGAAAAAGCCAGATTTTACAGGAGGAATTAGAGCGCTTAGCGAGCACGAGGTCAGGATGGATTCATCCGAGAACTCGAGGACTTTTAGGGGCGATCAATCTGGTCGATTCTCAAGGGAGACCGGATGGGGCAAGAGCGGCTCAAGTGATGGTGCAATCGCTTCATTCCGGATTAATCTTGTTGGCGAGTGGTGCTGAGGGAAATGTTTTGAGCTTTACGCCGCCGCTCATCATTGAGGAGAGGGAGCTTAGGCAAGGATTTGAAATTTTGAATTCGCTATGAATAAAATTGGCATTTATGGAGGGAGCTTTGACCCCGTTCATTTGGCTCACGAATGGATCGCACATCGTGCCTTGAAGGAGGGAGTCGATCGCTTAATCATTTTTCCCTGCTTGATTTCTCCCCATAAATTAGAGCAGCAGCCGAGGAGCTCGGCGGAGGATCGATTGGGGATGTTATCCGTGGCTTTTGCTACATCGCCTTCGATCGAGATTTCCGATTGGGAGATTCGAAAGGAATCGATCTCTTATACTTGGGAGACCGTTGACTATTTGAAGTTGAGAGAGCCGAATGCGAAAATCGTTTTAATTCTCGGCGGCGATCAGTTTGCGGTCATTGAGAGTTGGGGTCGTTTTTCCGATTGGGCCTATGAGGTTGAGTTTTTAGTTTTTCCGCGGAAAGGGGAGGGGAATCAATTTCAGAAGCAGAGCGGCTTGGGATTAAACTTTCGGGTGATGGAAGATTTTCCTCCGGAGATCTCCTCTTCCCAGATTCGGAAAGCGATTCATGAGAACGGCCCATGGGAGGAATGGGTATCTCCGGAAGTAAGAAAATGGATTTTGAGTCACGAGCTTTACTGATCCCTCTTGATTTCCGTTGAATCCTGCGTGAGACTGAGGAATGCCAATTTTTCGAGTTGATTTTCATCATCATGTGAAGGGGGATCCGGTTGATCTGATCTCCTATACCGCTTGTGATTTGATTGATTCCGCTGTGTTGCATGGAATTCATGCCCTTGCGATTACTCCTCACGGTCTGGTTTTTCATGATCCTGAGGCAAGGAGTTATGCGGAGAAAAAAGGGATCCTCTTGATCTTTGGCGTCGAGAAACGAGTCGAGGGGAAAGAGGTGCTTCTTTTAAATGTTTCCCCTGAAGAGGTTCCTGCGGTGATGAGCTTTGAGGATTTAAAAGAACTTCGATTGCAGAAAGGAAAAGCGCTGTTGGTGGTCGCGCCGCATCCTTTTTATCCAACGAGTGTTTGCATGGGAGAGGCACTTGATCGCTATGGGGAGCTTTTTGATGGGGTGGAGTACGCCCATTTACATCTTCCCTTTTATAATCCGAACGATCGAGCGGTGGAGTGGGCGAGGGAGAATGGAAAGTCGATCTTAGCAAATTCTGATACCCATTCACTCTTCATGATCGGAAGAAATTATTCTGAAGTGAATTGTGCTGAACTGAGTATCGATTCGATTTTTCAAGCGATTCGTGAGCGGGCGGTTCGACCGGTCATTCATCTTCCCTCTTTTTGGGAGGTGTTTCGATTTTTAATGGAGGTTTCGGTCTTTCAATCCTTGATTCGACTTTTGATTCCTTCACGGAACGGAGATCCCTTAGCTCAAAAATGTTGACCATTTTGCGAAGAATTTCAAGAGTGAGGGACTAAATCATATTTATGAAAACAACTGAAGCCTATCGTCAACTCTTTCAACGTCTGCGTGAAATCTCTTTCGTCGGAGGAGCGGGAGCTCTTTTGAGTTGGGATGAAGAGACCTATCTTCCGGAAAAAGGGCAGTCCTATCGTGCGGAACAAAAGGCTTTTTTAAGTGGGTGGAGTCATGAACGATTTGTCGATCCTGAGGTTGGCCGTTGGCTCACCATTTGTACCGAAGAGAGTTCCTCGTTAAGTGAGGATCAACAGGTAAATGTTCGTGAGTGGCAAAAGGATTATCGTCGGGCAACAGCATTGACGAAAGAGATGGTGGAGCAATTTGAGCAGGCTCGTTCTGAGACCCATCATCTTTGGGTGGAATCACGCAGACTTTCTGATTTCAAAAAGTTTGCTCCCGGCTTGAAAAAATTGGTAGATCTCTCCATCCAACGCGCAGAGGCGTGGGGTTATGAGGAGTCCCCCTATAATGCGCTCTTGGAGGAATATGAGCCAGGGATGCGCGTTCGACAGCTGATCCCTTTATTTAAAGACCTAAGAGAGAGGCTCGCTTCCTTGATTCCTCTCGCTATCGAAAAGTCGAAAGGCTCTCCGTTTAAACTTCCTGAGTTTGACTATTCAATCGCCAATCAACAGGAGTTAAATCGATGGGTTGCAGAAAAGATCGGATTTGACTTTAAGGCCGGTCGAATCGATACGACCGTACATCCCTTTTGTACCGGAATTGCCCCAGGGGATTGTCGTCTCACGACACGCTATGCTCGGGATCAGTTTCTGACCTCACTTTATGGGGTGATGCATGAGGCCGGTCATGGAATGTATGAGCAGGGATTAAAGGATGAGGGGTTTTCGACCCCGATCGGACAGGCCCTTTCTTTGGGGATTCATGAGTCACAATCTCGTTTTTGGGAAAATCATATTGGGAGAAGTCGTCCCTTTTGGGAGTTTTTGTATCCGAAAGTCATCGAGGTTTTCCCTCAACTTAAAGGGGTGACTTTGGATCAACTCTTGAGCTGGGTGAATCGAGTCGAGCCGAGTTATATTCGGGTCGAGGCCGATCCCGTGACCTATGATCTCCATATTGTTCTTCGGTTTGAGATCGAGCAGAAACTATTTTCTGGGGAGATTTCTGTGGAGGAGGTTCCGGCTTATTGGAATGAATCGTTTGAGAAAATGATCGGCTTAAAAGTAGAAAAAGAGGAGCAGGGGGCCCTTCAAGATGTACATTGGAGTTGGGGGCTTTTCGGTTACTTTCCGACCTATACGCTTGGCAACTTAAATGCGGCGCAACTCTATCAGAGGATGGAAGTCGAGATCGGGCCGCTGGAGCAAAAAATTCGAGTGGGAGAGTTTCAACCGATTTTGAAATGGCTTCAGGAGAAGATCCATCATCAAGGTAAAAAGTTACACTCCCCAGAGTTGATGAAACAGGTCACCGGGCGCCCGGTTGATGCCGTGGCTCATCTCGACTATTTAACTCGTAAGTTTGGAAGATAGGGAAATTAAAATAGTTTTCTTCCCATTTCATGGGGACAGTTGCACTTAGGAAAGAGGGGAAGCAGGACAATAAACCGATTTCTCGTATTTAGAATGGAGTTAACCACTGTCTTGATCTTTTCCTCAAAAGCTTTATCCTTATTTTGAAAGAAAATTACGTGGAAGAATCAAAACAGATGGAAAAGCGGGCCAAAAAGGCCGCAGAAATCGTTTCCAAGCCTCAACTCTACAAGGTTTGCGAGGGGTGTGAATCGATTGTGATGGCAAAAGCGGTCACTTGCCCCAGCTGTCATGGTTATCGCTTTGATGATCATCATCAGCGGGTGATCGATCAAGCGATCCTTTTGGGCTCTCGCCCAGCAACGACTCTTTCACACGAGGATTTTCAATAGGGTTTAAAATTGTTACATAAATAATCTTGGCGACTCCCTTTTTCGATTCACAGTAGAATTCATGAATAAAGGTCTATTTACAGCCGGTTCCCCAGCAGATCAGGGATATCAGATGCCCGCAGAATGGGCGATTCATCAAGGAACTTGGCTCAGCTTTCCAAGGCCCGAAGGGATTAGTTTTCCCGATTGTTACGGGCCGATTCCGGAGGTCTGGGCGGAAATGACTAAGCTTTTGCGCAATCATGAAGAGGTCCATTTAAATTACTTCGATGAATCTCATCTCCAAATCCTTAAAAACGCCCTCTCTCAAAAAGGGATTCAGGAGGGGGAAAATGTTTTCCTTCACCCTTTTCCCGCCTATGAGCCGTGGTGTCGGGACCACGGACCAATTGTTCTGAAGAAAGGTCACGACCGTGCCATTGTCGATTGGGGGTACAATGCCTGGGGAGGGAAGTATCCTCCGTTTGATCTCGATGATGATATTCCGAGCCGAGTGGCCGATTTTTTAAAGCTGCCCGTCTTTAAGAATTCGATCGTTATGGAAGGGGGATCGATTGAGGTTAATGGGGAGGGGACTCTTTTAACGACCGAGTCCTGTTTGTTGAATCCCAACCGCAACCCTCATCTCTCGAAAGCGGAGATCGAACAGCAGCTCAGGGATTATCTCGGGGTCACTCAAATCTTATGGCTAGGAGATGGGATTGAAGGGGATGATACTGACGGTCATGTCGATGATTTAACTCGCTTTGTGAATCCCACCACCGTCGTCACGGTTCTTGAGGAGGATCCTCACGATTCTAACTATGAGCGACTAGTTGAAAATCGGAAGCGATTGGAGTCGATGACCACGGCCCGAGGCGAAAAGCTTCAAATTATCGATCTTCCAACTCCTGGAGTCATTGAGCGAGAGGGTCAGAGACTTCCGGCAAGCTATGCTAATTTTTATATCGCGAATGGAATTGTGCTTCTCCCGATTTTTAATCATCCCAATGATAAAAAAGCGATTGATCTCTTGCAGGCCTGTTTCTCCACGCGCCAAGTGGTCGGAATTCCCTCATTGGACTTAATTTGGGGATTAGGGGCTTATCATTGTATTACCCAGCAGATCCCTGCTTAATGATTGGCTCTTTCCTTAAAACGGTTTAAATGCGGGGATGAGTTCATGGATAAAATTGATTGAGAGTGAAAAAGTCGCTCTTGGGGAGAGTCGATGTGTCGAGCTTGAGGGGAAATCATTTGGGATTTTCCATTTGGATACCGGCTTTCATGTCATTGATAATATTTGTCCGCATAAAGGGGCTCCGCTCCATGAAGGGTTTGTTCAAAATGGGGTGGTGGTTTGCCCGTGGCATCAATGGGAATTTCAAGTGACGGATGGGAAGTGTCTCTCGATTCAAACACAGGGAGTGACCTCATATCCGGTAGAAATTAGAGAAAATTCGATTTGGGTGGAGGTTACCTCATGAAATCATCATATGAATTAGCAATGGAACGATTAGGTCAATCGGCACCTGCAAAAAAATTAACTGCAGCACAAAAGAAGAGAATTCAAGAGATTGAATCGATCTATCGTGCGAAGATCGCGGAGCGTGAGACTTTGATTCGCTCGAAGATTGCGGCCGCGATTTGTGATCGGAATGATGGGGAGGAGGAGGCTTTATTGCAAGATCTCGGAATCCAGACCCGCGCTTTAGAAGAGGAATGTGAGTCAATGAAGGAGCTGGTGAGACAAGGGAAAAAAGTAAGCGAATGAACATAAATCGGTCAAAGACCGAAACCAAGGATATCTCCTCAAAGAAAATAATCTCTGCCCCATTACAATCGCATTGAATTCCGATTTATGAATTTTATAAATACAGTTTTATTTTTTTGTTTTTTAAAGACCTGCTTTCAAGTCTTCGCACTCCGATTTTTGTCGGAGCTGCGTTCCCTATTGAACTGTTTTTATTCCGCTCTTATTTTCATAAATACCGAGATTTTAACCCATTTCTTGCATTAGAACTGGAGGGGCAGCCCCGACAGGTCGGGGCTGCCTTCCCCGTCCGATGAGGCACAGAGCCTGTGCCCCTCCATTTTTTATCACCATTTTGGTGATATCGTTTGCGAGGTATATCCATTCCCAATGC
>CAMCSM010000027.1 GCA_945877805.1 Methylacidiphilum caldifontis | reverse complement strand
GATCTTCAGCTGCTTGGGATTGGGGGCGAGGGACATATTGGATTCAATGAGCCCTCCTCCTCGTTGACCTCACGAACACGGGTCAAAACCTTGATTCCGCGGACCCGGGAGGATAATAAGCGATTCTTTAAGCCGGAAGAGACCGTTCCGCATCATGTTCTGACGATGGGGATCGGAACCATTATGGAGGCTCGAACGATTCTCTTGCTTGCTTTTGGAGAGGGGAAAGCCGAGGCGATAGCCCGCTCCCTCGAGGGACCGCTCACCGCGCGAATACCGGCCTCGATTCTCCAAATGCATCGCCATACCGTCGTTATCCTCGATGAAGGGGCCGCTTCAAAACTCGAGATGAAAGAGTATTATCGTTACGTTTATGAAAATAAGTGTGATATAAATCGGTCAAAGACCGAATCCATGGATATCTCCTCGATGAAAACATTCTCTATCCCATTCCAATCGCATTGAGTTCCGATTTATGAATTTTTTAAAGAAGATAAAGAAATTGAGATTTCTATCGTGAAACTTCAGCATCCGAACGCTTTCGTTTATATTCCCTCTGGAGAGGGGATCGACTTAGCACTCTCCCGAACGACTCATCTCTCGATTGGGGCTCATCCAGATGATCTTGAGTTCATGTCCTTTCACGGGATCTCCGCCTGTTACGAAAAATCAGATGCATTTTTCACCGGCATCGTTGTGACCGATGGCGCTGGCAGTGTTAAGTCAGGTCCTTGTGCAGGAATGAGTGCAAAGGAGTTAATTGAAATCCGAGCGCAGGAACAAAAGAAGGCGGCAGCAATCGGAAAATTTAATGCACTGATCATGCTTCAGTACGAATCTTCTGATTTAAAGTCCACTCTTCCGATCGATCAACGCTCGTGGATCCAAGATCTCCAATCGCTCTTTGCTTTGTGTCGGCCTAAAACCGTTTACTCTCATAATCCATTCGACAAACATCCGACCCATCTTGCTGTGATCCTTCCTTTGATTCAGTTTCTTCAATCGCTTCCCCCCTCTCAAAAACCGGAGAGGTTGTATGGCTGCGAAGTTTGGCGTGGGCTCGATTGGGTTTTAGAGGCGGATCGAATCTCTCTCCCCTTAAAAGAGCACGAGGCTCTTTCTGAGGCTCTGAATCGTATTTTTGTTTCGCAGATTGATGCAGGGAAAAACTATGCCGAGGCGATCCGCGGCCGACGGATTGCAAATGCCACTTTTACAAATCCCCATTCGACCGATCCCGCGCCGCAGATGGAGCTCGCCCTCGACCTGACGCTGTTGATGCATCAAAGTCCGGATCAACTCCTCCCTTATTTTCAGTCGATGCTCCATCGTTTCGAATCGGAACTCTTAGGCAATATCCAGGAGCATCTTGGCGAGTAATTCCGAAGGCCTTAGCAACTGAAGAAAAATAGGACGGCGAGATTTTAGAATTTAACCCATTTTTTGCTCCGAAAACTTTCGGTGGAAACCGAAATCTCGAGGTTAATTCCTCTGCGGTTTTTAGGTTACTTTCTTGATTTCCCCATTAAACCTGTATTTTGCTTTAATCTTCCATGAACCTCTTTTTCTTACGAATGACTCTTTTGATGCGTTCTTTAGCGGCAAGATTTCTTCGTGCTCTTTATGGTCGTAAGTATTTTCTGCTTCCCCCGGTCGCTATTTTGGGGCTCTTTGCTTGGTGGATCTCGAGTCCGCTTCATCTGATTCGGGCCGTGGCCCCTTTTCTTCCTTTTTCTCTGGAGGTGAAGCAAGGGGCGGAGTGGAGCTCCTATTCCTCGTTACGTTTGAAGGGAATCGCACTCGGAGAGTTTGCACGGATCGAGTCGATGGAATTAGATTGGGAGTGGAGGGAGTTCCTCCTTCACGGAAAAATTCGATCGCTCAAGCTTGAGGCCCCCCAGATTCAAACAGCAAACTTGGCGAAGGCATTTCCAAAATCTGCGAGCCCGGAAAAAAAATCAGATCTGATGCAGTTGTCTATCGAGCGAATCGAGATTAAACGAGGCTATCTCTTTCTTGAAAATATTGCTCCGGGGGTTAATCTGAATATCCCCCTCGGTCGAGTTTCTCCTCTCATCGTTGAAAATTTTCAGATCGGCAATCCGGAGAGTAAGGCGGCACAAACGTTGCAGCATTTAATCTCTTCCGATTTTATCCTCTATTCTCCAGTGGATGCGACCTCTCCTGTTTTAAGCTTTGAGGCCTTTGAGATCGACTTTACCTTTCAAGAGCTTGCACAAAATAGAATCCAGAAATTACGAATAAAAAAACCGACAATTTATATAGGCCCTGACCTCTTTTGGTATTTGGAGAAATTTCAGGCGAATCAAAAAACCGATCCCTCGACTCCTTGGGTCATTCAGCGTTTAGAAATTGAATCCGCGGGGATCACGATTAACGGATTCGGAAATCCAGGGCTCAAGATCCCGTTATTTATCAGTAAAAATATTGAAAATGTCAGCACCGATCAATTCGGAGAGATCTTCAAACGCAATCAGTTTGAGGTGGTGAAAGGAGATCAATTTTATCCCTCCTACGGATTGAAGATCAATCAGTTTGATGGACGTATCGAATTCGGGCTTCCGGTGACCGAGGAGAATGTGATCAATCAGGTGATCAGTTTAAAAGCGGAGACGATCGAGTGGAAGAAACTCTTGGTGACAGAGCCGTGGATCTCCGTGACTTTCGACTCGCGCGGAATTTTCGGAAAGATCGGGGGAAAGGCCTACGGCGGCTATTTAAGTGGGGACTGTTCGATCTATTTTAAGCCGGGATTTCCTTGGACAGCCTCGCTTCATGGCAAAGGACTTCAGGTGAAGGAGCCCTTTGAGAAATTAGCCGAGGATCATTTTCGGATGACGGGAATGATGAATATTGAGGTCCGTGCGGCGGCAAAATCGACGGTGTTTGAGAAATCGACCGCGAAGATCTGGCTAACGGGAGGGGGGACGATGGTGATTCCGGCGATTGATGAAGTATTGCAAAAACTTCCCGAGTCCTGGAGTTCTTTGAAGAAACAGATGGCAACCATCGGCTTGGAGGCCTTTAAGACCTTTGACTATCGTTCCGGAACCTTTGATTTGACCTATGATCCGGTGAAGAGCCAGGCGGTGATGGAGTTAATCGGGAAGCAAGGGCGCCGTCGGTTTCAGGTCGATTGGACCCAGGAGTAGTAATCACCATCCGAGGCGGGATTCCGCCATTATCCTCTTTTTCTTGAAGTGAGAAATTTCTGGTAAAGGTTATTGAATCGCTCTTTTTTAAAGATACGGTAAATATCATAATCTGAGTCGATGGAAATAATATCTGATATTCTATTTTCTTCCGCAAGCACCACGAGGGTTGCATCCGCCAAGTCCATCGGTATATCTTTATATTTTTTCGATAACTCAATGATTCGATCAAGGCTCGATATTTTAATGTCTATCACCCTAAGTCCCCCGAGTCTTATCCATTCTAAAAATGCAGTTTGAAGTTTGTGGTTTTTTGAAAGTAGATGGGTGGTTTCAGTAATCACAGGCCAAGTTGTTATCAACTCACCGATATAGCCTTTTAAAAAAGCGGTGATGTCTCGATGGTGGTGATCGTCGCTTGCAAAAAGAGCGATCAATGGACCTGCATCAATGATTGTGCTTCGCATGAAGATTTTCCAAGTATCTTATTTTTGTCATGGAGGATAGGTCTGGAGTTCCTAAAGAATGTTTTCCAAACAGGTGTTTCCCGACCTCGTATGGACTTTTTTGTTGGCTAAAACGAGCCAAGTATTCGCTTAGAGCAGTGATGATAACTGCCGACTTAGTGGAATGTCGGTTTTTCGTAACGATTTCAAGTTCTTTTTCTAATTCATCAGGGAGTCGTACGGTAAGCATAGGTTCCTTGTATGACAGTATTGTAATACAGAACGTAATTCTGTCAAGTCCTTGAATTATTTTAAATAAAACATTCCATTTCCGACTTTCACAAAAAGCAGTTTGTGTTCCGTGCGTAGATTTTCATATTGAAACCTCTGAGGGAATCCGCAAGATCTGACCTCTTTATGAGCGAACTGACGTCAAATGAACTCCGTGTCCAACTCCCGACTTTTGAGGGACCTTTGGATCTGCTTCTCTATTTAGTGAAGCAAGAGGAAGTGGATATTTATAATATCCCGATCGAGCGCGTGACGCAGCAATATCTTAAATACATCGAATTGATGCAGCAGATGGATCTCGAGGTTGCAGGGGAGTTTCTCGTGGTGGCGGCCACTTTGGTTTACATTAAAAGTCGAACCTTGATTCCGAAAAGCGAGCAGGCCCCTCTTTTGGAGGAGGATGAAGAGCTTCAAGATCCTCGTTGGGAGCTGATTCGGCAGTTGGTCGAATACAAAAAATTTAAAGAGGCGGCGACGCATTTGGATTCGCGGTTGGAATATCGAGATAAGATCTATCTTCGCGGTCACTTTCAGTGGAACGATGCCTGGAATAATGCCCCAACTCCTCGAAAAGGGGGGGTGGGGGCATTGGAGCTGATGGATGCCTTGAACCGAGTGCTTTCGAAGCTGCGTCAAGCCCCCGATTCCAGTAAATACTTTGATGAGAAGTTTACGGTGGGTGAGAAGATGGATTTTATCCGGAAGCTCGTGACCTTTCAGGATCAAACCCCCTTTTCACAGCTTTTTGCGGAGGCGGCCTCACGGTTTGAAGTGGTCGTGACCTTTCTCGCTTTATTGGAGCTTCTGAAGCAATGTGAGATTTCCGTGCATCAAGAGGGGGAGTTTTCAGAGATCACTGTCAAACCGCGAGATCCGAATGCCCCCGTGCATCAAGAGGAGGAATCCGGAGAGGTCGCGGCGGTTCCTCGCCCCTCAACGCTTGGAACCCCTCTCGATCAAGAGGGAGATCTTGAAGAGGAATTTTTAGATCCTGCGGCGGAAGAGAAATCGGCTGAGGCAGAGCAAAATCCAGAGAGTTCCGCGGAGTCGCAAGAGCCTGCGTAATTTTTTAAACTGAACGAGACTATTGAAAAAAGAAGATATTATGAACCTGAAGGGAATTATCGAGGCAATCTTATTCGCCAGCTCAAAGCCACTCTCCGAGCGACAGATCGTCAATCTGCTTAAAAAAGCCGCCAAGGCGACCCCATTGCCAGAAACGGAGTCGCTGCAAGAGACGAAGGAGTCGGAGGTCGCCGAGATCATTCAGCAGATAAAAGGGGATACCGCCGAGAGGGGCCTTCAACTTCAAGAGGTGGGGGGCGGCTATCGTTATACGACTCATCCAGATACGGCGAATTGGGTCCGACAACTTTTTGATGAACCTCGTTCCTTTAAATTAAGTGCCTCCGCCTTAGAGACCTTAGCGGTGATTGCTTATCGACAACCGACGACTCGTGCTGAGATGGAATCGGTACGCGGCGTGGCGGTTGATGGGGTTTTGGATACACTTTTAGAGCGAGGGATGGTTCGGTCGGCAGGCAAAGCGGAAACGCCCGGAAGACCGGTTTTGTATGAGACCACCCCTGACTTTTTAGAGATTTTTGGGCTTGGAGGATTGGATGAATTGCCGAATATCGACGAACTCCGTCGAGTTCTCGTGAAAGTGACGGAAGAAAAACAAGTTCAGGAACAGTCTCATGAATCTCGACAAACTACGCCTACAGATCGACCAGCTGGATCAGAAGATTCTTCGCCTGCTCAATGAGCGGTTGAATCTCGCTCCGGTCATTGGTCAAAAGAAAAAACTTGTCGGGGGCGCCATCTTTGCTCCTGATCGAGAGGAGCAGTTGTTGGAGCGCCTATTGAAATCCAACCGCGGCCCCTGTGAGGAAAAAGATTTAAGAGCCATTTATCGAGAGATTTTTTCGAGTTCACGCGCCCGTCAAGGGGGGCTCACGATTGGAATTCCTGTCGATGATATTGCGAGTTATGGAGTCGCTCAATCGGTTTTTGGCAATCAAGAGCGTTATCTGGGGGTCGAGGGGCTGGAGAACGGATTAAGTGCGTTAGAAAAGAAAAAGATCGATCTGCTCTGTATTCCGATGAGCGTTTGGCTTGCCTCGGCGGAATTTTCTAAAAACAGTGAAAAGCTTTCGAAGCGGCTTTCCTTATTTTCACAGATTCAGCCCCCTGTTTTAGGCTCTCATCAACAGAGGTCTCCTTTGCCCCCTTATTGGCTTATCACTGGAAAAACCGTTTCGACCCCAGACTCAGAGATCCGTTCAGGGTGGTTCTTTTTTGAGGGAAAACCAAACCCCCAATCTCGGGCGATTCTTCAGAAGTTTTTTCAGGAAGAGGGCTGGGAGCCCTCGATCGATCGAGTCATTGAGTATTCCAATCGACAAACTTGGCGCTGTGGTGTTGAGTGGAGAAAAGTTTTGAGCCTCTCAGAATACAAGAATCGGAAGCTTCAGTTGAGGAAACTGAAGAGTTTTCAATCTTCAGTGACGATTGGCTCGGAACGGAATCTCGGATGAGCGAATCAAATCCTATTAAAATCCCTCCGCCGGTCCCTGCGACTCCCAAGCAGGAGGTGAGCTCCGTTGCCCCTAAGGTAAGTGAAGGGACGGCTCCTATTTCTATTCAATTTCCAAAAAAGTCGGGGGAGGTCGCTAAGATTACTCAAGCGATTCAAATCCCTGCCGCATCTTCCCCAGCAAAAGCGGCTCCCTCCCCCAAAGCCCCTGCGAAACCGATCTCGATTCCGAAAGCGGAACTGAAAAGCGATTCCACACAGAGATTGGGCGGTTGGTTTAAACCGAAGAAAAAGGAGGGAGAGAGCTCAGAGAAATCTTTGCCAATCCCGATATCGATCGCATCTCCAACAAAAGCTCCCGTAAAAGAGGCGGTCGCTCCGATTCCTGCTGCGCCGAAGCCGATTCTCTCCGAAGAAAAACCAAAGGTTGAGGAAAATGCCTTTCCTTGGGTGGCGCGCGATCGCTCTGATGAAAAGCCTGAGGTTCTTTTGCCTGCCGTTGAAACCGCTGCGATTCCGATTGTAAAAAAAGAGGGTCCCCCTCCTCCCTCAATTTCTGCCCCGCTCTCCACTCCTACGGTTGCGGCGATTAAAATTGCCGCTCCATCGGTAGAAAAGCCCAAACCCAAAGAGAGTACACCTCCGATCGAGACCTTGCCCCCTTTTATTAAATCGGGAGCTCCTAGTCCTTTAGAGAAATCGCCCGCGCCGCTTTCTGTAGAAAAGAAAGAGGAGGAAAATAAGAAAAAAGCAGAGAAGCCAGAGCCCTCAGCGGCTCCCTTTCCGCCAAAAGAAGCCCTTGAGCAAACGCCAGGATTGCTTTCTCGTAAACGCTATGAGGAAAAAGGGTTAAAGTCAGAGCCTGCCTCAACAGCGCCGAATGTTAAAAAGCCTTTTCCTCTCTGGCTCCGGATTATTCTTTGGATTCTCATCCCGGCAGCCATTGCGGGAGCCGGATACGCCTACTACCTTCATTATCGAGAGACAAAACTGGTCGGCCAATTTTCCCTTTCAAGTCTTCGGCTCGATAAAAAAATCTATATCGTTAATAATTTTAGCGCCGATGTCCATGTGCTGGCGGGCGAATATAAGGAGCGACTCCAGCCGGTTCGAGATCAGATTAAAGATCGTGAAGTCGTCGTTCGACGCGCCAAAGGGGATGTCTCCTCCATCGAATCGCGGCTCAAGCTGGTCGATCAAGAGCGTGCCTCCGTTCAAAAAGAGATCGATCTTCAGATGGAGTCCGGGAAGTCGCATCAAAAACGGATCTGGGAGACGGAAGGAGCTGTGATTGAAAAGGACTACGAGAGACAGATGGAGCTCTTCCATAAAAGCGTCCAAGAGCGCGTGAAAGTTCTTCAGATTAAGTGGGAGCCCGGAGATCTGCGCTCTCCGGAAGTCTGGGCAAATGCCTTTCGTTTAGGGCTCTACGATACCCCCAAGAGCGTCAAAAGCTCTGTTGAGCGGACTTGGATTGAACAGGAGCTCGTGAAATGGCGTGAATTTGAAAAAAAATCCGAAATCGGAAAAGAAAATATCCGAGATCGCATTGATCAATATCAAGAGAAGATTAATGAAAAAGTACTCTCTCTCAAGGAAAAGGCTCAAGTTTTAGAGACGAAAGCGTTAGAGGCCAACCAAGAGCTCGCTCCACTCAAAGAGGAACTCGCTCATGCAGAGATAGATTTGAAAGAGTCTCAGAATGAGGAGAAAAGTTACTTGGATTACTATTATAAACAAATTTTAGAGCTTCCAGAAAAGAACATTCGGATGACGATTGATCTGCGCGCAGACAATACTTTCTATTGGGGGAAGATTCATGAGAATCGAGCCTTTCCTGCGGGAAGCTATCTTCTCTTTGCCAAAGGCAAAAAAGGGGATGAAGATTATTGGACTTTGCTGGAGGTTCCGTTGGTCGATTTCCATAAAACAGATCTGGAAATTACGCAATCGGCCTTTATACCGTTGATCAATTATTTAAAGGAATAAGAAATCTGGTTTCTTCCTGTTTGAAGGGGAATTCCAATGCAACTCTCTTAGGAAGGCAGAAAAGCAGGAAAAGAAAATTGAAGGAGAGGGGAAATCCCCTTCAAAAAGGAAGAGACCCCTTTTACTTTATGAAAAATAATCATGTCTGGTTTCGTTCAATGGTCTCAACTGAGGAGGAGCTCTGGAAAGAGCGGCTTGCGGAATGGAGCTCGGATCGCTTGGTTTTTCTTCAGTCGAATCGCAGTTTTTTTGTTCATGTCTATGCGATTTCCGCTGCGAAAGCGCAAAGTCTGAAGAGAAAATGGGGGGGGACTTGCCGCAAGATCAAGCCGTATGAAACCTCGCCCGAAATCGAGCTCAATCTTTTCGGAAAATTTAAAGTTCAATCCCGTGAAATTCCGCAACCTAATCCTAAAATCTTGTGGGTCCCTGCGGAGATGGCTTTTGGAACAGGAGATCATCCGACAACGGCGATGATTCTTCGACAGATGATTCGAGAAAAGGGATGGCAAAAGGCGGAGACGTTAGATGTTGGGTGTGGATCCGGAATCTTGGCCTTAATGGCCCGCAAGCTCGGGTGCAGGAAAATCTTCGGTTTTGATAACGATCCCGCCTGCGTTCGAATCTCTAAAACCAATGAAGAGCGAAACTTTGAAGCCCCTGCGATCGTCTGGAAACAGGGGGCCCTTGGTAAAATCAAGCTCAAGAAGAGCTACGACTATTTATTAGCCAATCTTTATTCCGGGCTCTTGCAGGAGTATGCGAAAGAGTTCAAAGGATTATTAAAGCCACAAGGCAAGATGATCTGTAGCGGAATTTTAAGAATCGATCTCCCGCCGACGATCCGTGCCTTTAAAAAAGCAGGACTTCAGGTCAAGCAAATTCAGACCAAGGGCAAATGGTCGATGGTGATCCTTCAAAAATAATATCAGGCTAGGGGCACAACCGCTGAGACGCGGAGAAAGAGAGGCCTCTTTTCTCTAGCTCCTTATCATTTCTCCCTTTAGCGATTTAGAGCCTTCTCTTTCAGGGGAAGAGTCGCCCATGAGAAAAAACCTACTTTAATAAATAGGGCTTTAACAACAGAAGATTTAATACGGTAAATAAATTAAAGGTCGCATGAATCAATATCGAGAGCAATAGACTCCGCGAATACTCGTACGCCATCGCCAGCATCACCCCCAAAAACATCAATGGCAAAAAAGTTGGCGCATGCACGTGCGCCAATGCAAATAACGCAGCGCTCAATCCCACCGCAAGCTTGATCCCCAATCGATCCCGCAAGACAGGGTAAAGTAATCCCCGAAATAAAATCTCCTCCGTCACCGGAGCCGCAATCACCGCAAGCCCGATAAAACTTAAAACAGACCTCATCTCCGTCATCTTCAAAAATTCAAAAACCAGTGGCTGGGCCGAGGCCTCAATCTTAAATATCAAACAGATCATTCCATTCACCCACGATAAAAAATAAGCCGGCGCAAAAACGATCGCCGTCAATCCTAAGGCCACACAAATAATTTTCGAAAGGGGAAAAACATCAATCCCCAATACCCGCGAAACTTTAAACCCCACTTGATTCATCAAAAAGAAATAGCCGATCACGGCACATCCCATCGCCGTAAATCCTCGAATCAAAAAAAGGACCGATAATAAAATAAAAAAAAAGCCGAGCCCGATCAAAAATGGCAACGGAAAAAGTACCGGCTCCACCTGCCTTAAGCTCCCCTCTCGACTCCTCGTAAAGACCCTCTGCCATCCAATCCATCCAATCAACAAAAAGCCGAAAAAATAGACCGCCCCCATCCGGATTAACTCCGGATAGTCACGAATCAACTGAATCGGATCCTCATTCACGACTAAAAAGATGGGGGGATAAATAATAAAGTCGACCCGTTTGCAAAGAAATCGCACCGGTCGGAAGTTTCACATTCAACGAGCCGATCTCCGCTTTTCCCAATCGTCTCAAAAATTGACTCCAATGAAACGGAGCAAGATAACGCACGACCTTAGCATTTTTGAGCTGCCCTAACTCCTCCGCCTTAGCAACCGCGGTATCCAGATCTCCAAGTCCATCCACTAACTTCTCTTTCAACGCCTGTTTCCCTGATAAAATTCGGCCATCCGCCACTCCTTGACGGAGCCCTATCTCATCCAGTTTTCGCTCCTTAGCCACAATCCCCACAAACTGACTATAGGTCTCATCAACCAACTCTTGAATCAACTTCATCTCCTCAGGATTCGCCTCCCGTGTCGGATTCAAAATATCTTTCATCTTTCCCGACTTAAAGGTCAGAGCCTTCACCCCCACCTTATCCATCAGCCCCTTAAAATTCATCGTCTGCATAATCACCCCGATACTTGCCGTAATCGTCAAATCGTTGGCAATAATGTAAGAAGAGCCCATCGCAGTATAATATCCTCCCGATGCCGCTACCGACCCAAAATAACAGACCACCGGCTTCACCGCTCTTACTTTTAACACCGCACGATAAAGATCATCACTCGCTAAAACCTCCCCCCCTGGAGAATCGATAAAAAGAACCACGGCCTTCACATTCTCATCTTCACGCGCCTGACGCAATTTCAACTTCGCATCATCCACCATCGTCTCTCCAATAACTCCCGCCATTTCATTCCCAATCACCCCTGTCAGATCAACGATCGCCACCACCTGATGATTCGCATTTTCATCTCCTGAATAAAAATCCTCCTCAAAATATTGAGTCTCTCCCATTCCAGAAGTGATTGCCTGCCCCCCTCCTGATCGCTTCCCTAAATAAGCCAGAAATCCAAAGTTAAATAATAAACTCAAGAGTAAAATCAGCCCCAACCCGATCATTAAACATCCTGAAAATCTTTTTTCCATGCTCAAAAAAGTAGTCCCCAACACACGAACTGCCAGATAATTCTTTTGACGTGAAACTTTCCAAAAACAGTCTACTCCTGCTTCCTATGTCACTTCAAATTCCCCTCGGCTCCTTTCAAGGCCTCATTTTCGACTTCGACGGTACGCTTGTCGATTCGATGATGATCCATCAAATCGCTTGGAAAGCGGCGATCGAAAGTGTCGGCGGAGAATTTCCGATCACCATCGAGGAGTACTTCAACCTCGGAGGGATCTCCAGCCTCGATGCCGCAAAGCTATTCCTCGAAAAAAATAAAATCGCCCACGATCCCGAAGATCTCGTCAAACGAAAAGAGGCTCACTTCACCCAATCCCTTCATCTCGTTCACCCCATCGACTGCGTTCTTCAACACGCTCTGGCAGAAGAAAAAAAAGGAGCCAAAATTACCATCGCTTCAGGAAGTTCCTACGGCCTCATTCTTGCGGTTCTCAATCGACTCGGGCTTGCCCCCCATTTCCCGATGATTCTCACCCCCAAAGATGTTCAACGCAGCAAACCGGCCCCCGACCTCTTTCTCCTTGCCGCAGAAAAAATGGACCTCCCCCCTAGCTCCTGCCTCGTTTTCGAAGACAGCCCCCTCGGCATCCAAGCCGCCAACGCCGCCGGCATGGCCTCCGTCTACATTCCCAAAACTCTCTGGAAACTCTCTTAAGGAGTCAAAGTCAACGGAGCCATCGCTTTGACCTCCGGATAGTTCGCCAAATAGAGCTCCACCATATAAAGACCGGGCTTCGCAGGACTATCAAAATCGGATAGATTCACTTGAGGAACATAGGCGATCCGATCATTCGCATTTAAAAGACTCGTTCCGACTTGCTGGACAAAAATCTTATCGGCCGACCACTTATAAACCACCACTCCTGCCGAATCTTTGATGATCAGCTCATATCGCTGCGCATCGGGATAGGAAAGCACATAGGTCTTCTTCCCAATGTTTTTGATGCTGAACTCAATCTTCAAAACCGTTGCGACCGCCCCAATCGAAAGCACTGCGGGATTCAAGGTCACCTTGGTTTCGAAATCTTTAAAATCGATCTTGTTCGCTTTCTGAATCCGTTCCGGATCTCCGGTAAAAACACTGAACCCCCCCTTCGAATTATAAAACTGCTCCGGAATCTTTTTTTGCGAAGGATCAATCTCAATTGCCTCCAAAGAAATCATCATGAGAGCACCGCAAAGGATCAAAATAAGATTCATACTCCCTTATCAATAACCCCTCCCTCCCCACTTTCAACTTAAATTCGCTCTGATCTTTTTTAACGCCGCCTGACAATAGTCCCCAATATTCTCTGCCTGCAAAATTCCGGAAACAATCACGACCCGTTTTGCTCCCGCCTCCACGACCTGATCTAAATTTTCGAGCTTAATTCCCCCAATACAAAACCCTGGAATCTTCACTGCCTTTTGCACCTCAGCAATGAGCATCATCCCCACGGGAGAATAATCGGGCTTTGTCGGTGTAGCAAAAATCGGCCCGATCCCAATATAATCAGCTCCCTCCTGCTCGGCCGCGATCGCCTGGTTCAATCCATGAGTCGATCGCCCCACGATCTGCCCCTCCTCCAATCTCGCACGAATCCCCTCGATCCTCCCATCCTCTTGCCCAACATGAACTCCATGCGCTTTTGTCTCTCTGGCCAGCTCAGGGAAATCATTCACAATGTAGAGAACCCCGTTGTCGCGGCATAAAGTCGAAAGCTTCAAACTCAAATCAAAAATCTCCCTCTCTCGCCTCCCCTTGGCTCGAAGCTGGATCACTCCCACTCCCCCCTCCATCATTTGACCCGCAATCGATAACGGATCGCGAGAACCGAGATAGCCAAGATCCAAAATTCCGTAGAGCGAGGCCGCTTGAAGGGATTGAACTGCTGAGAGGTTCATCAACCAAACCTCAATTGATCACTTGTGTCCAAAATTGACTCTACTTTGAAAGGTCGACTATTTTTTGGGCGGCTGGGGATTGTGTTGCTTTCGTTGAAGCATCAACTTCTCCACAAAATGAGTTGAATAATGCCCTTTTTGGAAATCGGGATCTCCAAGGATCTCCTGCCCAAACGGGATCGTCGTCTTCACCCCTTCGATCATAAATTCATCCAGCGCACGCTTCAATCGCGTGATAGCTGTCTGACGGTCATCTCCGGTGACAATCAATTTTGCAATCATCGAATCATAATAAGGAGGAATCGTATATCCGGAAAAAATATGGGAATCGATCCGAACCCCAATCCCTCCGGGAGGATAATAAAATCCGATTTTCCCTGGAGAGGGCATAAAGTTATTATAAGGATCCTCGGCATTAATCCGCATCTCAATCGCATGACGCTCCGGCTTCAGATCGTAAAATTTCTTGTCCAACGGCAATCCGGCCGCAATCCGGATCTGCTCTTTCACTAAATCGACCCCATAAACCTCTTCGGTCACCGGATGCTCTACCTGAATCCGGGTGTTCATCTCCATGAAATAAAAATTGCCGCTATCATCGACTAAATATTCAATCGTCCCCGCTCCCTCATAATTTACCGATTGAGCGAGCTTGATCGAAGCCTTCCCCATTTTCTTACGAAGATCAGCCGATAGAATCGGCGAGGGAGATTCTTCAATCAGTTTTTGATGGCGACGTTGAATCGAGCAGTCCCGCTCTCCGACATGAACGACATTCCCTTTTTGATCGGCGAGGATCTGAAATTCAATGTGATGCGGGTTCTCAATCAACTTCTCCATATAGAGAGAGCCATTTCCGAACGCCTTTTCCGCCTCTTGACGGGCCGACAAAAATCCTTGAACCAGCGAGACATCATTATGCGCCGGACGCATTCCCCGACCTCCGCCGCCAGCCACTGCCTTAATCATCACTGGATAGCCAATCTTTTTAGCAACCCGCAGAGCCTCTTGTTCATTCTCTAGAATCCCCTCACTCCCAGGAGTCGTCGGAACTCCGGCCTTTTTAGCGGTCTCGCGCGCGACGGCCTTATCCCCCATCGAGCGAATCGCAGAGGGTTTTGGACCAATAAATTTAATGTTACAGCTTTCGCAAACTTCAGCGAAATGAGCATTCTCAGAAAGAAACCCATACCCAGGGTGAATCGCATCGACATCCCCGATCTCAGCCGCACTAATAATGCGGTCGATCTTGAGGTAACTTTCTGAACTGGCGGCTTTGCCAATACAGATCGCCTGATCGGCTAATTGAACCGCAAGCGAATCTTTGTCCGCCTCAGAATAAACCTGAAGGGTCTGAACTCCAAGTTCACGACAGGCTCGAATGATTCGAACCGCAATTTCTCCGCGATTTGCAATAAGGATTTTGGAAAACATAAAAATCCGATTTTTGAGCCTTTTTTAAGAGATTTAACTCCTTTTTGAGGCTTTTTTGATAGGTTTTGGTCAAAAAACAAGATTTTTGACCGATTATTAAAATAAGGGATTAAGTCGGACGAACCTTGAAAAGGGGCTTTCCAAACTCAACTGGTTTTCCCGTTTCTGCTAAAATCTCGGTGATCACCCCTTTGACCTCTGCCTTAATTTCATTCATCACCTTCATCGCCTCAATAATACAGACAACCGTATCCGGTCCCACCTCTTTGCCGACCTCGACATAAGCGGGGGAATCCGGGGAAGGGGAACGATAAAAAGTTCCCACCATCGGTGAGTTAATCGCCAGCCCGGTGCTCTCCACAACAGGAGCACTGACGGGGGCCGAAGCCGTAGGAGTCAGGAGGTTCACAGGAGCATAATGGAGTTGCTGTGGCGAAGAAACCACCATCTCTCCCGGTTGATTTCCCTTTTTAACCCGAATCTTAAATTCCGGTTTCTCAAGCTCAAACTCTGCCAACCCATTCCGGGTCATGAGATCAATTACTGCCTTAATTTCTTTCAAATCCATAATAATTCCCTTCTTGAACTACATCCTACTGATGCGACTCGATTAATCAAGTCTTTTTCAAGTAACCTACAGTAAGAAATAGTGCAAAAACTATCAAAAAAAGCTTTTTTCAAGCAAAAAACAACGAAATAGAGGCTAAAAACATATTTTTTTTCGTTTTTTTAATGACTCTTTTTTTAAAAAATTACCCCATTAAAATTAAATATTCTAATTATAAACATATCTAAAATTAATAAAACTAATTAAACTTAACCCCATCCTACTGATGATCATCGACTTGCGACGATCAAAAAAAGCCGTTTTTTGAGGATAAATATAATTGAATAAGAGGAAAATGAGGTCATTTTCCTCTTATTTGCCATTTTTTGAGGCAAAAACACTGTTTTTAGTCCAATAACTGCTGTTTTTTCCCTATTTTGGATTATTTTTGTGATGCCATTTTTTAAATTTTGAGCGCTATTAAACTGATTCTTGCATTAGGAGTCGATCGACCTCCCAAAGAAGATCCGCAAAAGGTGAAAAAATCAGAACCCCGGCATTGCGCATGATCGTTAACCTAAGGATAACAACCAAATCGAAGATTTGCAAAGGATGAGAAGGGGCTTCCTAGGCCTCAAAATCATTTTTAAAACCAAATTTTCAATAGACCCTTTTTATTCCAAAATTTGGGTTTAAAAATAGCGACTTTTTAACAAATAAGGTGTTTAATCAATCGATGAAACATCCTCGATTAATCGCTATCGGCTTGTGTTTTGCCAGCTTGGCTCTCCATGCCACCGCTCAAGAACAAGAATCTTCAGATCGTTCCGACAAAGATTCCCCCCATAAAAAAGGGCGGTTTCATGAAAAAAAGGACTTTAAGCCACACCCTCCAGGGGAAGGACCAGAGGGGGAAATAAATCATGATGGCCCTCCGATTCCTCCGGAAATGATCGAAAAATTTGATACCGACAAAGATGGCAAATTGAGCTTTGAAGAGATGAAAGAGGCTCGCGAAGCGATGCGCGATATGCATAAAGAGGAGCTGCTCAAGAAATTCGATAAAAACGGCGATGGAAAATTGAGTGATTCCGAGATGGAAAAACTCCAAAAAGCACGCGATGAGGAGATGAAGCAGGAGATTATTAAAGAGTATGATGCGAATGGAAACGGAAAACTCGACTCTGCTGAAAAGAAAAAGCTCTTAGAGGATGCTAAATTGCAACCAAGACGCTTTGAGTGGCTAAATCGACCTGGACCGCATCCCCTTAAAGATCTCGTAAAATAATCGTTCGATCAACCTCTTGCAAAAAACCCGCTTCTCCCGCAAGGAGCGGGTTCTTTTGAGTTTCGCAGATCAACACAATTCAAACCATTTTTAACCACGAATGGAAAGTGGATTAAAATGAATATCTCCCTTCAAAATAAAAAAGCCCTGATCACCGCCTCCTCCAAAGGAATCGGTTTCGCGATCGCCTCTCTTCTCGCAGAGCTCGGAGCTCAAGTCGCCATTTGCTCCCGCTCTCCGGATTCGGTTCAAAAGGCGGTCGAGCAGCTCCAAAAGAAAACCGCGCTCCCCATTCTCTCTTTCCATGGGGATTTAGGAAATCGGGCCTTCATCGAATCGATGAGCCAAACTCTCCTTACGGAATGGGGGGGAGTCGATATTCTGATTAATAATAATGGCGGACCGAAACCGGGAACTTTATTCGAAGGAAGCGAAGAGGATTGGGACTACGCCCTTCAAGCGACATTGATGAGTTCGATTCGACTGATTCGTCACCTCGCTCCTGCGATGAAAGAGAAACGTTGGGGGCGGATCATCAATCTCACTTCGACGACAGCAAAAGAGCCAGAGCCAACGTTAACGATGTCGAATGTGACTCGCGCGGGAGTGGTGACCTTTGGGAAAACAGCCGCAACGGAACTTGGCCCTTTTGGGATCACCGTGAACACCGTTCTGACTGGGAGAGTGATGACCGATCGCTTGGAGGGGATCATGAAATTAAATGCGACTCGCCAAGGAATGACCTACGAAGCGATGGTTGATAAAACGGAAAAGATGATTCCTTTCGGATCGATTGCACCTGCCGATGAATTCGTCAAAACGATCGCCTTCCTTGCTTCCGAGCATTCCAGCTACTTGAACGGAACCGCCTTCCCCCTTGACGGCGGAGCAATGAGATCGGTTTGAAAAAGCGGGCTACACTAAGAGCAACTTATCGTAGACTTTTTCGCACCGGCTCAAAACTGATCCGATGGATCGGGGTGGGACCTAATTTTTTCAAGGCAGCAAGATGAAGCGCTGTACCGTAGCCTTTATGCTTTTCAAGTCCATAGCCAGGATATTGTTCTGCCAATCGCTCCATCGATTCATCCCGATGATGCTTCGCAATGATCGAGGCCGCAGCAATCGAAGGAGAAAGCCCATCTCCGCCAATGATGGTTTGAATCGGCACTCCTAGCTGAGGATCTTGATTGCCATCGACTAACGCAAAATCCGGTTTTCGTGAAAGGGCATCGACCGCACGACGCATCGCGATAAAGGTCGCTTGCAAAATGTTATGTTGATCAATCTCCTCAACCGTTGCCTCCCCTAAAGCCCAGACCACCTCAGGATCCCCTCGAAGTTCGGCTGCTATTTTACTCCGCTTCGCAGGGGTCAGTTTTTTCGAATCATTTAATCCACATCCCTTAAACCGACGAGGAAGAATCACCGCCGCCGCGACAACAGAGCCCGCAAGCGGCCCTCTCCCGACTTCATCCACTCCCGCAATCTGCAGCAAGCCCCGGGCATAAAGCCCCTCTTCATATCGCCAAGTGATCTCTGTTTTCAACTCCATAACCGATGATCAATACCATTTTTAACCACGAATAAACACTAATTTACACCAATGGTGAATCTAATTGAAAAGCTGCTAGCTTGAAGCTTGTAGCTTTTGGTTATTAGCTATTTCGCTAACAAGCTATTCGGCTATCAGGCTATTGAGTTCCTACCCAACAGTCCAAGTCGCTAGCGACGTACAGCCGATCAGTCCATTGGCCGCTCTTCGTCCAGCTATTGAGCTAACAGGCTATCCAGCAATGAGGCCTTCTCATCCCCCTCGATTAAATTTTACTTCTCACGGATCTTCCACATAACCCTTGATCTATGAAATTGACGCTTGGACATTCCCCCGATCCCGATGATGCTTTCATGTTTTATGCTCTCGCAAAAAATAAAATTGAGACTCATGGCTACGAGTTTGAACATATTCTTCAAGATATTGAGACCTTAAACCAACGCGCGAAGCGACAAGAGCTTGATATCAGTGCGATTTCAATTCACGCCTACGCTTATGTCTTAAAGAATTACGCCCTGCTTCCTTGTGGCGCTAGTATGGGGGATAACTATGGACCGCGCTTGGTCGCTCTCAAACCGTACAAAAAAGAGGATCTCTCGAAACTGATCATTGCGGTCCCCGGAAAGCTCACCAGCGCCTTTCTCGCTCTTCAACTTTATCTCGGTCTTCGGGATGTCGAGTTTGACTATCGCGTCGTCGGTTTTGATGAGATCTTTGATACCGTCAAAGCAGGACGTGCCGATGTCGGGCTGATTATTCATGAAGGTCAGTTGACATATAAAGAGGAGGGATTTCATTTGATCGAGGATCTCGGAGCTTGGTGGCATCAGAAAACCGGCGGCCTTCCGCTTCCTCTCGGCGGCAATGTCATTCGTAAAGGAATCGGCGCTGAAAAACTTCCGTTGATCAATCAAATTTTAAAAGAGAGTATCCAGTATTCACTCGATCATCGCCCCGAGGCATTGGCCTACGCGAAGCAATGGGGGCGCGGTTTAGATGATGCCTTGAACGATGAATTTGTCGGCATGTATGTGAATGAACTCACCCTCGACTACGGAGAGCGCGGACGAAAGGCGATCGAACTTTTCCTTCAAGAGGCCCACGAGATGGGGATCATCCCGGAGCCAGTCGAACTCGAGTTTGTTAAGTAAGTTCCCTGCCAAAATACATTTCAAAGACCGGGGAGTGTCTCACACGAAGCCGCAAAGTTGCCCAAGGCTCCTCCCGAAAGACAAGGGAGTTTATTGTTAAGGGTTTCATGAGTATTTTCTCATTTCCTACGGGGAGAACCTTGGGAAGCTTTGCGGCTTTGTGTGAAACTGCTTTAAATTGTGTTGATCTGCGAAAATCTGCCTCATCTGCGGATAAATTAGTGTAAATTAGGGAAGATAAGTGGTTTAAAACCTTTGCCTTTTTCTGCAATTGTCCGCCATCGAGAACGCCATAGTCCCGCAGTGCGGGACGAAGGTGTTAGCCTTGGCGTCGGCAGGATGCCTCTCCCTTGGCGGTTAATTTTCACCTCTTCGCATCCCGATTTTATCGGCATTCATTGTATTTCCTTGGACTCTTTGCCCCTTCGTGGTCAAATCGTTTGATAACCTTATGAATCAAACTTGGACTATCGCCGATCGTACTTTTAATTCCCGGCTTCTTCTGGGGACAGGAAAGTTTTCCTCCAACCCCATGATGGCCGATTCTCTGGAGGCCTCAGGCACGGAGATTGTCACCGTCGCCTTGAGGCGCGCCGATCTGACAGGCAAAGAGGATCCTTATGCCGATATTTTGAAATTTATCGATCCCAAGCGCTATCTTTTATTACCCAACACCAGCGGAGCGATGAATGCCGCTGAGGCGGTCCGGCTCGCCCGATTGGCGGTAAGTGCCGGACTTCCGAAATGGGTGAAGCTCGAAATCCATCCCGATCCCCGATTTTTATTGCCCGATCCGATTGAAACCTTTGAGGCCGCTAAGATTTTAGTGAAAGAGGGCTTCGTCGTCATGCCGTACATCAATGCCGACCCCGTGCTCGCCAAACGACTCCAAGATATTGGGGTCGCGACCGTCATGCCCTTGGGGGCACCGATTGGCTCCAATCGAGGTTTAGAGACCCGTGGACAGATCGAAATTATTATCGAGCAAGCCACAGTTCCCGTCATTATCGATGCCGGACTCGGGGTCCCTTCCCACGCAGCCGCCGCCTTAGAGATGGGGGCCTCCGCCGTTTTAGTGAATACCGCCATCGCCATTGCACGAGATCCCCGCCGAATGGGGGAGGCCTTTAAATGGGCCGTCGAATCGGGCCGAGCCGCCTACGAGATGGGCTTACCGATCTCCCGAAAAAATGCCTCCGCCACCAGTCCTCTCACCGGATTTTTAGGTTAGTATTGCTTCCTTACGCCGATGCTACTCAAAGGGCTTCAACTCGTCCTTCCCAAAAGATCCACTTTTGAAGAAAGGATGGTATTAATGGCTTTTTAGTTTTCATCCTGAAAATTCCAGCTATAAAGACCTTTCTACTTCTTTTTAAATGAAATGCCTTTTAAATTACAGTCCCTTTGAAATCGCTGCCCGTTTGCGGATTCACGATAAGGGAGACAACCGCGCCACCCATTCGTTGGCCAGCTGACAAAGGGACTATGGACTCGATTTCAAAAGCGAAGCAAGTGATTCAACTGGAGATCCAGGCACTTCGTGATTTACAAAAAAATTTAGATGACTCTTTTGACCAAGCGATCGCTCTCCTCCTGAAAACCGCCCAATCCGGTCGCAAGGTCGTCGTCATGGGGGTCGGAAAATCCGGTCATATCGGAGAGAAAATCGCAGCCACTCTCAGCAGTACCGGAACCCCAGCAATGGTTCTCAACTCCGTCAATGCCGCTCATGGCGATCTCGGGGTCGTCGGCGAAGGAGATCTTTGCCTGATTCTCAGCTATAGCGGTCAAACGGAGGAGATTCTCCGCGTTCTCCCCGCTCTCAAACGCCAGGCGGCCTGTATCATCGCGATGACCGGAAATCCTAAATCGACTTTAGCCCTCAACGCCGATGTTCACCTCAGTGTCAAAGTCCGTCGAGAGGCCTGCCCGCTCAATCTTGCCCCCACCTCAAGTACCACGACGATGATGGCTCTGGGCGATGCCCTCGCGATGGTGCTCCTTCAAGCCCGTGGATTTCGTAAAGAGGACTTTGCCCGCAATCACCCCGCCGGAACCCTTGGCAAACACCTCCTGCTCCGCGTCGAGGAGATCATGCGACCGCTCCATCAAGTTCCCATCCTTTCAGAAACAGATACCGTCAATGATGCCCTCCACTGGTGGAACCTCAAACGAGTCGGCGCTGTGATCGTCATTAACTCACGTAAAAAACTTTCCGGAATCTATACCCATGGCGACTTCGTTCGCGGCTATCAAGCCGATCCAAAGGTCGGATCATTAAAACTCAAAGCCGTCATGACCCCAAAACCGATTACGGTCCGTATTGACAACCTCGCCGTTGAAGTACTTAATATTTTTCAGAAACATCGGATTGATGATCTGGTGGTGGTCGATTCCCAGAATCGCCCCGTCGGAATGATCGATGCTCAAGATCTCGCAAAGCAAAAATTGATGTAACCTAAAAAAAGAGAAGAGACTATGCCTAACGCAAATGAAATTGGTAAAGGACAAGCGATCCGTTTTCACGGTGAAATCATGTTGGTTCAAGAGACCCAACATCGAACCCCTGGAAACCTCCGTGCTTTCGTCCAAATGACCCTCCGCAGTATCAAGGCGGGAAAATCGCTCGTCCAACGCTTTGGCTCTAACGATGCCTTAGAGGTGGTTCCTGTGACTCGTACAAAATACGAGTACAGCTACAAAGATAATGATGGTTACAACTTTATTGAGCCGAATACCTTTGAAACCGTCACGGTCAGCGAAGAGCTCGTCGCCGGAATCAAAGATTTCCTCGTTGAAAATCTTCCCGTTCAAATTGTAACGGCTGATGACAAAATCGCCTCAATTGAACCCCCTTCGAATGTGACCCTCAAAGTCATCGAAGCGGCAGAAGGAGTCAAAGGGGATTCCGCAAACAACGTTTACAAAGCCTGCACCGTTGAGACCGGCCTCGTGGTTCAAGTTCCCCTCTTCATCAAAGAAGGGGAATTGATCAAAGTCGGAACCGCCGACGGAAAATACCTCAGCCGAGCTTAATCACAGAAATAAACTAAAAATTAAAAACCCCTGTAAATTTCGATTTGCAGGGGTTTTTAATTCTCCACAAAAAAAACCCTCTCCGTTACCAGAGAGGGTTTAAAATTGATTCCAAGAAAGAACTATTTCTTGTTGGTTCCCGATTTTTTCATCTTGATCGTCCCTGCTTTCTTCTTCACAGAATAGCCAGAGTCGTTTTTATTCATCTTGATGATCCCCGCCTTTTTCAAGGTCGAGAAAGCGCCATTTTTAGTGACGGTTTTCAAAGCGCGTGCGGTCAATTTGACCATCATGAAGCGTTTGAGCTCAGGAACGTAAATACGTTTTTCTTTTAGATTCGGGACAAAAGTCCGCTTCGTGTTGGCGGTAACGTGCATACCGATACCACCCGATTTCTTGGATTTACCACTACGAAGAATGCGATGACCTTTAACGGGTTTCGCTCCAGTAATTGAACAAAGGCGTGACATAATATTTATTTCATCAAAAGAACGTTACGGGAACGTTTGATTTCGTTGGTCATCTTGCGATGTAGTTTAGCGGGCATCCCTGTCGCACGACGCGGCAAGATACGTCCCTTTTCGGTGACATATTTTTTGAGAAGCTCTGTGTTTTTAAATTCAATAGCTTCTTGATTAATATCGATCCGACGCTTTGGCATCACCTTTGGGGCTCTGCGTTTACGGCGTGATTTTTTGATTGTGGCTCCCATAATACTCCAGTCGATCCTATAAATAGGAATCGGTTATTCTTTTTCCTTGCGATTTCCCTCTTCGTCCACCGTCTCTTCATCTTCATCCGCGATACTATCCTCGGAATCCATAAATTGAGGGGTGGTGTCCCATCGACGGCGTCCCTTGTTTTCCTTTTCCAACTGGGATTGACACTCGACGGTGAATCGAGCAAAGGGAATCGCCTCGAGGCGATTTTTAGGGATCGGTTTGTTTGACATTTCACAAACGCCAAACCCACCGTTTTCGATACGCTTCAGAGCCTCTTCGATCTCATAGAGCGCATCTTGCTCTTGAGAGAGCAAGCTGAGGGCAAAATCTTTATCGTAAGCATCACTTCCCGCATCGGCTTGGTGCATTCCAAAGGCCGATCCTTCACTTCCCTCAGGACGGGTGCGAAGGTTGTCTTGTGCGGTACTTTGCATCTGATCGAGCAAATGATCATGGAGATCCATGAGCTTTTGCTTCTGTTCGGCAATAAATGAGGCCGGTAAATGGGTCGCTTCCTGTTTCGGAACGATCTTCGAATTCATTCCAAGCGGATCTAAATTGGGCTTAGGAATCGTTGCAGGCTTCGTCGATTTCTTGACCGCCACAACGGCTTTCGGACGGTTCTCCTCAATCACTTTGACTGGCGCTTTGACTGCCTTGACAGGGGCTTTTTTTGAAACTGTTTTAACGGGCTTTTTCACAATAGGTTTTTTAACGGAAACTTTCTTTGAAACGGCTTTTTTGACCGCTGATTTCTTTACTATTTTCTTAATAGCCTTAACTTTCTGAACCCTCTTCGCAGGCTTCTTTTTCAATGCAACTTTGGCTGATTTTTTCACCAAAACCTTCTTTTTTGTTTTTCCAGTTTTACCCATAAGAATGGTCTGATATAGAGAATGCCCTGTAAGTTGGCAACCCCTTTTTTACAATTCATTCCTTAATTTCTCCAATAATCGACCCCCGGGGGGCTCTTTTGCCCCCCCTCTTCCTCCGTTATTTTAAAGAGAGAGGCCTATTTGCGACTGTTTTAGGCGTGTGATGAGAGGGATTAACATGAACTGTCGGAGTTGTTTCTGATCCGCTTTTTTCTTCGACGAGATTCATTAAGGTGCGAACGAAATCTTGAAGTGATTCCGCCATTGAGGTGAGCTCCGTGGCGGCAGAAGCCGTCTCTTCGGCGTTTGCGGCATTGGATTGAGTGACTTTATCCATTTGGGAGATGGCCCCCTTGATTTGAGAGATTCCTTGAGCTTGCTCATTCGAGGCAGCGGCGATTTGACTCAGAAGGGTCTTCACTTTATCCGCCTTTTTGAAAACGAGACTCAACCCAAGATCGACGAGCTCCGCTTTTTTAAGGACCTCAGAAAGGGTCTCTCCCATTCGTGCGTTGACCGCGACCCCTTGATTACTTCGATCGATCGACTGTTGAATAATCGTCGTCGTCTCTTTAGCGGCATCAGCGCTCCGTTTCGCAAGATTACGAACCTCATCGGCAACAACCGCAAAGCCCAGTCCCGCCTCCCCCGCGCGAGCCGCTTCGACAGCGGCATTCAATGCGAGAATATTCGTTTGAAAAGCGATTTCATCGATCGTCTTAATGATTTTGGAGATCGCACCACTGGCCTGTTTGATCGAGTCCATTGATAAAGTCATCTCTTGTGATTTTGCGTAGACCTCGGAGACGGTGTTGCGAAGGTCTTTCATCCCCAGAAGACTCTCTTCCACAGAGGCCTCTGCTTGAACCGATTCCTCTTGGGCATTTTTGGTATGTTCCGCATTTTGTTGAACCATCGAACTAATCTCTTCCATCGAGGCGCTCGTCTCTTCGAGTGAGGCGGCCTGCTCACTTGCCCCCTCAGCAAGGGAGTGACTCGAGGCGGAAACTTGAGCCGCGGCACTGGAGACTTGGGTTGAGGCATCTCTTAAGGAGGCGGAGACCGTCGTCAAGGAGAGGTTGGTGCTTCGGATGATCGATATTCCAAAGATCAGAGAAAAAATTAAACTGATCACCCCAATGACAAGATTAATCACCATGGAGTAATTGGTTTTGGCTGCCATCCTTTTCGTAACATCCAGAGCATCTTTTTGATTCCATTCGAGCATTTTAGCCATCTGATCTCGATAGAGTGAAAAAACCGGATCCAGTTTGTCATGTAAATAAAGAGTCGCTTCGGCCTGTTTATTATCATGAAGTAAGGAGAAATAGAATTCGCGGGCCTCTTTAAAGTTTTTCCTTTTCTCCATTAAATCGGTAAAGTTCTTCTGGTCTTCAGGCAGCTTCAGGACGGATTCATAAGCCTTTGCCGCTTCGGCTACTTTTACGGAAAGTTCTTCGACTTTTTTGATATCTGCCGTCCGATTGACGGTATCCGATCCCCGAGTTCCGGCTAAAATTACCCGAATATAACTCCTCAACGAATATTCAGCCATTTCCGCGATATTAGCCAAGCAGGGAATCGCATCATCTCGCATCTCGACTTCCGCGAGGCGTTTGAGCTCAAAGAAATTATAAATGCCGAGTCCACTGACCAGCATCAGCAAGCTTAAGAGGGCAATTCCTCCTGTGACGATCCGCTTTTTAATTGTCCAATTTTTCATAAGTTGAAAATACCTAGTTCTCGCCCAATATCAAGGCGAATCACCGATTTCATTTTTGCGTTCTCTTGCGGCTAAATTCATAAATCGGAATTCAATGCCATGGGAATGGAGTGCCGACTCCAAAAGGGTTTCATTAGAGATAAATCCTTCGTTTCGGTCTTTGACCGATTTATGGACAGATTTCGACAGGAGTCTCGATAGAGACCGAGGAAAAGAGTTTTTCGGAAATAAAAGTGGGGAGTCGGACGCAACCGTGGGAGGCGGGGTATCCGGGAAGAATTCCGGCATGGAGTCCGAGTCCCTCATGAGTGAGGCGGAGATAGTTTGGCATGGAGGAGGGAACATAGCGAAGCCCCTCAGGAACTGCTTGACCTGCCTCTGCATTTGCATTGACGATGACTCCTTTGGCATTCACAAAGGATCCAAAAAGATTGGATTTATGGTCTTTGCTTTTTGCGATGACTTTATAGGCGCCCTGTTTTGTTGCGTAGGCCTCTTTTCCGGAGCAAATATCGCTTTCCATAACAAGGAGAGGCCCTTGAAATCCAAAAATTTTCTGCTCCTCGAGTTTAATGACGAGTTTGCTCAGCGGTTTCGTTTCATCGGCTTTCCAGGAAAATTTAGGAGTTGGAAGAACCCGTCCATTTAAAGTGCGCTGACGCTTTACTCGGGGAGTTCCCCCGTTTCTTCTTAATTCAGCGTGTTGATTGTAAAGATTCGCCTTAAAATCCTCTTTCGGTTTTTTCACGATTTCTTTCCTCTCCCCTGTTTCCGATTCGAGCAGGGAGGGAACCGAGGCTTTTTTGACTGGCGTTTCCTCTTCCGCTTTTATCGCCTTGGCGACCGTCTCTTCGGCATTGGATAGGCAGAGAAAAAGGAAAAATAAAAGACCAATAAAGGATCGAAGGGACATAGGAGGTAGATAAGTGTAATCCGAACTCTTGAGCGGTTCAATCCTTTTTTGTTTCCAAATTTGATTCCCTCGCTAGGAGAGAGGGTGATGGCGAATCTATTATCAGACAAACTTCAAGAGGTTTTTAAAAATCTGCGCGGTTTCGGGAAGCTTTCCGAGAGCAATGTGACCGATGCGGTTCGTGAGGTGCGACTGGCGCTTTTGGCAGCCGATGTGAACTATCAGGTCGCAAAAGAGCTCTGTGATGAGATCAAACAAAAGGCGCTTGGGGAAGAGGTTTTGAAGTCGATTAAGCCCAGTGAGCAGTTTGTTAAAATCTTTCACGATGAGCTCATTCTCAAGTTTACGGCGAAACAGCGCCCTTTATCCTCAGAGCGCCCGCTTCGAATTCTGCTTTGTGGTTTAAATGGGGCGGGAAAAACAACCAGTGCCGCGAAGCTCGCCGCTTATTTTAAAAAGAATAAGGAAGAGGTGGTTTTGGTGGCAGGAGATCTGAAGCGCCCAGCCGCGATCAAGCAGTTGCAAACCTTGGGAGAACAGATTCAAGTCCCCGTTCTCGCGTATCCCGAGGAGACCTCCGTCCAACGCGTGGCGGAGAGAGCTCAAGAAGATGCAAAAAAACTTTTTGCGAAGATTTTAATTTTTGATGCGGCAGGACGACTCGATGTCGATGAGGATTTGCTCAACGAACTTCAAGAGGTCTCAGAGGCGTGGAAACCGCAAGAGACCCTTCTCGTCGCCGATGCGGCCACCGGCCAAACCGCAGTGAAGGTCGCACAAGCCTTCCAAAGTAAGGTTTCGTTGACCGGTGTGATCCTCTCCAAGTACGACGCCGATGCGCGTGGGGGAGCGGCTTTATCGCTGTTACAAGTCACCGGATCTCCGATTCAGTTCTTAGGAATTGGCGAAAAACCGGATGCGCTTGAGTTTTTTATGCCCCAACGAGTCGTCGATCGATTGCTCGGAATGGGAGATATTATTGGATTGGTTCAGAAGGCGCAGGAGGAGTTCGATCTCGACTCAGGAATGCGACTTCAGGAGAAGATGAAGAGGAATAAATTCGATCTTCAGGACTTCTTGGATCAGATGCGTTTTATGAAGAAATTGGGTCCCTTGCAAAATCTGCTTGGCATGATCCCTGGAATGTCCCATATTGACCCTTCTCAAATTGATGAAAAGCGCCTTAAAAAAGTTGAGGCGATTGTTCTGTCGATGACACCGTTGGAAAGAAAGAGGCCGGACGTGATGAACGCCCGACGTCGCCAACGGATCGCCAAAGGCAGCGGCAATTCTGTAAGCGATGTTAATGACTTACTGCGACGATTTGAGGAAATGAAAAAAATGATGCAGAAGATGACTCAGGGAAATCCTGAGAAACTTCTCAAACAAATGATGAGCCGGCGCTAGGCGAAAGCCGAAGGCCGCAAGGAAAGGTAACGATGGCATTATCAATTCGACTTCGACGAGACGGAACCAAGAATTCACCCTACTACCGTGTAGTGGTGACTGAAGGCCGTAGTAAACGTGACGGCAAATTTGTCGAGCAAGTGGGAACGTATGACCCCAAAAAAACAGGGGTCAACTACGCTCTTAAAAGCGACCGTGTTGCGTATTGGATGAAAGTGGGAGCGAGACCGAGTGAAACGGTGGCTTCGATGATCAAACGCATCGCGAAAGCAAAATAAGCTTAATTTGAAATTTTCCAGACCGTGAAATACTTCCTGGAATTTGTCCTCGCTCGACTGGTCGATTATCCTGACGACGTGGATGTCCAGGAGGTCTCCACGGATCGGGGAATCGTCTTTTATCTCACGGTTCATCCTGAGGATGCCGGAAAGATTATTGGAAAGGGAGGCCGCACGATCAGCTCGATCCGTGCCCTCCTCACTGCTGCCGCACCGAAACCGGATATGCGGATCACAGTGAAACTCTGCGAATAATCCGATTTCGAGTCGTTTGGTGCAGGGTTCCATGGGTTTGATTTCGTTTTACGAAGGTTTTGCCCTCGGCTCTCTCACGCATGTGCGCATTGACGTCAACTTAAGCTCCTTCTCATGGGGCGAACTTTCAAAAAACCTTGTCTCACGCGAAGTCGCGACGTACTCAACGTTTAAACCTAAAAGCGGCAGATGAATTTAACCACGGATAACGCGGATCACACGGATTTCCAACAGTTTAGGAAAAATTGCACGTTCACCTTTTGGGTGAAGGAAAAAAAGGAGGTTAATTCTCGTAAATTCTTCCATCCGTGGTATCTGTGTTATCCGTGGTTAAATGGATTGCCGAATTTACCTCTCTATCCGCCTTCACCCAAAGGGTGAACAATGTTTGATCGGATGGGGTCACGGGCTTTTACTTCCCGTGACCCTTCCACACCACCGGACGTGCGGTCTTCCGCATCCGGCGGTTGAACCCAGTCAGGTTTACGTTTGTATCCCGACGGTACTCCAAGGAATGATGAACCCATATCTTTCCAGT
>CAMCSM010000026.1 GCA_945877805.1 Methylacidiphilum caldifontis | reverse complement strand
CCAGAAAAGGAGATTTTTTTTGAGACCTCATTTTATTTTGTGTTCTCTGCGTTTTCTGTGGCGAAATTTGTATTTAATTTGGCGGTTAAAATTTGTTTTGGTCGCCTTTTTGAAGGGAAGTCGTTACTTTAGTCGGAATGAATGAAGAGGATCATTTTTCAAAGTTTTTTCTGATCGTTGCGGTGGTCTGTTTGATCGGGCTCCTGTTCCTCCTCTCAGGGCGTTCCAAGGCCTCGCCTCCGACTCCGACGCCTGTATCTCCTCCTTTGTTAGCTTCGACAACGCAACAGACTCAAGTCACAAAAGTTCAGAAAGTAAAAAGTTCCTTGAGGCAAAAAATGGAGGGGGAGAACTGTTACCAATATGAGGGGGATAGTCGTTGGTTCTATACCTCATCCGATGGGGTGGAGCTTTATTGGGATGAATCGGTTCGGTGCTTTCGGATTGATGGCAAAATGGAGAATGGGGAGATGGTGGCGGATAATCCTGATGGGAAGCGCTTTCAGATGAAGGAGGGGAAATGGGTCTATCATCAAACATTAACGGAGATCGATTGGAGAATCGATCCCCAAGGACGCTATTATCTCAAGGAGCGGGAGGGAAAATATATTTCAGAGCACGGCCATGCGCTGGTTCGAACCTTTCAAGGGTGGATGATCGATGATGGTCCGAGATTGGGATCGCAACGATTGCAATGGGGGGTGGATGTCAATGGCTACTATCTTAAAAGTACCTTCAAGAAGGATGGCTATCATGGCGTGGTGATGCCGAGTGGTGTGGAGTTGCGATGGAAGGAGGGGGATCTTAAAAGTTTAGAGTTTCTCAATGTCTCGAAGTCAGCTTCCGATCAGACCTGGGTTCCTGAACCGCTTGGGCAACTGCCGGGAGTTTTTAAATCAAATCCGAAGGAGCTCTATAAAGAATTAACGGAGGAAAACTTTAGCTCTCAATGGAATAGCTTAGTGAATTTTTATACGAGTGCTTCAAATCGAGATTATTTAAAAGCGGAGATTCAAAAAACTTTTGGAGTGATCATTCGAGAGCCCTCGGGAAAAAAATATAGTTCTCAGTTTTTAATTTGCGTGGCATTGACATTAGATTGTTATCCACGAGATCGAGTTCCTCATTTTCTCCGTCAGATCGATTACGTCTCTGATCGAGAGTGGGCTGGCCTAGCGCATACCGATCAGCGCTGGATTGAAATAGCTCAATTGTCTTCAGGAAGAGCTTATTCCGTCGCCTATTTACTCAAAACCCTTCATCATGAGTATGGACATAATATTTCGATGATTCAGGAGCTTGGGTTTAATTGGAATGAATTTCGAGCCATCCATCCGAACTTTCAATATACGAATGTCTACGATTTTAATCGATCTGAAAACCCTCAAGGGAGTTTCGATATTGCTCGTGAATATGGACGTACGAATGAAAGGGAGGATGTGGCAACTATTTCAGAAATGTTGATGACCGATCCTACGGATCTTTCTCCGAAAAAAAGTGATTTTTTTAAACGTAAGTATGCATATTTGAGCCGATTTTATAACAATCTATTTGGTTTTCATTTTAATTCCGATTACATGAATAACCGAGTTTTTGAGGCCTCGCATTATGGATGGAAGTCGGTGAGACTGGAAGTGGCGGATCTTCCTGAGATTCGATTACAATAGAGTCTGTATCGACGGTATCCATGCCGTCGATACAGACTCTAAATAAATTCAAAAAATCTCTCAGGAAGGCACGAATTTAAAAAAAAAGACCAGCTAACCTCATTTGCACCACCAATTTGAGCTTTCTGATCGGAATTGACCGCTCTCGCCTTTCTCTCTAAACTCTCTGCCATGGCTAAAACTGGACTCGGAAAAGGACTTGGCGCCCTCATGGGGACCTCCGCGATTGCAACTCCACAGCCCATTGCTGAAAAAGGGGAACGTGTTGAAAAAGTCACTTTAGACAAAATTGTCCCCAGTCCCTTCCAGCCCCGAAAAACTTTTTCAGAGGAGTCCCTCAGCGAACTCTCTCAATCGATTCAACATCAAGGAATCATTCAACCTCTGATCGTCCGATCGGTAAGAGGAAAATACGAATTAATCGCCGGAGAGCGGCGTTGGCGTGCATCACAAAAGGCAGGACTAAAAGAGATCCCTGTGATTGTCCGACAAGCGACCGATCGTGAGGTTCTTGAGCTGGCCTTAGTCGAAAATATGCAGCGATCGGATTTAAATCCGATCGAAGAGGCAGAGGGATTTTCACTGTTGGTTCGGGATTTTAAATATACTCAAGAAGAGGTTGCCGATCGAGTCGGTAAAAGTCGTGCCGGGGTTGCGAATGCCCTGCGTTTACTCTCTCTTCCCGATCTCGTCAGAGGCTATATCTCCTCGAATCAAATTTCAGTCGGTCACGGCAAAGTAATTCTCTCTCTCTCTCGTAAAGAGGAACAAATTCAAGTCGCTGACCGGATTATTCGTGAACATCTGACGGTCCGAGCCACGGAAAGACTCGTCCAATCACTCCTGAATACCAATCCCCAGCGAAAAAGGAACTTAAAGGGAAAGTCACTAATCGCAAGAAGTGCTGACTGGAAAGAACTCGAAAACCGGCTTCAACGGAAATTCGCTACAAAGGTTCGATTAATCGGAAATGCCAAAACTGGAAAAATTGAAATCGATTACTATAACTCAGACGATCTCGATCGCCTCCTCCAGCTCCTCGGAGTCACGGAGTAAAGCCGTTGGCTTCAATCAGTGAAAACCGAGAATCCATGAATTTTTGGATCGATGTCACGAATACCTGTAAAAGTGCAATCAATACAGGGGTTCCTCGAACTGTACGGGGAATCTATCGGCTGCTCCAAAAACAGGGAAAAGTCACTCCTGTCCGTTGGGATCGCCCCTTGCGTCAATATTGTCTTTTGACCGCTACCGAAAAACGGGCACTCGAAGGAGATCTTCAAGCCAATCCCTCGAAGCACTGGCGTTTTATCACACGACACTTGAATAAAATCGATCTTCTTTCGCAAATGAGTCCCGAGGATTATTTTATTCAGGTCGAAATTTTCCAAGACGAACGTAACGAGTGGATCGAGCAAAATTTCTCTCGATTAAAATCGATCGCCGTATTTCATGATGCTATTGCTTGGACCCATCCCGAACTCACAGCCCCTCAACGAAGAGCTCGGTTTGATGATTATATGACCTCATTACACCGCTTCACTCAAGTCATTACGATCTCAGAAGAGTCGAAGCAGGCCCTTCAAAACCATTGGAATCAGCTTCCCCTGAATTCCTCAAAAAAGATTTCCGTTCTCCCTTGGCCGTCTGAATTTTCATCGGTCGATTCGAAGCCGGCTCCCGTCACCTTGCTCCCTGAAATCCTCACGATCTCCACGCTCGAACAACGTAAAAATCATCTCCTCCTTTTTAAAGCCTGTGAATACCTCTGGAAAAAAGGGCTCTGCTTTAAACTTCGTGTGGTGGGAAAAAAATGTCCATACTGGGGCAAGCGAGTCATTGAGGAGATCTCCCGACTTCAAGAAAACGGTTATCCGATACATTGGGAAAAGCAAATTAGCGATGAGGAACTTCAAAAAGCCTATCTCCAATGCTCCTTTACGGTTTATCCTTCGTTGATTGAAGGATTTGGACTGCCGATCCTTGAAAGTCTCTCCCACCTCCGCCCCGTCCTTTGCTCAAACCAAGGAGCGATTGCTGAGACGGCAAAATTAGGCGGATGCTTAACGATCGATGTTACTTCCGTCGAAAAGTTATCCGAAGGGTTGAGCTCACTCCTCACTGATCAGGAACTCTACGATCGATTGCTCAAAGAGATTCTCCAAATACGTTTTTTAAGTTGGAATGACTATCATCAAAAGTTTCAGGAGATTCTTCACTCATGAAACGGATTCTGATTTGTCGACCGGATCGAGTCGGCGACACGATTATCTCCTCCTCCTGTTTCAGTCCTCTGAATGCCGCAGGACACACTCTTTTTTTTATGGCGCGAAAAATGATGTCCCCGTTATTTCAAGGACATCCGCTTCTTGAACAGTTCATCCCGATTCCGAACTCTCCCCATCCCACCCCAGAGGAAAAAAATATTCTTCTGAATCAAATCCGCGAAATAGAAGCCGACATTTTGATTCATTTACATCCCCTCCCTGTCCTTTATCCCCTGACCGCTGAGGCCAAAATACCGATCCGAATCGGACATTTGCATAAAAAGCTCACTCGCTACCTGACGCACGCCTATCCGTATGTCAAAGATAAGGGAGATCAACATGAGGCCTATTATAATTTCGATCTATTCGAATCGCTCGACATTGAAATCCCTAATCCTCTCCACTATTCGATTCATCTTAATCCTGATGATGAAGAGACCGCAAATCAACTTCTCCAAAAAATTTCCTTCCCTTCCTCCTATATCGTTCTGAACCCCACCGCACACTCTCAATCCCTTCGATGGCCTGTTTCTCACTTTATTGAGCTCGCAAAATTAATTCGTAATCGTGAAGAAGATCCGTTTGTGATCATTGGCGATAACGCCAACGACCCCTCAATCCTTGAACTGATGAAAGCCCCAATCTTTCAAACGAACTGTATCAATCTTGCAGGAAAAACGACCCTCGGATCATTGGGATGGGTCCTTAAAAAAGCGCGCATTCTCATCGGACGTAATACAGGGCCCAGTCATCTTGCCGCCGCTGTCGGCTGTCCTACGGTAGAGATCTTTGGAAGAATGGAGCCGATCTATGGCCCAAATCGATGGCATGCCCTCGGTGAGAACAATCATCCTGTTTGTTCCGGAACAACAAAACGGTGGTTCGAAACAAAACAGAAATTTTGGAAACGAAGCTACGAATCGATTTCTCCTCAAGAGGTTTATGAAGCAGCGCTGCCATTTTTAAACCAAACATAAATCGGTCAAAGACCAAAACCAAGGATATCTCCTCAATGAAAATATTCTCTTTCCTATTGCGCCCCGATTCGGGTCGTGGGTGATTAGGGGTTCCGCAGGGCTAATTCACGAAGAAATATAAATTCCTCATAATCAGTATCTTGCATTTTTCATAGAATAGTTAAAAAAAACGATTTACATAAATGTCCTAAAAATCATAGCGTCTTCACAAGTGTTTTTGGAATAAAGTCGGAAAATCCATTTTCCAGTTTTCCCCATTTAAATGTATCGGCGTTTAGCTCTCAAAATGAGGATTTTACAACAACTGAAGAATTAGCCCTGGGGGTTCCGCAGGAACCCAATAAAGTTCTTTTCATTTATTCCCATTACCTCTTAGATCTTAATTTACAAACTATGCAAACTCTTAGCCATCTCGATTACATCGTTTTCTTTGTTTATTTCGCCATTGTTGCGAGTTACGGAATTTGGGTTTACAAGCGGAAATCTAAAATTTCAGCCTCCGCATCTCATGAATACTTTCTCGCTGAAGGGTCTCTCACTTGGTGGGCGATCGGGGCCTCGTTGATCGCCTCGAACATTTCCGCCGAGCAGTTCATCGGGATGAGTGGTTCCGGATTTACCATGGGGCTGGCCATTGCGACTTACGAGTGGATGGCAGCAGCGACGCTGATCATCGTTGCAGTGTTTTTTATTCCAGTCTATTTAAAAAACAAGATCTACACGATGCCGCAGTTTTTGCATCAGAGGTATAATAGCAGGGTCGCAATGATCATGGCGGTCTTTTGGTTGCTGCTCTATGTCGGAGTGAATTTGACTTCCATTTTGTATCTCGGTGCCTTGGCGATTAATAGCATCTCCGGTATCAACCTCACTTTTTGTATGGCAATGCTCGCGATCTTCGCAGTTTTCATCACCCTTGGTGGGATGAAAGTGATCGGTTACACGGATGTGATTCAAGTTTTTTTTCTCGTTTTAGGCGGACTGATCACGACTTATCTTGCGCTTGATCTCGTTGCCGAGAAATTCGGGGGTCATGGGATGATGGAGGGTTTTGGATTCGTAAAAGAAAAGGCTCAGGACCATTTCCACATGATCCTGCACCAGGATAATAAACACTACATGGATTTGCCGGGACTGACAGTGCTGCTCGGCGGGATGTGGATTGTTAATTTGAACTATTGGGGTTGCAATCAATACATCACTCAAAGAGCTCTCGGAGCGGACCTGAAAACTGCGCGTTCTGGTATATTGTTTGCCGCATTCATCAAGCTCTTGATGCCGGTCATTGTGGTCTTGCCGGGGATTGCTGCGTTTGTGCTTTATCAGGAGGGAAACTTTCAAACAGAGATGCTTCAAAACGGGGAGCTCAATCCAGATCGTGCCTATCCGGTGTTGCTCAATTTATTGCCGTCCGGTTTGAAGGGAATTGCATTTGCTGCGTTAACAGCTGCTGTGGTGGCTTCCTTAGCCGGTAAAGCTAATAGCATCGCCACAATTTTCACGTTGGATATTTATCAGAAGAAGATCAACCCGGAGGCAGACGAGAAGAAAATGGTATGGATCGGTCGCCTTTCGGTGATTGTTGCGATGCTCATTGGGGTGATTATCGCTCCTTTGTTAGGAATTGATAAAAAGGGCGGTTTTCAATACATCCAAGAATATACTGGTTTTATTTCTCCTGGGGTCTTTGCGATGTTTATTCTGGGATTCTTTTGGAAGAATACGACATCGAGCGCGGCCATGTTTGCTATGATCGGCGGCTTTATCATGTCCTTAATCTTCAAGTTCTTGCCGAGCTTGGTCGACCTTTCATTCCTAGCATCCTCTGGATTTGCCAAAGCTAATGCTGCTGGAGTTTGTGAAATTCCCTTTCTTGATCGAATGGGTTTTGTGTTCCTCTTCGCAGTGATTGGGATGATCATGATCAGTAAATACGAAGTAAGCCGTGGAGTTAAAACCAACGGATTAGAAATTGATCGCTCGATGTTCCAAGTGAGCAATAGCTTTGCAGTGGGGACTTTGATGATTCTTGGAATCCTTGCAGCGCTTTACACGATCTTCTGGTAAAAAACTTGGCAATAATTACGGACTGATCCGTTTGAGAACCCGAACCCGTTCCCGACCTTCTCTTCCTTCGAAGGCCACTTCGGGGATATAGTCTTCTATGATTTCGTAGCCCACTGCAAACAATTCACTCAGTGATTCGACGGAAAAAGTATAAGGAGGTCCCTCATGTCCGATTGCACGTGCGGGATTGATAAACCAGACGCCGATCAATAATCCACCGGGACGCAAAATTAAATCGATCCCATGGCGATATCGACTTCGTAGATTAGGGGGCAGGCCGCTCATACAGGTATGTTCAATCACAATGTCGAAACGGTGGTGCATTTCCTGTGGAGGATCAAACAAGTTGCCGACGAGAAAACGCTCTTTGAGATCTGGGTAAAGTCCCTGTGCCTCTGCAATCGCGGTTGGCGAAATATCCAGTCCGATGGCTTCTAATCCGTGCTGAGTCGCTAAAGCGACCTCGTGCCCCCGTCCGCATCCTGGAACAACGGCCTTTCCACGGATCGGATTTCGTTCTAGATATTGTTTCAAAGGAAGTGAGGGTTGGCCTCGATCCCAGAACACCTCTCCCGCTTGGTATTTTTTATCCCAGTCGATCGGTTCCATAAGTTAAACTCAACCTCTTTTTTTCTGCAATGCAGAACAATATCATTCCAATGAGTTGCAATCGATAAGTAATTTACCTGCAAGTTGCTAGTAAACTGATATCTATCCCCTATGAACCAAAATTGGCGGCTCCAGGGGCAGGGTTACCTGTGATAGAATTACTGGTAGGGGGGCTTGCATTTAAAATCAGAGGAAAGTGGGGCTTTTTAAATTCATTTACCGAGCGATTTCACCGTGAGCGCAAAATGATTCGAGAATTAGTCGACTACGAGAGCTCCTGCGATGATCTCTTGAGCTCGATAGGATCAACGACGGAGTTGCGAACCGTCGCACGCTATGCCCATCCGTGGTTTGGAGAGATGAACGCGAGGGAATGGTACGCACTTTCAGGGGTCCATATGGGAATTCATCGAGTTCAAATCCAAAGGATTATCAAAGGGTTAGTGGTAAAGTGATAAGCTCAGAGGAGCTTTAGCGATGATCAATAAAAACAGATGGAATCTAACTTGTTTGGAATGGGGAACGACACAGTTGTGAAGTAGATTTAATTCGAATTCAACTAACCAAAATCAAAAGGCAGTTTTGAATAGGGAAAGCATGAAATCTGGAATTTAGAAACAAAAAATCAGTGGTATCTTTTCCTTTTTTCGTGATTTCCCTATTCCATGGAGACAGTTGCTTCGCGTGAAATGTTTTAAATTGTATTTTCCGCGCAATCGATTGAATGACAGATATTTATATGATTTTCAGGAAGTTTACTTTACGAAGAGATTAGTGAGTCCTCAGAGAGAGTGCGCGGTACTGGGATCGAACCAGTGACCTCTCGCGTGTGAGGCGAGCGCTCTACCACTAAGCTAACCGCGCATCGAGAAAATTAAGAAGATCAGTCAATCGCGAAAGCTCTCCGTTGACAAGGAATTTAGGATCGTCCCTTATCCATAAAAGTGAGGAAAGTCGACTTCTTCCCTCCCTTCTTCGAAGATATTTTTGAGATGCTGACCGATATTTTGCTTACTCGTTTGGAATAAATCCGCGATGAGTTGTTGGGTAAGCCAGACGGTCTCGTTTTCCAAACGAACCTCAATCTTAGTCCGACCATCTTCGGTGGGATAAACTAGAAACTGGCCATGGAGTTGCGTCTTGCAATCTCTTCTCCCGCTGCTGCGGGATCAGATCGTCTCCTCCAAACCCTTTTGGAGTCGGCACCCCATTGCGCCCCGATTCCCTTGCGCCATACGTCTGGACTCTGTTTGTATGGTTTATTGCTTCGCAATTTGTGTTCAAATCGCATTGAATTCCGATTTATGAATACTTCATTCCATTAAAAGTTTTCCGGCGATAATGCAAAGCATCGCGGCAAGGATAAACTTGAGAGTCTGTTCGTGGAGTCTTCCGCTCCAACGACTGCCGAGATAGATCCCTGGGACCGATCCGGCAAGTAAGGCCAAGAGGAGGGGATAGTCGACGTTTCCCATGTGAGCATGTCCAAGACCCGCGACTGCCGTCAACGGAATCGCATGGGCGAGATCGGTGCCGACGATGTTTTTAATCTTTAAGTGGGGATAGAGGATTAAGAGGACGACGGTTCCCAAGGCTCCTGCTCCGATGGAGGTTAAGGTCACAAGGACTCCTAAAATGATTCCCGTGAATACGGTCCAAAGTGAGGAGGGTTGATGTCCGACTCGTTCAGACCAACGAAAAATCTTTTGCTTAAAGTGATTTCCAAACCAAAGGGCTGCAGCGGTGAGAAGGAGCGCGATCGCTAAAAGTTTTTGGATTGAGCTATGGGATTCAAAAGTGGGGAGGGAGTTCATCCCCCAGAGAGTGAGGAGGGCACCCGGGAGGCTTCCGTAGGCCAAGTGTCGAACGATGGTCCAATTGACCGATTGATGTCGATCATGGTGAACCCAGACTCCGACGCTTTTCGTGATCGAGGCGAAGAGCAGATCGGTCCCCACTGCTAACTTTGGAGTGATTCCAAAAAAAAGGATTAAGATCGGGGTCATCAGGGATCCTCCCCCAACGCCGACGAGGCCGACGATGAGGCCGACGGCAAATCCAGCGGGAATCATTCCAATAAAATTCATAGAGCCGGAGAGAGTAGGTGGAGAGGACGCAGAGAGTCAACTTAAGGATTTAATCCCTGAATCACAATTTCGACACGGCGATTTTTTGCTTGCTCCGCAATAGATCCTTTAGGGTTTACGATCGGTCGATTTTTTCCATATCCTTTGGACTGAATCTGATATTGCGGTTCAAGTTTTTTACGAAACCATTCTTCAACACTCAAGGCACGTGCTTCAGAAAGTTTTTGGTTATAGTCGGTCGCTCCGAATGTATCGGTATGACCCTCGACCGTGACTTGGGCCACGGGAAATTTTCGAATCAAGGGGAGCGCCTGTTCTAATAATTTAGAGGCATTCGGTTTTAAGACCGAGAGATCAAAATCAAAGAGAATCTCGCTTTGAAATCGGAGGAGAACGGGCTGGGGAAGTTTTAATCGAGCGGAGGGATCAAGATTTTGAAATTTTGAGCTCAACGATTCAAAACTAGGGGCTTGGGTGGGAGGAAGCTCGATCGGAAGAGGGGGATTCGCCCCTGATGCAATCCCCGTAATTCCACCGATCGCAGGGGAGGTTCCCACCCCTTGAGCATCACTGCTGAGATTTTGTGAGGAGAGGACGGGAGCTCCAATGCTTGGAGGGCCGACTTGAAATTTTTCGATTTCGACTTTGATCTCCGCCTGATTAGCCGGTTTATAAGGAGTGCTCAGAGCGGCAGCACTGGGAGAAAATTGAATGCTTTGGGCAATCTCCACTTGAGGAGCAGAGGGGAGAGAGAGCGCTGGCGCAACTTTGTCGATGGTCCTTTCTAAGGTCTCCTTAAACAACGGCAATTGAGGAGGAGGCTCTAAGGTTTGAGGGGCCTTGACTGAGAGGGCAGGGGCGGATGCGAGTTGTTGAACGGCTTTGTTTGGAAGTTCAATACGCTTTAGTTCGATCGGAATTTTTTTATTCGGAATTGCCATTTGTTGGAAAGAGGTTTTCCAAAACCAAAAAGCAAGAAGGAGGTGAAAAAAGAAGGAGAGGATAAGGGCGAACAGAATCCAAAGCATCTGGCGATGCGAGGGATTCCACGGAGCTTGAGTATTCATTGGGGTCTCCATTCTTGCCACTGGTTTAGTTTCAGGAATGCTTTTCCGGAATCGATCGATTCTTCAACGAGCGCTTTTGCCTCAGCAAAGAGGGCCGCCCCCTTTGCGGTTAAAAGAGCAACCGTCGCATTAATAACGATCATATCTCTTGCGAGTCCACGTTCTTTTCCGCTGAGGACCTCATCGATCATCGAGGCGCTTTCTGCGGCTGTGGTGACAAGTAGCCTTTCGAGTGGCTCGGGGGAGGTGGTCGAAGAATGATGGAGTGACGTTAAGATCTCTTTTAATTCAAGGGGAGAGGCTGAGAATTGTTGGATTCCCCAAGGACTGACTTCACCAATCAGTCGTTGTTCTGGATCTCGTCCTAAAACAATTGTAAAATCGGTATTTCGGGAGCTTAAGATCGATTGAAAAAGTGGAAGATGACTTTCTTGGAAGAGCCCCAAGAGTTGTGCTTTGGGGCGGGCAGGATTCAGGAGCGGCCCCAAGAGATTGAAAATCGTTTTTTTTCCCTCTTCCCCGAGTTCTTTTCGGAGCGGCGCAATGGTTTTAAAGTGAGGATGGAAGGCGGGGGCTAAAAGAAAGACACAACCGTTTGATTGAAGCGAGGCGTAGGCCTGTGCAGGGGTGAGTTGAAGAGGAATTCCTAAAGCTTCAATCACATCGGCGCTTCCTGATTTTTTGGTCACTCCTCGATTTCCATGTTTGACCACCGGAATTCCAAGGGAAGCAAGAATCGGAATAATAGCGGTGGAGACATTGAAGAGATTGAGATTTCCGCCACCGGTTCCACAACAATCAAATAAAGGGCGCTCTTGATAGAAGGAGTGAATAGGGAAAGGGGAGGCTTTTTGCAGGAGGATCTCTGCAAAGAGTTCGACTTCCTGTGCAGTTTCCCCTTTTTGAGAAAAGGACTCGAGAAACTGTTTTTTGTCTAAATAAGGAAGTGAGGGGTCAAAAAGAGCATGGACAATCGATGGAATGAGGGAGTCTGGTAAAGAGTGCTGATTCTGGCAAAGATCAGCACCATCTCTCAATGAGGATTGCATAACGAGAGATTAATCCGGTTTCTCGAATTCGGCAAATCGGTTTTTTTCGATCGATTTCATGTAAGCTTCATGTCCGCTAATCATCTTTTTATCGAGAAATTCTTGGATGGCATCATCCATCAATTGCATCCCTTCGGCTTTTCCTGTTTTAAGAACGTCTTGAAGTTTTGTCGTCCCTCCTTCGCGAATAATTGAGGCAACCGCTGGATTTGAAATTAATATCTCATTGACCGCTAATCGTCCAGGTTGATCGGAGCGTTTGAGGAGAAGTTGAGCGACCACGCCACGGAGTGAGTTGGCGAGCATCGTCCGAATCTGAGATTGTTGATCGCTCGGAAAGGCATCAATAATCCGATCGACTGTTTTTCGAGCATTGTTGGTATGTAGGGTCCCAAAGACGAGGAGCCCTGTTTCGGCCGCGGTCAGCGCAAGGGAGATCGTCTCTAAGTCACGCATTTCGCCGACGAGGACGACATCGGCATCTTCTCGAAGCGCCGCTTTGAGTCCGTGCGAAAAGGTGGGGGCCTCATGGGGGACTTCCCGTTGAGTGATGACACTTTTTTTATTGAGATGAACAAATTCAATCGGCTCTTCGATGGTGATAATATGCTTCTGATAAGTCGTGTTAATATAATCAACGATCGCAGCAAGAGTTGTTGATTTTCCCGAGCCGGTGGGGCCCGTGACTAAAACAAGGCCTGATTTGATGTCGCCAAAAGTTTGGATGACAGGCGGAACCCCCAATTCGGTGAGGGTCTTTATTTTTGTTGGAATAATTCGAAATACAGCTCCGAGTCCGTGAATCTGTTTGTAGAAATTACAACGAAACCGCGATTCCTCATTCATTTCGTACGCAAAATCAAGATCACCGGTTTCTAGAAAAATCTTCCAACATTTTAATGGGGGAAGGGGTTGGAGAAGCTCGATCATCTCTTGATTGGTTAACGGCTCTGCACGGAGGGGGCGAACTTCACCATGCTTGCGAATCTTGGGCGGTTGCGATTCCATTAAGTGGAGATCGGATCCCCCCTCTTGAATCAGTTGTTCAAAAAGTCTGTTGATTTTATTCATGGAAGATTAAATCATAAAAGTTTTTTGATTTTCACATCGAACCATCGCCTCGTTGATCGTGATCTTTCCTTGCTCGAGGAGAAGCTTTAAGGAGTCATCCATGAGTCTCATGCCCTGCTTACGACCGGTTTGCATAATTCCTGGAAGCATAAAAGTTTTTGAGTCACGAATAACATTGGCGACGGCGGGATTATTAAACATCACCTCGAGGGCGAGTTCACGGCCGGTGCCATCGGCACGGGGGACGAGTTGTTGGCAGACGATTCCGCGAATCGACTCGCTGACCATCGTCCGAATCTGCGCCTGTTGTTCGATAGGGAAAACATCTAAGAGACGATCTAAGGTCCGTGCGGCCGTACTCGTGTGAAGAGTTCCCAGGACTAAGTGGCCGGTTTCTGAGGCGGTAATCGCCAGTGAGATCGTTTCGAGATCTCGCATTTCACCGACCATGATCACATCGGGATCTTCCCGAAGTGCGGCACGAAGTGAGGAGGCAAAGGAGTGGGTATGTGTTCCTACTTCGCGTTGAGAGATTTGACACTTTTTAGCCTCAAAAACGTATTCGATCGGGTCTTCTAACGTAATAATATGATCGGAACGTTCGCGATTAATCTCTTCGACCATCGCAGCCAGGGTTGTTGACTTTCCACTTCCCACCGATCCGGTGACTAAAACAAGCCCGTTATGATATTGAGTTAAGACTTTGAGTTCCTCAGGAAGACCAAGTTCATCCATCGTTTTTATTTGAGGATTAATAATTCGAAAAACGATCTCCCAGCCTCGTCTTTGTCGCACCACACTGGTTCGGAAGCGAGTTTTTCCGGGGAGATGGTAAGAAAATTCGACCGATCCATTTTCATGAACTGCCTTGATTTGTTCTTGATCTAAAAACCCGTGCGCAAGCGCCTCGGTATCGGAGGGAGAGAGGGTTGGAAATTCCTCGATAAATTGGAGTTGACCGGAGTGCCTCATCGTCGGTTTAGCGAAGGGGCTGAGGTGGATGTCAGAGGCTCCCTTTCGAATCCCATATTCAAGGTATTGACTGACGTGAAGAGTGGTTGTCGAGGGGGATTGAGAAGAGGACTGTTTTTCAGGAACGGTCGCTCCTTGTGACTCGATGGAGTCCTGAATAATTTGTCGGAACTGTTCGCATTGAACTGAAGTTAAAATCTGTTGTTCTTCAAGGTAGCTAATTGCCGAAGCTCCAGGAAGGGAGTCGAGGGCATAGCGGGTCGACTTCTCTTGATCTTCTGTGATCCACCCTAATTGACGACTGGAGTTTAAAACGTAGTCGTTATATTCGGCAAACATACACCTTGATTTCTATCTTATTTTTTTGCTTTGGCAAGCGAGAGAGAAAAGAATTGTAATCAATCCGAAATAATTATTTAGAAGGGAGATTACCGAGTCCAAAGGGGAGTTTTTTCTTCACTCGGTGGAGCTTAGGAGGTGGGGTTTTCAAATTACGATAGGTTTGGAACATGGAGAGGAGATTATTCACCGTCCAATAAAGGGAAAGGGCGGCAGCGAAGTTGTAGAGCATGTAAAGGAAGAGGACTGGCATCCATTGGAGCATCTTCATTTGAGGATTATCGGTCGTTTGAGGGGTCATTTTCATCAAAACAACCGAGGTCGCCGTCATAATCAAGGGAAGAGGATTCACATCGAGATGGAGACCCATTCCTAGATGAGTGATGGTGTAGATGGTATCCGGTTGGGCGAGATCTTTAATCCAGAAAAAGGATTCATTTCGAACTTCGACCGCACTTTGAAGCATCGTATAAAGCCCTAAAAAGATTGGAAATTGAACAAGCATCGGGAGACATCCCCCGACCGGATTAACTCCATAGTCACGATAGAGTTTCATAATCTCTTCGTTCATTTTTTGCGGGTTTTTCTCATGTTTCTTTTTAAGCTCTTCCATTTTTGGGGCTAAGGCCTGCATCTTTTTCATCGAGGCGTTTGCGGTGCTTTGGAGGGGCCAGAAGCAGAGTTTTAGGAAAACGGTGAGAAGAACAATGACCCAGCCGTAGTTAAGCATGAGGGGATTTCCAAAATAAGAGAGAGGGTGGTGAATATGGTGCATGATCCAGAGAAGCGGTTTGATGACCCAGCCCCAGATACTGAAATCCATGATATGATCTTGAAAATCGGAAAGATTTTTGAGGATCGCATACTCTTTCGGTCCCGTATAAATTTCATAGCTTCCCTTTGTTTCGCTTTGAGGAGCGAGGGTGATTCCTTGAAATGAGACGGTTGAATAAATTCCCGAAATCGTACCGCTTTTCCCCTCTGTTTTCGGAAGGGGAAGCTGATGACAGATCATTTCGATGCTTTTAAAGTCAGCAGGAACTTTGATGATCGATCCAAAAAATTGATTGGTGGTTGCCACCCAATTGAGGTTGAGAGCCGGTTGGAGGATCTGAGATTTCGCTTGGCTAAAAAATCCGCCAGACATTTCTGCAAGGGCATGGGATTTATAGGAGTCGCTCTCTTTTGCCAACCATCCAGACTTTAAGTGGGTCGTTTGATCATGGGTGTGAACCGGTTCCCCGGAGCCAATGGAAAGAGTGAACTGAGGAAGGGCAATCGGCTGAGCATTCGGATTGCGAAAAGTCTCTTGGAGCTCGATTTGATATTGGTTTTTGAGCGTATAAATACGTTCAATCATGAGGCCGTTCGGAAGAATCGACTTAGCAATAATCCGATCTCCTTGCTTATCGAGCGTGTAATTTTCCGCAATCTCTGTCCATCCCTGACGGGCTAAAAAGGGAAGAACGGAATGTTCGTGGAGGAAAACGTTTTCAGATTTTGATTTTCCAAGATGTTTAAGGAGTTCAACCTGTTTTACTGCCCCTCCATGGGAGGTGAAGGTGACTTTGAGAAATTCATTTTCGAGGAAAGTCGTTTGCTCCGGCGCGACCAGAGGACTCGGCTTTAGGTCCGAGGGCTTTCCGGGAGTCAGAGAGCTGATTCTCGACGGGTCTGTGGTCGGGGAGGAAGTTACGGAGTTTGCTGTTGGGGGGCGTATCGTCGGGTGATTTTTTGGGTAAACCGTTGTTGTATACCACATCCATACTGCAAACAATATTGCGCATACGCTAACACCAATCCAGCTAGTACGATCCATAAAAGTTCTTTATTGAGAGTTATCGAGTTTAAGTTATCGGTTTTGGTCTATCGCCTTAAGAGCGAGAAGTTCCATTGCAGAATGAATGTTCTCATAAGTCGAATGAGAGCAAGAGGGTTTGGCCAACCAAATCCAAAGCTGGGTGGTCTGTCGTGATTGAAGGTCTTTTCGGTAGACCTCTTTCATTTGCCGTCGAACACGGTTACGATCATGCGCCTTGCCGATTTTTTTTGGGGTAAAAAAAGCGACTTTTCCTGCTTCAGTGTAGGAAGAGGGTTTATTCAGTTGAATCAGGGAGAGCAATCGATGATGGTGGCGTCGCCCTGTATTAAACATTTGTTTAACCCAACCTCTGTGGGAAAGAATGAGAGTCCTTGGGAGACTCTCGTTCGATTTATCCGAGGGTATGTTTGGCGAATTTGACATCCGCACCCTTAGGCACGAGGCGTTTACGGCCTTTGGCACGTCGGCGCTTCAAGATGGCGCGACCATTCTTGGTTCTTGTTTTGGCTAAAAAGCCATATTGACGCACACGGCGTTTCTTCGAAGGTTGATACGTTCTTTTCATAAAATTTCTTTCGTCAAGTGCGGTACGCTAGCAGTCTCAGTCTTGGAGACAAGAGAAATTCTGAGATATTGACTAAATCTTTCTATTTGAGCATTCAAATAGTAGGATGGAGAGTAAAAACCCCCCTTTTTAACAGGAGGTCATTCCTTGTGGCTCGGGGGCCTTCTCGCACTCAGAAAGCGAATGTTCGCACGGTTTATTTCTTGGCAGCAGCCTTTTCTTCGAGCAAGCGAATTTCTTTAGCCGCTCTTTTTAAGCGGTTTTTACGGTTGGTTCGTCCTTTGTAAGCACCCATATGTTTTCCTTTTGATAGTTAAGAGGGGTCACTCTCTCGAATTTTTTTGATCTGGCGAGGTTTTTTTGAACATTCTTAATAAAATTATCTTTTTATCAGAATTTTCTCCCTTGTGATTTGAAGATTTCCCCCTAAGGAAAAGGGCATGACACGTTTTTTATTGTTGCTGATTTTTTTATTCCTCTTCCTCGGGTGTTCAGAAGAAAAGAAAGAGGTTTTGGGGAGCGGATTTATTGCTTTGCTCACCGATTTTGGACTTCAGGACTCTTATGTGGGGGAGATTAAAGGGGTTGTCTTGAGCCTCTTTCCTGAGGCTAAACTGGTTGACCTGAGTCATCAGATCGAGCCTTTTGATGTGAGAAAGGGGGCGGTTGTTTTAAGTGGATCGGCCGCTTGTTTTCCTGCCAGAACCATTTTCATTGCCGTGATTGACTCCGGATTTGGAGTGAATCGTGATCCGATTCTTCTTCTGACAAGAGAGGGAAAGTACTATATTGGGCCGAATAATGGATTGTTTACATTGGTCGCAGAACGTGAGGGGATCGATCGGGTTTGGACATTGGATAAAATGAAGTATTATCGTCACGGATTGCCGACTTCCACTTTTTATGGACGGGATATCTACGCTCCCGTGGCCGCCGCTTTAGCCAAGGGGGATTCCCCTTCGTTGATGGGAACTCCCCTTAAAAAAATTGATATTCTTCCGATTTCACAGCAGAAGATTGTTGGAAACACCATTTCTGGAGAGGTTCTTTATGTGGATCGTTACGGAAATGTGATCACGAATATCTCCGCCTCCTTTGCGACAAATTTAAAAATGGGGGCGCTCGTGAAAGTTATTTTAGCGGGCAGTAGTTTCTCCGCCCCTTACGTCGAGACCTATACGAAAGTGGCAACCGGACGTGCGTTGATTTTGAAAAATAGCCAAGGATTGATCGAAATCTCTTTGAACCAAGGATCTCTTTCTAAGACCTATAATATTAAGGCCGGAAGCCAAATTTCACTTCAACCTTAGTCCATCACTCTTAAAACTCTTCTCATTATTTTTCGTCGGAACGAAAAATAAGATCACGAATCTGTCGTTGAGGTCACAGGCCGCGACCTGAGTAAAGCCAGGGCCAATTCTTCAGTTGTTGTAAACTCCTCATTTTGAGCTCTGTGTCTCGCGGTGAATGGCGGTGAAGCTCTTTTATTCTGAAGTTGACCAAGAGTGCTCTTTTCTCTATCTCCTATCCACTCATGAAAAAAGCATTGATTACTGGAATTACAGGGCAAGATGGTTCGTATTTGGCAGAACTTCTTTTAAAAAAGGGCTATGAGGTTCACGGGGTCATCCGTCGTGCGTCGAGTTTTAACACCGATCGGATTGAGCACCTTTACGAAGACCGTCATAATGGGGCGAAGATGCTTCTCCACCATGGCGATCTGAGCGATCCTGTGAGTATCCAAAAACTTTTACAGGAGATTCAACCGGAAGAGATTTATCATTTAGGGGCGCAAAGCCATGTTCGTGTCAGCTTTGATATTCCGGAATATACTGGAGATGTCACTGGTTTGGGAACCTTACGCATCTTAGAGGCGATGCGGTTAGTTTGTCCGAAAGCCCGTTTTTATCAGGCCTCAAGCTCAGAAATGTACGGAAAGGTGATGGAAGTTCCTCAGACTGAGACGACCCCTTTTTATCCTCGTAGTCCCTATGCCTGCGCGAAAGTTTATGGCTATTGGATCACCGTTAACTACCGTGAGAGTTACGGACTTCATGCCTCAAATGGGATTTTGTTTAATCATGAGAGCCCTCGTCGAGGGGAGACTTTTGTCACTCGTAAAATCACTCGTGCCGTCGCTCGAATCAAAGCGGGATTGCAAAAGAAACTCTATCTCGGAAACCTCGATGCCAAACGGGATTGGGGATTTGCACCGGACTATGTCGAGGCGATGTGGCTGATGATGCAACAAGAGAAACCGGATGATTATGTGATTGCAACCGGAGAAACTTATTCGGTTCGTCAATTTTTAGAGGAGTCCTTTGGCTGTGTGGGATTGAAGTGGCAAGATTATGTTGAGCATGATATTCGTTATGATCGACCTGCGGAAGTGGATCTGTTGATCGGAGATCCTGCTAAGGCGAAGAAACAACTGGGATGGGCTCCGAAAGTCATGTTTAAAGAGTTGGTAAAGATTATGGTCGATGCCGATATCGACTCCCTTCAACGCCAAATGTCCGGTCAAGATATTCGTATGTAGTCTTGTGAAACAAAAAATCTTCATTGCGGGACATCGGGGATTGGTGGGAAGTGCGATTCACCGTCTTTTTTCTGATCTGAAAAACTACGAGATCATCGTGCGAACGCGTCAAGAGCTCGATCTACAAGACTCCGTTGCGGTGAAAACATTTTTTGATCAAGAAAAACCGAATTATGTCATTCTCTCTGCAGCGAAAGTGGGGGGAATTAAGGCGAATTGGGATTATCCTGTCGATTTCTTGCTTCAGAATTTAAAAATTCAGAATAATGTCATCGAAAATGCTCATCGCGTGGGGGTTGAAAAACTTCTTTTTTTAGGAAGTTCCTGTATCTATCCAAAGCATGCTCCACAGCCAATTCAAGAGGAGTCGCTTTTGACAAGTCCTTTGGAGCAAACGAATGAGGCCTACGCGATTGCCAAGATCGCTGGACTCAGGCTCTGTCAGGCCTATGCCCGTCAATACGGGGCACGGTTTGTGAGTGGAATGCCGACGAATATGTATGGTCCCTTTGATAACTTTGATCCTGAGACCTCTCACGTTTTGCCGGCTCTGATTTATAAATTCCATCAAGCGAAAGTAAGTGGAGCAAAGACGGTGACCCTTTGGGGGACCGGAACGCCGCGTCGTGAGTTTTTGCATAGCGACGATTTGGCTGCGGCTTGTCTCCTTCTTTTAGAAAATTACGAATCTCCTGAGATTATTAATATTGGTTGCGGAGAGGACGTTGAGATTCGAGAATTAGCCTCGATGATCCAAAAGGCGGTCGGCTACCAAGGAGAGATTATTTGGGATTCGACAAAGCCAGATGGAACGCCACGTAAAGTGATGGATGTGAATAAGATTCGTGGCATGGGATGGAAGCCGAAAGTCGATTTGGAGTCAGGAATCCGTGGGGCTTACGATTGGTATTTAAAAAATCGGGCAACGAACTAAATTTTTAACCACGGATGCACGCGGATTGACACGGATAAAAACAATTAAAATTGCTTCTGATCTCTTCTTTGTAGGGCTTCTAAAAAAAGGTTAAATTCTAGAATTCATTTTTCGTTGGTAAATTGGTGAAGTTGATTTAAAAAGGTTTGTATGGCTCAAACAAATAAAAAAACAGTTCCTAAGATTGCGATTATTATGGGAAGTCACTCCGATTGGGAGACGATGAAGAATGCTGCCGATTATCTCGATCAATTTCAGGTCCCCTATCAAAAAGAGATTGTCTCCGCACATCGAACTCCTGAAAAGCTTCGCTCTTTTGCGATCAGTGCCAAGCGACGTGGGCTTCATGTGATTATTGCAGGGGCAGGGGGATCTGCTCATCTTCCTGGGATGGTGGCGGCCTTTACGGAGATTCCTGTTTTAGGAGTTCCCGTTGAAAGTAAGGCGTTGAAGGGGCTCGACTCTTTGCTGTCGATTGTTCAGATGCCCGCTGGAATCCCTGTCGGCTCGTTGGCGGTCGGTGTTCCTGGTGCGAAGAATGCAGCCCTGTTAGCGATCTCAATTTTAGCGAATCATGATGCGGTTTTATTTAAAAAGTGGGCCGCTTTTCGTAAGAAGCAGACGAAGCAAGTCGCGAATCAAAAGTTATGAGGCCGATTTTACCAGGATCGACAATCGGGTTGTTAGGAGGGGGACAACTCGGCAGAATGTTTGCGATTGCAGGGCGCAAAATGGGGTATCGAATTCATACCTTTGACCCGACTCCCGATTGCCCGACAGGACAGATTGCCGATCGTGAGGTCAATCGACCTTTTACCGATATTCAAGCGCTTCAGGATTTTGCCAAACAGGTCGATGTGATCACCTACGAGTTTGAGAATATTCCTGTTGAGCCATTAAAATCGATTGAGGGGATCGTTCCTCTTTATCCAAACCCCCAAGTTTTGCATATTTGTCAAAATCGTAGACGAGAAAAGGAATGGTTACAGAGCAATGGATTTCCCGTCGCCCCTTTTCGTGTGGTCGATTCGCTGGAGGGCTTTAAAAAAGCGGTGGCTGAGATTGGATTTCCCTCGGTCTTGAAGACTGCTGATTTTGGGTATGATGGAAAGGGGCAGCAAAAACTTTCGGCGAGTAGCGATTTAGATTTCGTCTGGAAAAACTTACAAGCTCCGGTTGGGGTACTTGAAGGATGGATTTCCTTTGAAGCCGAGCTCTCGGTGATTGTCGCTCGAAATAGCCAAGGGGAAATTCGGAGTTTCCCCGTGGTGAGAAATCATCACGAGAACCATATTTTGGCCTTGAGTCAGGTTCCGGCAATGTTTGATCCCCAAGTTGAAAAGTGCGCCATGGAAGTGGCTCAGGGAGTTGCGGAGAAGTTTGATCTTGTCGGCTTGATGGCCGTCGAATGTTTTTTAACCGAGGCAGGAAAGATTATCATTAATGAGTTGGCTCCTCGGACCCATAACTCAGGGCATTTTAGTTTTGATGCCTGTGTCACGAGTCAGTTTGAACAGCAACTCCGAGCGGTTTGTGGATTGCCCCTCGGATCGACGGAGTTCATGAAGCCCTCTGTGATGCGCAATCTTTTAGGAGATTTATGGAGCTCCGGAGAACCGGCTTGGGATCGACTCCTCGCACTTCCAGGATTGAAGCTCCATCTTTATGGAAAAGAGGAGGCGAAGCCGGGACGAAAGATGGGGCATTATACCGTTCTAGGAGATTCGATTGAAGATTGTTTAAAAATCGACAAAGAAGCGCAAAAAAGGTTAGTTTAGCCTTTATGTTATTTGTAAAAAAAATGGGTCGGCTGGGTTTTATTATTTTCCTTTTATCAACACTATTGCAGACGGTACTCCTCGCTGACGAGCCCTCGTTGCCACGCAAAGAGGAGTATCTCAAGCCTATTTCTATAGCTCTAAAAGTTGATTGGCCGAAGAACAAAACAGTCAATATTGTATGTCACGGACACAGTGTCCCATCTGGTTACTTTCAAACACCATTGGTAGATACTTTTAATGCTTATCCTCATCTTTTACATCGAGGATTAAAAGAGCGCTTTGAATTTGCAGTTATCAATGTGATTGTTACAGGAATTGGTGGAGATGCATCTGAATCTGGAGCAAGTCGATTTGTCTCGGATGTTTTGAATCATAAACCAGACCTGATCACAATTGATTATGGTTTGAATGATCGTGGTATTGGTTTAGAAAGAGCAAAAGTTGCATGGGAATCGATGATTGTTGCTGCTCTCTCTTCCAAAATTCCCTTAATTCTATTGACTCCCACTCCAGATCAAAGCTCCAAATTGAATGATCCGCAAGATCCACTCAATCAACATGCGAAACAAATTGTGGAACTTGCTAATAAATATCATCTTGCACTTGTAGACAGTCTGGAGTTATTTAAAGCAGAGATTTCAAAGGGAACCTCTTTGCCGGATTTAATGTCTCAGATTAATCATCCCAATCGTAAAGGACATGATATCGTTGCTGCGGGGTTGCTCTCATGGTTTCCTTAGACGTACTGCTGTTTTATTTCAGATCTTTGCATTTCACTTCAAGGACGAGTTACCACTGATACTCAATTCCTGCATAAAAAGAGATTCCATTTCCGGGATAGAACATCGCTTGACGATTCGTATTGAGAGAGGCGTTGTCAGTGACGGAAGAGGTGGAGGTCCATTTTGTGTCGAATAGATTTTTTCCTTCGATAAAGAGTTGATATCCATGAGAGGATTTGTAAGCCGCCTTCATTGAAAAGAGGGTGCTCGAATCGAGAAAAAGAGTATTCGCATGATCGACGGGATAGGGATTGGGGCTCCATTCGAGGATCGGAGTAATCGAATAGGTTTTTTGATAGTCGATCTTATATTCCGCTTTCAAGGTATGTTCCGGGGTTCCCGCAATGATGTTATTGCCAAATAAAGAGTCGTGATCAAAGTGAAAATGATTCCATCCATAGACTCCTTGAAGATCAATTCGAAGATCCGGTTTTGACTCTAAAAAGGAGAGGAGATCGATCGAACGGCCCAGACTCATTTCGATTCCTTGATGAATTGTCGACTCAGCATTTCGGGTTCGAGTCACCGTGGGAGAGATCGTTGTCGTCAGTAGTTCGTTTTGAATCCAGGAGTGATAGAAAACCGTTTCCCAGTGATAAGAGTGCATTGAGCCACGCGTTCCTACTTCAACGGTATCCGCCGTTTGATCTTGAAGAAATTGAATGCGAGAGGGGCCAGAGGCAGAGCTGGTCAGTTCGGGGAAGGAGGGAGGCTCGAAACTGCGGGTGTAGTTGGCGAAGAGTTGGGTTTGGGGATTGTATTCGTAACGAAGTGCAAAGCGAGGAGAGATCGATTTATAAAACTGTTGAGTAGAATCATCCCCATCGATTTTCCAATGATCTTCGTAGCCACGGTATGCCAAGGCATACTGACCCCCTCCTGTTACAAAAAAGGAGGGTAGAAATTCGATTTCGTGAAACAGATAGAGTTCCTGATTAAAGGATTGAAGTTGGGCATCCGCGAGTCGAGAACCTCGACTGCCGTTATTATTGAGGAATCGATGATCTTGAGTAAATCCGCCGTTGAGATTGACCCCTCCGAACCATCGATGAGGGGTATCAGACCAACTTCCTTTTTCATCAAAGCGGAGAGCTGTTCCGAAGTCGTTTGAGATTTTATCGATGATCTGAAAGATCGGTTGATCAAGATCACGATAAGCATAAAAAACAGTTCCCTCGATTCGATGATCCTCCTCTTGAAAAACAAGACGGTCGGAGAGTCGGAGGAGATTAAAATCTCGACGATGGTTATTTTGAACCGTGGTTGATCCTCCCTGCTGCGGGTTTTTTTCTGCTTCCGATTTGAGAAGCGGGGCGGCGATCTCACTTTGACTTTCCATCAACGTCAGGAAGAGACGATTTTCTGTATTGGGAGTGAGACGTGAGCCCCAGTTTCCGAGAATTCGGTTGGATTGTTGTTTCGTGTGATCTCGGTATCCCTCTTCTGAGTAGCGACTCAGGGAGAGGAAGTAATCTTGATTCCCCACGACTTTTCCGGTGCTGATTTGACCGCGTTGGTAGCCAAAGCTTCCGGTTGCCAATCTCATTTGAAAGGGGGAGGCGAGAGCCCCTGTTTTACTTTGATAATCGACAGAACCTCCGAGCGTGGAGCTTCCGTTTTCAAGAGCATTTCCCCCACGATAAACAACGATATTTTCAGTCGTGAGCGGTTCTAGGGATTGGAAATCGAAACTTCCATCGGTGGTGTCCACAGGGACTCCATCTTGCATCAGTTTGATCCCTCGGCCTTGAAAGACCCGTTGGATTCCTGAACCTCGAATGGAGAGACGCGATTCTTCGGCTCCAAATCGGGACTGGGCAATAATTCCGGGTTGAAATCCAACGGTGTCTTGAACCGTTGTGGCTCTGCCTTCTCGTAGATCTGAGCCGAGAATTAAGTTAGTCCCCCCAGAGACCGAATTCAGTTTTTTGGCGAGCGATTCCGTTGAAGAGGAGGTTAATGAATCGGAATGGGAAGTGACCACGACTTGGGGAAGAACGGGAATGGAGGTATTTTGGGGAAGATTTTCAGCCTGATTATTAATTAAAAATAGGAAAAAATAAAACGAGAGAAACGTAAGGAGAAATCGATTCATCAATTTGAAAACGGTTTAAGTCGAACGATTTTTCCAGGATCGTTGAAGAGAATATAAATATATCCATCATCAAAAGTGCGGATATCACGCATCCGACCTTTCATTTCCCAGATCACCTCTTGATGAGTGATTTTATCATTCTCAATTTCCATTCGAATAAATTTTTGAAGAGCAAGCGAGACAACAAATAGATTATCTTTCCACTGATAATATTGATTTCCACGATAGAGGAGGAGATTCGAGACCGCAATCGAGGGAACCCAATAAGTGATGGGATTGGTGATTCCCTCCGCTTCTTGCTTATCAGAGATCGGTTTTCCGTTGTAATTGATCCCATAACAGACCAAGGGCCATCCGTAATTATTCCCTTTTCCGATCAGATTGAGTTCATCCCCCCCCTTTGGACCGTGCTCCGTTTCCCAAAGTATCCCTTTTTCTCGGTCAAAGAAAAGACCTTGGGGATTACGATTTCCGTAGCCCCAGATACTTTTAACGGCTTTCGGTTGGTTATAAAAGGGGTTATCGGTCGGGATCTTTCCATCCTCGAAAACGCGGTGGATTTTCCCTTGAGCCTTTGAGAGATTTTGTGCCTCATTCATTGCCCCCCGTTCCCCAATCGAAAAAAAGAGATACCCGTGATCGTCAAAGATCATTCTCGATCCGAAATGGACTTGACTATTTGTATAATCTTCGCGGGGAGCCTCAAAGATGGTTTCTGAGGAGCTCCACTGATGATCGATAATTTTCCCGCGAATTATTTTTGTAAATGCTTTATCTTGAATGGGTTCCGAATAAGAGAGATAGATCCAACCGTTTTCTTGATAGTGAGGATGGAGTTTAAGATCGAGGAGCCCCCCTTGTCCCTTGGAAAAAACAGCGGGGAGACCGGAGATCGGAGTGGGATCGAGTCCCTTTTCATCGAAAAAATGGAGTGAGCCGGAACGCTCTGTAAAAAGAAATCGTCCATCCGGTAGTTTTTCGAGCGCCCAAGGGGTTTTAAGTCCCTCGACAAGCGATTCAATTTTAAAGGTCTGTTTTTCTGAGCGAATAAGCTCTTGGGAGGAGAGGGGGGTTAAAAAGAGGAGAATAAAGGATAGGAGACTCCGCATCGACTTTTTTTAAAGGATTTGAAGGGGCGTGTCAACGGTAGTCCCTCACCCCAAATCCTTCCATAAGAAAATTTTGGTTCCCCTTTTCGAAAGAATTAAGAACACTCTTAGGAATGCAAGAAGGCAGGAAAATACATCTGATTGTGTTGTTTTAATACTTTCCATTAAGTAAAATCTTAATCCTTATTCTGCAGGGGATTTCCCCTCTCCTTCAATTTTCTTTTCCTGCTTTCTTGCTTTCCTAGGAGATTTCTTGATTCCCCTCCGCCCCTGATTTTGGTTGCACCCCGCTGCGCCCCCGCACCAAACTTTTCAGACTCCCTCTTTTCTGCGGAGTCCCGTCAAAATCGGGGTAAACAAATTTCATAAACCGGAGTCGGAAGAAGTTTATTCAATCTAAAAACGACTCGTTCATCCAATGAATCTTGGTTCCAGCTCGTCTGGTTTATGGGTTTAATTTGAATTGTCAGGGGAAAACTTTGCTCCATCGTTCGGCAATTGTGGGTATCAATAGAGAAACAACGATGAGTTCGGACTTTCCTCGCATTCAGGTGAAAGCAAAATTTTTCTTTGAAGGGGAACGTAAGTTTTTTCTTCAAGGGGCGACCTATGGGCCGTTTCGTCCACGCCGGGAGGGAGATCCTCATTTTCCTTTAGAATCGGAAGTCGAACAGGACTTTCGATTGATGTGCGAAATGGGAATTAATGTGGTGCGTGTTTATCATACTCCGCCTCGTTGGTTCATGGATCTTGCTGCCCGTCATCGCGTTCGGATCATGATTACGATCCCTTGGCATAAACGGGTTTTATTTTTAGATGACCCAGAGGCGCTGCAAACGATTCGAGGAAATGTTCAAAAAGCGGCCGAAACTCATGTCGCTCATCCCGCGTTGATGGGATTTTTTGTCGATAATGAAATTCCTCCTGACTTAGTTCGTTGGTACGGCGCAAAAAAAATGGTGCGCTTTGTCGATTCGTTGGTTGCTGCAGTAAAGAAGGCCGATCCCGGTGCGTTGGTTGCCTATGCAAATTTTCCTCCAACAGAATATCTTCTTCCGCAAAACGTCGATTTTTACAGTTATAATGTTTATTTGGAACGGGAGCGGGATCTTGTCAGTTATTTAGGGCGTCTTCAGAATCTTTCGGGAGACAAGCCTCTCATCTTGAGTGAATTCGGTCTCGATACGATTCGTAAAGGGGAGGAGGCTCAAGCCGCCTTGCTGACTCAGCATGTGAAGAATGTTTTTCAAAGCGGGCTGGCGGGAACGATCTTTTTTTCCTGGACTGATGAATGGTTCACCGATGGGGTCGATGTTGAGGATTGGGCCTTTGGGATTGTGACCAAGGATCGTCGACCGAAAAAATCTTATGAGGCTTTAAAGCCGTATTTAACGAACCCCGAACGTCCCCTTGCAGAACGTTTTCCTCTCGAACAATTTCCGAAGGTATCCATTGTCGTCTGTTCTTATAATGGGGCGAGAACCTTACAAGACTGTATTCGTTCATTGCACAAACTTCATTATCCAAATTATGAAGTTGTTTTTGTGGACGATGGTTCGACCGATGAAACGCAAGAGATGATGAAGGAATTTCCTTGGGTCCGCAATATTGTCCAAGAAAACAAGGGGTTAAGTGTTGCTCGTAATGTTGGAATCGAGGCCTCTGAGGGAGAGATCATTGCCTTTACCGATTCCGATTGTATGGCGGATCAAGATTGGATCTATTTTTTAGTCCACAGTCTGCAACAAGGAAATTTTGCAGCGACGGGAGGGCCGAATATTTCACCTCCTGCGACCGATTGGATTCAAGCGGCAGTGGCGGCCTCTCCCGGATCCCCGAGTCATATTTTAGTGGCCGATAATATCGCGGAACATGTTCCGGGCTGTAATATGGCTTACTACAAGTGGGTCTTGTTGGAGATCGGGGGATTTGATCCTGAATATCGTAAGGCTGGGGATGACGTCGATGTTTGTTGGCGCATTATGCAACGGGGGTATTTGATCGGTTTTGCCCCGACCGCAGTGGTCTGGCATTATCGTCGTTTCACCGTGAAGGCTTATTACGGACAGCAACGCGGCTATGGAGAGGCAGAGGCATTATTGCGTTACAAACATCTTCAATACTTCGGATTAACCGGTTCTGCGATTTGGAAGGGGACTATTTATTCTCAAGTGCATTTGGAACCCCTTTTTACAAAGCCTGTTATTTATCACGGAATCTTTGGAACCGGATTTTTTCAATCGATCTATTCACGTCCAGAGTCCCTTTGGATTTATTTGCTGGGAAGCTTTGAGTGGATGGTACTTACCTTGTTTACCTTCTTTTTATCAATTCCGCTGACCGAGATTCGTCTCATTCCGTTGGTGATGTTTGGGTTGAATTTGATTGTTGCACTTTTCTACATGGTCCGTGTCCGTATTGAGCCGAAGCATGATAGCTTTATGTCGAGACTTCTTGTCTTACGTCTTGCATTGACTCAACCGTGGGTACGAGCCTGGGCGAGATATTTTACCTGGTTGCGAGAAAAACGAACACCCTTAAGTGTGGTTCGATCCAAAGAGGAGTCCCCTCACGCCTCAACCTCCTTCTGGAAAGCGGGACATCTCTCCTTTTGGAGTGAGGGAGGAAAAGAGCGTGGAGATTTGCTGCACGAGAGTATTCAACTTTTGGAAAGTGAAGGATGGAACTACGGGTTAGATACGGGGTGGAAAGATTGGGATATCCACGTTTTCGTGAGTCGCTGGTGGAACTTGCGATTGCGGACCATGACGGAGATTTATCCTCACGGAAGACGTCTCACCCGAGTGGGGAATTTCCTCCATTTAAGCACGTTGACCTTGTTGGCTCTCTTGGTCATATTTACCTTTGGTTTGGTCTTTATGTTGACCTCTCCAGAATATATTCCACATGTCCTCGGTGTTTGGGGAACCTTTGTTTTTGGAGGCCTCCTTCAAGGATTAAGATTACGATATCGTTTGGCCGAGCTTGTTCAGGTTGCCGCAATACGTGCCGGTCTACAGTCCGTGGGGACAGGTCTAAATAACCAATCTAATTAAAGTGGAGGGAAGTGATGATTACTCATATTGTTATTTTTTGGATTGATAAACCGTATCTTGAAAATCGGGAAAAGTTTTTAGCGGAGGCAAAAAAGCTCTCGCAGATCCCTGACGTTTTAGAATATCGTTGCGGCATTCCCCTCCCCAGTACTCGTGGTGCCGTCGATGATAGCTTTGCGGTTGGAATCTCGATGACATTTCCCTC